>NZ_DASTRI010000048.1:0-14144 GCF_035761305.1 Chitinophaga sp. | reverse complement strand
CATCTCCCCGGAAAAAGAAAAAAAAACCTGCGGTATTGGGCGCTGTTATATCGCTCGGCAACTGTTTAGATTTGACTGATAAAAAATGGATTGACCTGGTTAGAATATCTTACGAAACTTTTAAAGAAACTGCTGAATTGGAAGGCAGTGAACTGCCGGTAAACACTAATCCTCCAAACAACAAAAAATCAAAAGACCTTGTTATTAGAAAGGTAGATTGTGCTGTTATGAAAATATTTATAAGGTAATAATAAAGAAAGCCGCGCAAAGAAACATCATGGCACTGATTAGTTCCAGGCGCTATTTCCCCAACTTCCTCCTTACCCAATTCTTCGTTTTCTTAAAAATATCCTCTTTACGGGGTTTCGGTTTACCGTCGTGTGTTAACTTGTTTTCGTAATGCGTTTGCAGCGCTTTTGCATATGCCTGCTCTTCCTCATTGCCCTTTTGCAGCATGGCAATATAAGGCAGCACATCATCAGAGAGCATTGCATTCCATGACACAGTAAAGTATTCGCTGCGCACAGCCCCGGGCCGGTTATTATTGATGGCTGGCTTTCCGTTTTCAGCGAAAAGGTCTGCGTGGTGTATGGGAGCATTCAGCTTTTTCAGCCTTTTGGTGCCTTTTCTTTCATTTCTCCAGGGATGCTCGTTTTCAGGCAGCTGGGTAATTAAAAAATCCTTTCTCCAGAGTGTAACCTGGTGCGACATCAGGAAGTCGGAGGCTGCATTATCTACCACCGTCACATTAAATCCTTCAATAAAAATATCTGTTTCCTTTGTTTTATATACCTCAGAGCTATGCAGCTTCACCTGGTTCCATTTATGTTGTTGGGCCAGCGCTATCAGCTGTTGTATGAACTTACCGTTCACCGGTTTATCCAGCCACATATCTTCCTGGAAGTAAAGCACATATTCTTCTTTAATAGCTTTCTGCAGTAATGTCCGCAGCCGGTCAGACCATTCGCCTTTCCCTGAACGGATGTTGGTAAACCCCCGAACAGCACAGGGTATTTCCTCTGTAGCAAAGTAATAGTTGCAGGGCGCACTATCATCCCAGTAGCGGGAGAAAAAATATCCAAACCCTTTATACAGGAATTCATAGCGGTCGCAGGCATGCACCAGCAGGGCAGCATTGGTGGTAGGAGTGTTCATCAATAATAATTGCGATGCCGAAGTTACTGTTTTCCGAATATTTTCTATTAAATAGATGGCGGCTGTATTGCTTGTTAACTAACGGGCGTTCCGTGTTATCCGTTAAACCGGCGGTGGTATTACAGCTGCACCCAACCGGTTTGCCCGCCGTAGCTAATAAACCGGAAACTGCCCTGCTGTCCTAACAGGCTGATATCCGCACCTGCCGGCACCGTTGCTTTTACTGCCGCCAAAGTATCGGGCGCATCTAATAATCGTATGATCGTTGACGTTACCTCTTTTTTATAAGGACGGGCAGATACGGCTTTACTGTTTACAAAACCTTCCAGGCTGTCGGGCAGCACCACTTTATACCAGCCGCCGGCAGCTGCAGTTACCCGCATAACCTGGTTAGCCGGCAGCTGCGCCGGTGCGCTGCCTTTTTCAAGAGATACATGCAGCGCAGTGCGGCCGGCGCTGTGCACGGTTTGCTGCAGCAGTCCGGTATCGGCGGTAACTGCGGCTGGTGCGGCCCCGCCGGTTTTTACAAAAGGCAGCGGATCAATGGCGCCATGGCCGGTATAAATGCCAAAATGCAGGTGGGTAGGCGTGTTACGGGCATTGCCGGTGTTGCCCATCAGGCCAAGGGTATCGCCGGTGCTTACCTGCTGCCCTGTTGTTACCAGCACACTGTCAAGATGGGCGTAATACAGGCTGTAAGCCTTACCTGCCGGCTGCAGGAATATTACCTTGCCGCCCAGGTTATTCGGCTGTGTGCTGCTGATAAAGCCACTGGCTGCTGCAACCACCGGTGTTCTGAACTTGCCAAAAATATCAATGCCCTCATGATGGCGACCGCCTGCGTCGCGGCTGTCGCCCCAGAAGCTGCCAATGTGTGGCGGCCGGTTGCCGGGAACGGGAAAGGCCAGGGAAGGCCGGGTAGTAATAGTAACGGCATACCCGCCCTGCTGCAGCAGCTCCGGCTGCAGGCGTAAAATAAAACGGCCATCCTTTTCCACTTCGTATTGCAGGTGCAGCAGGTTGGTATCTGCTGCTGTTAGCAGTGTGGGTTGCGCATTTCCGGTTGCGGGCTGCCACAGGTCGGCAAAAAGTGTTAAGCCGGTTAATGACCGGGTAGTGATTTCGATATTCAGCTGTTCGCCGCGGCGCGCTGTAAAAAGATAGCCGGCAGCGTCGGGTTTTTCTGCTGCAAAGTAACCGGTTTCTTTATACGGCAGGGTTACCGTTAACGGGCGTGTAAGCGCTTTTTGCGCGGCTGCAAACCACAGGCTGCCCAGGGCGCTGCCTGCCAGGCCGGCATCTTTAATACTGCCGGCATATTGCTCATGCGCTGTTTTCTTTGCAAACAGGCCCCCATGTGGGGTGGTGCAGGCAGCCATATACAGGGCAATGCAGGTGAGGGCTATTGCCGTTATTGATTTATGGCGGGCAGTCAGGTAAGTCATGTATGCTTATTTGCAGGTAAGCATACAATTGTTAAGCCAGGAGAGCGGCCGGAAAGAATGTAAAATCATAAATATAAAATCTAAAATGTAAAAGCAAATCCGGATAACGCAATACAGTACCGGGTTTCGTGGCATTTTACTTTTACATTTAGCATTTAAAATTTTACATTTTACATTCCCTTTGGTTTGCTAATGTTTATAAAAGCTATCCGGTACAGGCATTGCCGCGCCGTTGCCTTTGCCGTACTTCAGCCTTAGTGAAAAGCCGCCGCCGCCTTCAATAAAATCCAGCTTAAAAGGGTGCAGCCCTTTCTCTAAAGCCACCTGTCCTGATTTCTCAATGGGCGCATGCTGTCCGTCGTTGTTCACTATTTCTTTATCACCAATGGTTAATACGCCGCCATCATCGCACAGGAAATAAAAGCTGTACACGCCGGTTTCAGGTACATCAATATAGCCGCTGTACTGTAACCCAAAGGTGGGCGCGTTAATAGCGGCAGGTACTGCCAGGTTGGGCGCAACAAACTGGCTGTCGGGCTGCAGGCCTTTCATGCCGCGGGTGTTCAGGAAGTATTTTTTATAATAGCTGCAATGCAGTCCTTCCTTTATATCGCCCGCTGCTACAGCGGGCTGATAGGCTTCTTTTGCATAGTGCAGCGTATAAATATCGCCGCGGTTGCCGCCGGCGGTAAAGGCCGCCAGCTTAATAGTTTCCGGTTCTTTGATCACCAGCGGTTTGTCCAGCGCAGGAGCTGTAAGCGTGGGCAAACTGCCATCTGTAGTATAGTGCAGCGTAAGGCCGGGCAGCGGCTTTTTTATATCCAGCACCGCCTGGTCAACAAATACATTTTGCGCGGTAAAGCCCGAAAGGTCCGGCAGGCGGTAATGTACGTGCAATGCCTCCAGCCTTTTATACTGGGCGGGCAGGCGCTGTTCAAAAGAAGCAAAGTCGGGCTGCTGGCTCCATACCCTTTCTGCCAGCGCCAGCATACGCGGAAAGTATAAATAATCGGCGCGGTTTTCAGAAGGCACATGCTCTGACCACAGGTTGGCCTGTGCGCCAATGATAAACTGCCCCTGTGCTTTGTTCAGCTTTTCCGGCACCACATTAAAATGGTAAATGTTGGAAAGTGAATTTGCATCCGGCGGGTTATCAAAGTACAGCGGGTTGCCGGGGCTCATGATCACATGGTTACCGTTGCGGGCAGCTTTTATGGGTGCATCCGGCACCCAGCTGCGCCAGTACATCACATTAGCCGTGGGGCTGATGCCGCCTTCCAGTATCTCATCCCAACCTATGAGCTTACGGCCTTTTGACTGGAAAAACCGCTCCATGCGTTTTACAAAATAGCTTTGCAGCTCGGCTGCATCCTTCAATCCTTCGCGCTGCATCAGCGCGGTGCAGGCGCTGCTTTTCTCCCATGTTTTGCGGTCTACTTCATCGGCGCCCAGGTGAATGTATTCGGAAGGGAAGAGGTGCATGATTTCTGTAAAAACATTTTCTGCAAAGGTGTAGGTGCTTTCATTGCAGGGGCATATGGGGGTGGAGAACAGCTCGCCCCAGTGGCTGCCGCCTTCGCAGGAAAGGTAGGGAAATGCATGAATGGCGGCCATCATATGCCCGGGCATGTCTATCTCCGGAATAATATCAATGTAGCGCGCGGCCGCATACTTTACCAGGTCTTTAATATCTTCCTGTGTATAAAAGCCACCATACAGCGTTTTACCATTGCGGTGAATAATGTGCATAGTATCAAGCGCCATATCCGGGTTTTCCTTAGCTATGCGCATGCAGGAAGAGTCGTTTTTATCAAAGGTGCGCCACGCGCCCTGTGCTGTCAGCGCGGGATATTGTTTGATCTCTATGCGCCAGCCCTGGTCGTCTGTTAAATGCAGGTGCAGCTTGTTCATCTTGTACAGGGCCATAAGGTCCATCAGCTTTTTCAGGTATTGCACGCTGAAGAAGTGGCGGGCTACATCCAGGTGAATGCCGCGCCATGCAAAGGCGGGAGCATCTGTAATTTCCAGCGCAGGCAGCAGTACCTGCTGCAGCGCAGGGGATCTCTTTTCCACAGCCGGCGGTAACAGCTGCCGCAGCGTTTCTACAGCGCGGAACATGCCTGCCGGCGTACCGGCCTGCAAGGTTATTTTGTCCGGGGTGATGGTAAGGTGATAGCCTTCTGCAGCTGTAATGGTTTCATCATGCAGCAGCGCTACCTGTGCAGATGCCTGTGCGGCAGTCATTTTCAACGGCGCTCCGAAAGCCTGCTGCATCAGCTGCTGCAGCAAAGCCACCGCCGGCGCATATTCGGCATCTGTAGTAATGATGGTGCGTGGTGTAAGCTTAAACCCGCCGCTGCCGGCCTGCAGTGAGGCGGGATAAGGTATTAATGGATAGCGTGCGCCCGTTTGCGCGTTAACGTTTATCGCATGCAGTAAAATGGCCGCCAGTAGCAGCAGCCGGCAAAAAGAACGTTTCATTGTCCCACCGTATTTTATTCCAGGTAATAGTGCTCAAGGCATGCTGCCGTGAGAAGGCGTTAAAATTATCAATTCTGCGATGAATATAAAAGGGCTGCAGCAATTATTACATGTACGGCGCAGCGGGCTGGCACAGTGTTGGGGCCAACTGAAACTATGGAAAACAACATGGGCAAACGGGGCGTAAGCCGCCCGGTGATGAAACAGCATGGGCATAATGATATGGCCATGACTGCGGAGCAAAGAGCGCAAATGCTGCACATGCATCATGCACAAACATTATGGATTTACTGGCTGATCATTATATTGGGTTGCTGGGTAATACTTTCTCCTTTAACGTTCGACTACCTTAAAAATGCGGTGCAGCCCAGCGGGGGCCGGCAGGTGTGGCTTCACCTGCAAGCACGCGCCACGGTGATGAAGTGGAGCGATATTATTACCGGCATCGTGATAGTGATATTAGGTTACCGCTCGCTTACGCCCAACCGGCCCGTAAGCATATGGCTGTGCTGCGGGGCCGGCGTGTGGCTGAGCATGGCGCCGCTTGTGTTTTGGTGCCCTTCTGCAGTAGGTTACCTCAACGATACCCTCGTGGGAGCGCTAATCATTGCGCTCACGGTATTAATACCCGGCATGCCCAATATGATCATGTATATGGAGATGGGCCCTGACCAGCCGCCCGGCTGGAGCTATAATCCTTCCAGCTGGCCGCAGCGCTGGATCATGATCGTTACCGGCTTCCTGGGCTGGATTGTTTCGCGTTACCTGGCGGCCTACCAGCTGGGTTATCTTGCTGACCCTTATGATCCTTTCTTTGGCAACAGCACCGTACATGTATTGAACTCTGCCATGTCGCAGTCCCTGCCGGTATCAGATGCGGGCTTGGGCTCCTTTGCCTACACTTTTGAATTCCTGATGGGATGGATGGGCAGCAGCGCGCGCTGGCGCACCATGCCCTGGATGGTAACGTTTTTTGGCATACTGGTTATCCCGCTTGGGCTGGTACATATTTTCCTGGTTATATCGCAGCCGCTTACCGTGGGCTACTGGTGCACCTTTTGCCTGCTGGCAGCCGCTATTATGCTGCCTATGATACCATTGGAAGTAGATGAAGTAATAGCCATGGTGCAGTTCATGATCATTAAGAAAAAACAGGGGCATTCCTTCTGGAAGATATTCTGGAAAGGCGGCGGTATTGACAACGGTACAATGGATAAGCGTTCGCCGGATATCGGCCATTTTCCCAAAGCGCGCGGCCCTGTGTTCATTGCTTCGCTTTGGGGCATGAGCTTCCCGTGGTCGCTGGTATTATCCATGTGCATTGGTATAGCGCTAATGTTTTCGCCGGCGGTTTTTGGCGTGACCATTAAAACACCGCCTGCCATGCTGCATCATTTACTGGGCGCGCTGATGGTGGTGGTTGCTGTGATCAGCATGGGCGAAGTATTGCGCGCAGGCCGTTACCTGAACTTATTATTGGGGTTAGCGCTGGCGGTATTAGTGTGGGTGGTAAAAGATGTACCTGTTGGCATGGCCGTTAGCAGCACGCTGGCAGCATTGATCATCATGCTGCTTGCCTTGCCCAGGGGTGTTATTAAACAACAGTTTGGCAGCTGGGATAAATATATTGTGTAGCAGCAGCATGAACAGTATTGCCCATGAGGCTGCACACAGCAAAGACTGCACTGTGTTGGCATGATTATAACGATAATAATTACCGGCATACAGCTCCTTCACACGTTAACCATTTAAAATGCTTTATACATGAGTCAGCAAGTAAGTGATTTTTTGATCTCGCGCATTAAGGAATGGGGCATTTCACGTATTTACGGTTTCCCCGGTGATGGTATTAATGGTTTAATGGGCGCTTTAAACCGTGCAAAAGACAATGTTGATTTCATACAGGTGCGGCATGAGGAAATGGCTGCTTTTATGGCCTGCGCGCATGCCAAATTCACTGGTGAAGTAGGTATTTGTATGGCTACTTCAGGCCCGGGCGCCATTCATCTGCTAAACGGGTTATATGATGCAAAAATGGACCATCAGCCCGTGGTGGCTATTGTTGGCCAGCAGGCCAGGATGGCCATGGGCGGCAGCTATCAGCAGGAAGTAGACCTGCTTTCATTGTATAAGGATGTTGCGCATGAATACGTGCACATGATCACAGAACCGGCGCAGGCGCGGCATGTAATAGACCGCGCCATCCGCATTGCAAAGGCAGAGCGTACCGTTACCTGCGTAATTATTCCCAATGACGTACAGGAGCTGGATGCTGTTGAAAAGCCGCCTCACATACATGGCAGCATACATTCCGGTACCGGCCATGGCACGTTGCACAGCGTACCGCCTATGCCGGAGCTGCAGCGCGCAGCAGACATACTGAATGAAGGTAAGAAAGTAGCCATACTGGTGGGCGCAGGCGCATTGCATGCGGCAGATGAAGTAATGGAAATTGCGGAGCTGCTGGGTGCAGGTGTGGCAAAAGCCTTGCTGGGCAGGGCGGCGCTGCCGGATGACCTGCCTTATGTAACCGGCTCTATCGGCCTGCTGGGCACCAAACCCAGCTGGGATATGATGATGGATTGCGACACGCTGCTGATGATAGGCAGCAGCTTCCCCTACTCTGAATTTTTACCGGAAGAAGGACAGGCCAAAGGCGTGCAGATAGATATTGACAGCAAGATGCTGAGCATACGCTATCCCATGGATGTAAACCTGGTGGGCGACAGCAGGCTTACCTTAAAAGGATTGATACCACTGATCAAACGCAAGGAAGACCGCGACTGGCGCAATACAATTGAAGCCAACATCCGGGACTGGTGGAAGATTATTGAAGCTAAAGCCATGAACGCCGCCAAGCCGGTGAACCCGCAGCGCGTGTTCTGGGAGCTTTCGCCTCGCCTGCCGGAGAATTGTATTCTTAGCGCCGACTCAGGCTCCTCCGCCAACTGGTTTGCCCGCGATCTTAAAATACGCAGGGGAATGATGGCCTCTCTTTCCGGCAACCTGGCTACCATGTGCCCGGGTGTGCCTTACGCCATTGCGGCAAAATTTGCTTTCCCCGACCGTGTGTCTATAGCGCTGGTGGGCGATGGCGCCATGCAGATGCTGGGCATTAACGGCATGATCACCATTGCCAAATACTGGCAGCGCTGGGCCGATCCGCGCCTGGTAATACTGGTGCTGAACAATGGTGATCTGAACCAGGTAACATGGGAGCAGCGCATAATGGTAGGCGACCCGGAATTCACTGCATCGCAGGATGTACCGGATTTCCCCTATGCAAAATATGCAGAGCTGCTTGGGCTTAAAGGCATAAAGGTAGAAGATCCCGAACAGCTGGGCGCTGCCTGGGATGCAGTATTATCGGCAGACAGGCCCGCAGTGCTGGAAGTGGTGGTAGACCCCGATGTGCCTACTATTCCTCCGCATATCACATTCAAGGAAATGGTCAATTTCTCCAAAATGCTGCTGAAAGGCGATGCGCATGAAGGCGGCGTAATTAAACAAACTTTTAAAGATGCGGTAGAAAGCCTGTTGCCGCATAAGCATTAATGAAAATAACAACGGTCACGGATAATATTACTGCGCTGCAGGTGCAGGCGTACACCATACCAACCGATTACCCGGAGTCTGACGGTACGCTGCAATGGGACCATACCACCCTGGTGCTGGTGGAGTTGCAGGCGCAGGGTAGAACAGGAACAGGTTATACGTATGCGAATGCGGCCACCGCTGCTTTCATTCACAGCACCCTGCGCCCGTTGCTGATCGGGCAGCACCCGCAGCAAACGGCCCGTTTGTATGAAAGCATGTGCGCCGCCATCCGCAACGAAGGCAACTGCGGCATGGCCCGTATGGCCCTTTCTGCAGTGGATAATGCGCTGTGGGACCTGAAGGCGCAGCTGCTGGATATGCCGCTATGCCGCCTGTTAGGCCAGGTGCGCGATGAGGCGCTTTTGTACGGCAGCGGCGGTTTTACCTCTTACCCCCAACAGCGGCTGGCAGCGCAGCTGGGCGCATGGGCGCAGCAAGGCTTTACAGCAGTTAAAATGAAGATAGGGCGCGATGCGGCAAAGGATGTGCAGCGCGTAAGTACTGCACGGCATGCTATTGGTGATAAACTGCAACTGTTTGTGGATGCCAACGGGGCATATACTACACGGCAGTCTTTAGCGCAGATAAAAAAATTCAGCGAGTATAATATCAGCTGGTTTGAAGAGCCGGTGTCATCCGGCAACCTGGAAGGACTGCGGTTTGTAAGGGAACATACAACCGAAGCAATCAACATAGCAGCCGGCGAATATGCCTACACGCCGGTTGACTTTTTAAACATGCTGCAGCACCAGGCAGTGGATGTGCTGCAGGCAGATGTTACCCGCTGCGGGGGCATTACCGGTTTTTTAAAAGCTGCTGCCCTGTGCGATACTTTTGAGGTACCGCTTTCCTTTCACTGCGCACCCGCGCAGCATTTACATGTGGCCCTGGCCGTACCGCGTTTTTACATAGGTGAATATTTCCACGACCATGCCCGCATTGAGCAGCTGCTTTTTGATAACGTACCCCTTCCTGAAAACGGAGCATTAAAGCCCGATCTGTCGGTGAACGGCGCCGGGCTCATTTTTAAACACCGGGATGCCGTGCAATACAAGGTGTCCTGACAGAACGCTTAAAGCAATGACTACAGCAGTACCTGTTGCCGCATCGGCTATTGATGTGGTATTATTAGAAACGGCTTTACGCAACGCCATTGTCGGCGAAGTAAGATTTGACCATGGCACCCGCGCCGCTTATGCTACAGATGCTTCCAACTACCGGCAGCTGCCCATAGGTGTAGTAGTACCTACTTCTAAAAAAGATATTATTAATACGGTGGAGATCTGCAGGAAATTCGGCGCGCCCATACTGGCACGTGGCGGCGGCACCAGCCTGGCAGGCCAGTGCTGCAATGTGGCAGTGGTAATGGATATGTCAAAGTATTACAATGCCGTGCTGGATATTGATGAAGCAAACAAGCTGATAAAAGTGCAGCCGGGCATTGTGCTGGACACCATGCGGGGCGCCGCGGAAGAAGTGGGCCTCACATTTGGTCCGGACCCCGCCACGCACGACCACTGCACCATTGGCGGCATGATGGGCAATAACTCCTGCGGCGTACATTCTGTGATGTCGTACTTTGAAGGCTATGGCGCGCGCGTGTCCGATAATACGGAACGGCTTACCCTGCTTACCTACGACGGCTTTATTATGGAAGTGGGCCCTACCACCGAAGCCCAGCTGGAGCAATACATACAGGAAGGCGGCCGCAAGGGAGCAATATACCGCGGGCTAAAAGCCATACGCGATAAATACGCAGACCTGATACGGGAACGCTTTCCTAAAATACCACGGCGCGTTTCGGGTTACAACCTGGATGAACTGCTGCCGGAAAAAGGCTTTAATGTAGCCCGTGCATTAGTAGGTTCAGAAGGCACCTGCGTGGTTATACTGGACGCCACTTTAAAGCTGATGCATACGCCGCAGGCCCGCAGCCTGCTGGTACTGGGCTATCCGGATATTTATGCCGCCGGCCATCATGTGCCCGCCATTTTGCAGCATAAGCCCATTGCCCTGGAAGGCATAGATGATATGCTCATAGACTTTATGCGGAAAAAGGGGCTGGAGCTGGAAGATATTGCCATGCTGCCGGACGGCAACGGCTGGCTGCTGGTGGAGTTTGGCGGCGCCAACAAGGAAGAGTCGGATGCAAAGGCTGAAAAGCTGATGCAGGCGCTGAAGAAGGAAGACCAGCCTCCCTCCATGCATTTGTATGATGATCCTGAAAAAGAAAGCAGGCTGTGGGAAGTGCGCGAGTCCGGCTTAGGGGCTACTGCCTTTGTACCGGGCGTGGAAGATGCCTGGCCTGGCTGGGAAGATTCTGCCATACACCCGGATGCTGTTGGCGATTACCTGAAAGACCTGCGTAACCTGTTCAATAAATACGGCTACAAAGCTTCGCTGTACGGCCACTTCGGGCAGGGCTGCATACACTGCCGCATTACCTTTGACCTGGTTACCAGGCATGGCATTGAAAAATACAAGCAGTTCACGCACGATGCTGCGCAGCTGGTGATCCGCTATGGCGGCTCCCTGTCAGGTGAGCATGGCGATGGGCAGGCCCGCGCCGATCTGCTGGAAATGATGTACGGTAAAGAGCTGATGCAGGCCTTTCACGAGTTTAAAGAAGTGTGGGACCCCCAATGGAAAATGAACCCCGGCAAGGTAATAGAGCCCTACGGGCAAACTGCCAACCTGCGGCTGGGCAGCAATTACAACCCGCCTTCACCTGAAACGCATTTTCATTTCCCGGAAGACGGCGGCGACTTTGCACATGCCACCCTGCGCTGCGTAGGTGTAGGCAAATGCCGCCGGCATGAGGGCGGCACCATGTGCCCCAGCTATATGGTTACGCGGGAAGAGGAGCACTCCACGCGCGGCCGCACGCATTTGCTGTTTGAAATGCTGCGCGGAGAAGAGATAAAAACAGGCTGGAAAAGCAGGGAGGTAAAAGAAGCGCTGGACCTGTGCCTTGCCTGTAAAGGCTGTAAAGGCGATTGCCCGGTGAATGTGGATATGGCTACTTATAAATCCGAGTTTCTTTCCCATTACTATGAGAAGAAATTAAGGCCCCGCGCCGCCTATGCTTTCGGGTGGATATACTGGTGGGCCAGGCTGGCATCTAAAATGCCGGAGCTGGTGAACTTTCTTACCCAAAACCCCATCACCGGCCGGTTATTCAAGCTGGTTGCCGGCGTAGCGCCGCAGCGCCGTATTCCAAAATTTGCCACGCTCACTTTCCGCGACTGGTTTAAACAGCATGCAAAAACAAAAGGCGGCAAAGGCCGCGTGATCCTGTGGGCCGATACGTTCAACAACTTTTTTTTACCGGAAACACTGGTAGCTGCCACAGAGGTGCTGGAAGCAGCAGGCTTTGAAGTAACCGTACCCAAACAAATGCTGTGCTGCGGCCGCCCGCTGTATGACTTTGGCATGCTGAACACGGCAAAAAAAATGCTGCATGATATTATGGACTCCCTGCAAAACAGCATACGGGCCGAGATACCTATAGTAGGGCTGGAGCCCAGCTGTGTAGCGGTTTTCCGGGATGAGCTGGTTAACCTGTACCCGTACCGGGAAGACGCTAAACGGCTACAGCAGCAGGTGTACACGCTGGCAGAGTTCCTGGAGAAAAAAGCGCCGGACTTTAAGGTGCCCGAGCTGCAGGCCAAAGCGCTGGTGCACGGCCACTGCCACCACAAGGCTATTATGAAAATGGATTGCGATACTGCGGTAATGGATAAAATGAAGCTGCATTATGAGGTGATGGATGCCGGCTGCTGCGGCATGGCCGGCTATTTTGGCTATGAGGCAGGCCGCCCGTATGAGGTAGGCAAGGCGGCAGGCGAGCGGGTGCTGCTGCCTGCCGTAAGAAAGGCGGGAAAAGACACGGTAATAATAGCAGATGGCTTTAGCTGCCGCGAGCAGATAGAACAGGGCACTCCCCGGAAAGGATTGCACCTGGCGCAGGTATTGCAAATGGGGCTGCACAGCGAGCCGGCCTCCCTGTACATGCCGGAAAATAAATACGTAGACCGTAAAAAGCTGAAAGGCGATGGCAAAGGCACCCGTACCGCCCTGGTGGTATTGGCTGCGGCAGCAGGGCTGGCGGCCGCCTGCCTGATGGCTACACGAAAAAAATAACAGCACTTTGACAGGTACATTGGTATACATACTTGCATCACAAACCATTTTTGATGCGGCTACTCCTGAGGCAGACCGCATCCGGCACCTTACCAACGGGTTTATAATTGCAGCTTCCGCCATGCTGTTGCTGGTAATAGCGCTTACCGCTTACATGTGCATTCAATACAGGGCCAGGCCCGGACAGCCGGAGCCCCCGCAGGTGCATGTTAACCGCCAGGTGGAGATGTGGATGGTGGGTATACCGCTGCTGATGGTGATCGGTTTCTTTTTCTGGTCGGTGCGCACCATGAGCGCCATACTGCCCGATAACGGATCGCAGCCGCCGGATGTAATTATAACCGGGCACCAGTGGTGGTGGGAGGCTACTTACCCCGGGAAGCATGTAACTACCGCCAATGAGATACACGTGCCTGCCGGTAAAAAGCTGCTGCTGCAGCTCACCAGCGCCGATGTAATACATGACTGGTGGGTGCCTGCGCTGGGCGGTAAAATGGATATGTTGCCCGGAAAGCGCACGCATTTATGGCTAACCATACGGCAGCCGGGCGTTTATGAAGGCGCCTGCAGCGAATTTTGCGGACAGCAGCATGCCTGGATGCGCATAAAGGTAATCGCGCATACGCTGCCGGACTATAACCGCTGGCTGCAGCAGCATGCAGCGCCGGCAGCCGCACCGCAAAGCGCATTGGCGGCGCGCGGGGCCAGGATATTCATGGAAAGCACCTGCAGCAGCTGCCACCGTATAAAAGGCACTGCTGCAAACGGTATGGCGGGGCCCGACCTTACGCACTTTGCGGCGCGGCAAACCATGCTGGCAGGAATGTTGCCGAATGATACCGTGCATGTATACCAGTTCATATCTGATCCGCAAACAGTAAAGCCAGGTGCGCATATGCCACGCTTTATTTTTGAACCGGATAGCCTGCGGGCGCTCACTGCTTATTTAACGCAATTAAAATAGCCAATGAATACAACCATCCGCTTGCCGGAACCGGAACAGGCGCTGCCCGGCGTTAGCATTAATAACAACCAGGGACTGCTGCAATGGCTGGCTGCCGTGGATCATAAGCAGCTGGGCGTGCTTTACCTGTGGCTGTCCGTGCTGTTCCTGCTGGCAGGGGGTATTGAAATACTGCTGGTGCGGGTGCAGCTGTTTACGCCCAACAATACTTTCCTGCATCCCGAAACCTATAACCAGCTGTTTACCATGCACGGCACCACCATGATATTTTTTGTGCTTACGCCGGCTATACTCGGCTTTTCCGTATACCTGGTACCGTTAATGGTGGGTGCTAATGATATGGCTTTTCCGCGGATGAA
>NZ_DASTRI010000047.1:0-8313 GCF_035761305.1 Chitinophaga sp. | reverse complement strand
TCTCCTTTAAAGAATTTTAATAGCAATGATTATCAGCGGTTGAAAGAGAAAGATCCTGATCAAAATAGACAAGACCGGCCAAAGGCCTATTTGAATTTTGCATTATTCGATGATCAGTTTAACTTAGTGGAAGACAACAGTGGCGTGCGGCAGGTAAAAGGCCAGCCGGACGAGCTGCAAACCCTGGCGGTTGACAAGATGGTGATGCAAAAGAACGGTTTTCTATATGTATACACCAGTAATGAAACCCAACAGGATGTGTTCTTTGATAACGTAACTTTAGGCGTTACATCAAGCCCGTTGGTTGAGGAAACGCATTATTATCCGTTTGGGTTAACGATGGCAGGGATTAGTTCGAATGCGTTGAAGGGAACGAATTATGCAGAGAATAATTACAAGTTTAATGGAAAAAAATTTGATAGTAAAGAGTTTAAGGACGGAAGTGGTTTAGAATGGTACGATTATGGCAATCGTGAGTATGATCCGCAAGTTGGCAGATTTTTTAGAATAGATCCGATAGCAAAGGATTTTGTTTATTTGACGCCATATCAGTATGCAGGAAATGATCCAATTAAAAATATAGACTTGGATGGCTTGGAGCCTAAGACTGCTGTGGAATCCTGGGATCTAAAGACAGCAAAGTCGCATACTTATGTAAACGGGCAGAAAGCTTTTTTAATTGATGGCTATTGGACCAATATTCAGCAAGGGGCCTATAATAATGTATATCAGTATTATACGCCGGAAAATGGGTGGAAAGAATTTACCCCAAAAACTCAGGAAGATTTTAATAAAGCAAGAGCAGAGGCTTTATATGGAGTTGCTAATGGCTTAGGAATGGGGTTCTCGGGGTTGATGATGACAGGGGCGGCGCTAATTACTGGAGGACAAAGTCTTACGCTATTGGGGGCTAGTTCTGGTTTAGCAGATGCAAGCGCTCAAATGGCAACAAGCGACAAGGAAGGTTTTTCTGAAAGACTTGAGGATATTAATTTAACTAGTGTGGGTGCTAGTGTGTTTTTGAAGAACCCATTTGCAGGAGCGATAGCGGGAAGTGCCTTGGATTATAGGATCAATGGAGGGTTCGATCAGTCAATTTTTAGTAATTCGCAGAATGCAAAAACTTTCAGAGGGTTAGCAATTGAAACTGTTATAGGAGGGATTGGTGGTACAGTTGGAGCAGCAGGGATGAATCATTTAGGTTTAGGTTCGTATTCTGGAATCAAAACTATGCTTACGAGTGGGTTAAATAGGACAGGTGTCGTTACATTCCAATTTGGAGCAAATGGTCTTACCGCAGGCCAGTTTAATGTTCTAAGTACAATGATAAGTAATGTTCTTAAAGATGCTGAAGACAACAAAAAGAGAAAGAAAAAAGATAAGAAATAATATAGCAAGGATTATACCTTTTGTGGTTTTATTTGTTTTTATATATTTATTCATAGTATATCAATTCAAAGGTAGCGAACTTAAAAATAACGCTATAATAACAACAGGAGTAATTCTTAAATTTAAAAGTGACTACCGGGGCGAAGGTGGTGCCTTTGTTTATTCATTTAATATTAATGGGAAATACTATGAAAATCAAAGAGCCTATCCCAACATACGAAGCTCGGATGGATATAATTTGGAAGGTAAGATCTTCCCCATTGTTTATGATAAAAATGATCCGGATAATAATCGCATGTTAATAACAGATAAGGACTTTAAAACATATTCTATTCCGTTCCCTGACAGCCTAAAATGGGTTGAGGATTATGTACGATAGAACGCATGTAACGTCTTTGTGGAGTATGAAATTTTTAATAGTTATACAGTATGAAAAGCAAAAAACGATTTAGTCTTTTACAAATACCATTAATTACAGGAATTTTATTTATCTATCCGCGACAGGCGTACTCACAGTTAGCGGAGAATCAAATTCAAAAAAATGTTGCAATAAAGTTTATGTATTATCTGGAACACAAACTTCCAGACAGTGCTTTTTTATTAATAACGCCTCAAAATGTAAAAAGCAATAAACATTTGAAAGAGGAATTAGGAGTTGCCGTGAAAGATATAGGAAATATTTTAAAGTATACCTATCCCTCTATTATATTAGTGAAGGATAAGACTGGAAAATTTTACAGATGTCGTTACTATAATCCTAAAGAAAAATATCCTGATTTTTATCAAGCCGACATCTATTTTGTAGACGATAAAGAGTATACCATAAATAAAGTCCGGTTTTATGACCGGAAATTGTTGATACAACAGCAGATTGCACTACAGAAAGCTGCAAATGAAATTCCACCACCACCCGTAATTAAGCAATAAGCTCAATACCGTATTTAATAAACTATAAAAGCAAAATGGGCCAGTCTCACTGAGGCATGGCTCTTTTTGTTCAATTCTCCCCTAAAACATTCTGCCCCTGCTCGTCTTCCTTGAGCCCCTGCGCCGTCGTTGTGTCTTCTGCAGCTGGTCTTCAGCCTTGTGTTCCCTGAGTCGCCGCTGTTGTGTCGTCTAACCAACACAGGAAGAGTGTTAACCTTTCCGCACCTCCCTAGAAGACAAAACATCATACGAAAATATTATAATAACATGAAAATAAAGGATCTCCTCAGGCAGGAAATTCTCATAGGTAATACATCTAATATATCACGTGTCTACACCAGTTGTGGTCTGAAGGACTACCCTTACCGTGTATGCCAGTTATCGGTCAGAAGTCAGTAAGCCTACGAGCAAGTGCATGTTATGAGGGAGCCGTATGATTTCTATTTTTGTGAGATGGCCCAGTTGTGCGGCAGGAGTTCTTTGATTTTATTAATAGGATGTATAGGAAGTTGGGTTAGCACATCTCTTAGCCAGGTATAGAGATTAACGCCATGCAATTTACAAGTACCCAACAAGCTGTATAGCATAGCAGATCTTCTGGCGGCAAGGTGGGACCCACAAAACAGGTAATTTTTTCTGCCAACAGTCACCGGACATAGAACGCATTAGTCTCAATATCTTATATTTAATGTCACATCAGGTTGCCTGCGCTTTTCAGCGCTGCCATTTAAGCACAGGAACAATATCAAAATCAGTCTACGCTATAAAAATACCGCTCTCGGCCCTTTTTCTATACGCCTTTTCGTAAGCCCAACCTCCATCTGTCCATCCTCCGTAATATGTATACTTACCTGTTTGGGCAACCGGACAAAAATCCGCTTTTTCCGCGCCGTACCGGTATGCTTCTTTACATCCCTCAGCTTCACCACCTTTACTGCTCCCGGCAACGGCTCCTTATCCCTTATTGGCTGCAAATATTCCAAATGATTGTTAGCATCTGCGCCAGCCGCATTTCCTGCCTTCAACCCCGCAGGCTGTAAACCAGTCCCGGTTACAGGTCCGGAGGGCGTGTTACCAACTATAGGCGTATCCGTTAGGTCAGCTGTATTGGCAGCATCGTCTGCCTGCCCGGCAACTGTAACACCAGGAGTTGCTACACAGCTATCAGTAATAGAAGCCTTTGCCGGTGCTATACCACCTGTAACAGCCAGCATCGCGCATGGCTGTAAGACAGGCAGCGCATTTTTTCCAGCCAGCATGCCTGCCGCCGCATCCTGCGCTACAACGTCTTTATCCATCGCTTTCTTCTCTCTTTCATCCTTCTGCAAATACGCTTGTTGCAGCCTGGTGCTGATTTCATCTGCAGCCACGCCCTGCTTCAGCATACGTTGGGCAGCGCCGGTCATGGTAAGGTACAGCACGTGCTGCCGTTCATGCCGGGGTATGGTACGGTAAACAGCCGACGCTATCCGCGATGCCTGCGCCATCAGATCTGCATATACGCGCGTGAGCGCAAATGCGGGGTCGTGCTTTACGCGCTTTCCGCTCAATGTACTTTTTCTGCGAACCAGGTGTTTTCCATCCATTTCGTAAAAACACAGGTCGCCGCGTGTGCCTGTGTAATAAACAGGACCTTGTTGTCGGGGCATTTCAGTAGAATTTTAAGTGTTTCGGTTAATAAAATTAACAGGGCCAATGATGATAACGGTGCCAATAATCAATGACGCTACTAATGTCAATAACGTCAATAGAACCATTCGAGATCAACTTGTTAAGCGAATCTAAGTAACCACGTAGTATCTCCCAAATAATGTGAATAAATAACTGGCACAGGCCCAAATGTGGGCCTGGTAGTTAACGATATCATATTGTACATGGCTCAAAAAGCAAAGCAAAAAGTTAAGGCCAGGCAAAACAATATGGGTAAAGCTATTTAAGTAAAGTAATGTATGTAAGTAATGCATGTAAGTAAAATGACGTAAGTGTGGTAATGTGGTAATGTAAACGAAGTAATGCAAATGGAGTAAGGCAAGTAAAATCAGGCGGGTAAGTAAGAAAGGTAAGGTAGTATTATGTGGCAAAACGAGATAAGGAAGATACGCAAAGGCTAATTAAGGTAAAGCAAAGTAATGTAATGTAAGGCAAAGCGAAACAAAACAAAGGAACGTAATGCACGCACTGCCCCCTGTACACACCGCCCGCCGGCAGGATTAAAAACAAACCTTGGCTGGCGCCACACGCTTGATGCAGCTCAATAGCCCTTACAATCCCCTACGACGTCATAAGCTTCATCAAGGCTCAAAACAGCCAGGCGCAGTTTGTTTTTAACCTGCCGGCAGGCGTACAATAGAGCGGTAATAAGCAGCCCGCAATAAAAGGTCAACAGACATACTAAGCCCAACCCCAACAGCCAGGTATGCAACCCCACCGCAACCGCCGGTTAAAGCGTACTTAACTCCTGGTAAAAGCGCACGCCATTGGTATTAAAAGCGCACTTGCATCCATTTACGCAGTATTTCCCCGATCTGCTCAAACTCGATCAGGAAACCATCATGTCCGTAGGAAGAATCAATTTCATGGTAAGTAGCATTGGGCATATGCTTTTCAAGGAACAGCTGTTCCTCGGGCGGGCATAATATATCGCTGGTAATGCCCATCAGCAGGGTAGGGTGGGTGAGCTGCCCCAGCAGGGTAGCCATATCCGTTTGCCGGCCGCGGGCAATATTGTGGCTGTCCATGGCTTTGGTCAGCAGCCAGTAGCTTTGGGCATTAAAGCGGTTCACCAGCTTATCGCCCTGGTAGTTGATATACGAAGAAGCCCGGAAGCCATCGGTTTTATCCTTGTCGGGGTCAGATTGGGTACGTACAAAGGTTTGATAGTTGCGGTAGGTAAGCATGCCAATGGCGCGGGCAGCTTTCAGCCCGCGTGCGCCGGCCTGCAGGTGCGGCTCCTGCCAGGAGCTGTCGGCCTCAATAGCCAGCCGCTGCGATGTATGGATGGCAATGCCCCAGGCGCTTTCAGCGGCGCCGGTGCACAGCAGGAACAGCCGTTCCATGGTATTGGGTTCGGCCAGCGCCCACTCCAGCACCTGGTAACCGCCCATGGAGCCGCCTACCAGCAGCTGTATCTTGTCAATACCCAGGTGTTTACGCAGCAGGATGTGCGCCTGCACCATATCCCGGATGGTAACGGCAGGAAAAGAATGGTAGTAGGGATGCCCCGTAGCAGGGTTATGGGTGAGCGGGCCGGAGCTGCCATAGCACGAGCCCAGTATGTTGGCGCATACAATAAAGTGCCTGGAGGGATCAATAACACGGCCTTCGCCGATCAGCCCTGCCCACCAGTCGGCCACGTCGGAGTTGGCGGTCAGCGCATGGCATACCCATACTACATTGCTGCCGGCGGCATTCGGTGTGCCATAGGTATGATAGGCAATGCGTAACTCAGGCAGCACGGCCCCCGATTCCAGTGTAAAAGCTTCTTGTATGTGTAAAACCTTTGCTGACAATCCCTAAAAAATTTGCGCGAAGCTACGCAATGGAACGGAGAACGCAAAACCACAACGTCCCCCGTTTTGCGTTCCCCTCACTTTAACCTAATTTTGCATCCAAATTCAAAAGCAATGAAGATCTCATTAAAAAGGATAGACGAAGGATTCAATATGGAAGCTACCGACGAGAACGGGCACACGGTACTCATGGATTCATCCATCGAAAACGGCGGTAATAATAACGGCGTTCGTCCCATGCAAATGCTTATTATGGGCCTGGGCGGCTGCTCCGCTATCGATGTGGTAATGATCCTGAAGAAACAGCGCCAGGAGATCACTGATTTCCGTATAGAGATCGAAGCCGACCGCGAAAAGGGTAAAGAGCCCAGCCTTTGGGAAACTGCGCGTATTATCTTCTACCTGGAGGGCAAAGTAGATCCTGATAAAGCTGCCCGCGCCGTAGAGCTGTCTATGAATAAATACTGTTCTGTGGCAGAAACCCTGCGCCGTTCCGGCACCAATCTTACCTGGGAAGTAAAAGTAAATAACGCTTAATAGCAGAAAGCAGAAAGCGTAAGGCCACAATCTGGAGCTTTCTGCTCTTAAATCTATTCCAATGAACGAAGAACAGCAAAAATACCAGCCCGAAACAAACGCCATACGCATTCAAACAGAAAGAACCTGGCAAATGGAGCATTCCACCCCTTTGTTCCTTACCTCCAGCTTCTGCTACGATAATGTGGAAGAAATGCGGGCCACCTTTGCCGATGAAACGGACTTCAACATCTACAGCCGTTTCAGTAATCCGAATGTGGAGGAGTTCCAGCAAAAGATAGCCGCGCTGGAGCAGGCCGAAGCGGCCTATGCCACCTCATCGGGCATGAGCGCCATCTTTGCCAGCTTCATGGCCCTCATGAAAGCTGGTGATCATTTGCTGTCGGCACGCGCTATCTTTGGTTCTACACATACGGTTATCACCAAGTATCTGCCTAAATGGGGCATTACTTATGATTACTTTGATGTGAACAAGCCCGAAAGCGTGGAAGCGCTTATTAAGCCCAACACCCGCATGATCTTTGTTGAAACGCCGTCTAATCCGGGGCTCGACATCATCGACGTCCGCTGGCTGGCAGACATTGCCAATAAACACAACATCCTGCTGAATGTAGATAACTGCTTTGCCACGCCGGTACTGCAAAAGCCCATACTCGACGGTGCACACCTGGTTACGCATTCCGCTACCAAATGGATGGACGGGCAAGGCCGTGTATTGGGCGGTGCGGTAGCCGGCAGAAAAGATCTTATAAAAGAGATCTACGCTTTCTGCCGTAGCACAGGACCTTCTATGTCGCCCTTTAACGCCTGGGTGCTCAGCAAAAGCCTGGAAACGTTGTATGTGCGTATGGAGCGCCATTCTGCCAGCACGCTGGCGCTGGCCACCGCGCTGGAAAGTCATCCGCAGCTGAACTGGGTACGCTATCCTTACCTGGAAAGCCATCCGCAGTATGCCATTGCTAAAAAGCAGATGAGCGGCGGCGGCGGTATCTTCTGCTTTGAGCTGAAAGGCGGAATTGAGCAGGGCAAACGTTTCCTGGATGCGCTGAAAATGCTTACCCTCACCGCTAACCTGGGAGATACCCGCAGCATTGCATCGCATCCGGCCAGCACCACACACTCCAAGCTTACAGAAGCAGAACGCCTGAACGTTGGCATTACCCCAGGCTTTATACGCATCTCCGTTGGCCTGGAAAATGTGCAGGATATTTTACAGGACATTGAACAGGCCCTGGAAGCATCTAAAGTATAAGAACATCTAAAATAGAATAGTTGTCCTGCGCCAAAGGTGCAGGACAACCACCATTATCCCTACCCATACTATGCACAGCATCACTGCTAAACCGGATAAGCTGCTGGTAGCAGTGCAGGACTGGCGCACAACCGACTCGCTGCTGAAAGCAGCAGGGCTGGATTTCCGCAAAGTGGCCTATATGGATAAAGCACAGCTGGCGCACCTGTTGAAAGTAGATGCCATACTCTCCGGCAGAGTGCTGGCTACCTCCTCAAAGTCATTGGCAGCCACCAACCTGCTGGATAATGCGTTATTCCCCCCGCTACGCTTCATACCCTGGTCTAAGCAAGCATCCAGGCCTTAAACGCACAGCGCCAGTTTTATGTACAGCTTTACGATGGCCATACCGGCAACCAGGTATGGAGGTTTGCAAAAGGCGTACAGGCTTTAAGTGTACAAGACGGTAAAAGAATGGAAGAAAGGCTGTACAAAGCCTTCATTAAAAGGTTCCCCTATACGCGTTAATGGCGTAAAGACATCTGTTTTCGTAAACAATTACAGCTATCACGGCAGCCAGCATCCTCCCTCCGCATTTTTTGCAGGCTTCAGCTCCGGCCCTTGGCCGGCGTCACCCGCTTGATGCTGCTTTATAGCAATCCAAGCGCAGATACGGCATGCAACGTTTAATAGCCCACCAAACAGGCGGGCGCAGGCCGG
>NZ_DASTRI010000046.1:0-4040 GCF_035761305.1 Chitinophaga sp. | reverse complement strand
AAAGGGAAACTGCCCCGTCTTCCAAAACAGGCAGCTTCCCGGTTATTGGGCAAGTTTAAACGCAATGTTATGGAACTTACACCAAACTCTTGTAGCCTTCAGCGGCTACATATTATTTTTGCCGGCACTCGGCTGTTATCTTCTATTTTCCTGCGCAACATTGTTACTTAGCTTTTTTCCTCTTCCGGCAGTAAGCCGGTATCTTTTCATGCCCGCAAGATATTCCTGGTTTTAGAACGATCCTTTTATATTGTCGCTACACCAATACCCATTATAAGAGCTGTCATCTCTTACCCCTTATCAATAAAATAATCTTGCTATTATATTGATAATCTAGTTGCGTAACAACCTGATTACAGGCGCTTTATGTAACAAATATACGTTACAAATCGCAAAAGTGTAGCAATTAATTATGATTATTTTTTTATTCTCAAAGTGATTATATGAATTCGATAAATCCTTTTTTAAAACCTATCAGGCTAACGCTCGGCTGGACACAGGAAAAGCTGGCGGCTACTACCGGCATTAACCGGAAAACCTATACGGCGTATGAAACCGGCAAACGGGGCCGGCGTAAGATCAGCGATAGCTTTTATAAAAAATACCTGAACGGTACCGGTATTGATCTACACCTGACTATCGTTAAAGGACATACGATTATTACGGGCCCGGAAAAATTACCTGCCAGGGAATTGGCGCTGCTGCTGGATGCCGGTGCTGAAATCCCGGAAGAACCTATAGATGAAGCCTGCGCAGCAACATCACCGTCAAATGTCCAGTAAGCGCCGGTGATAATTGATCTGTCCCAGGTGATAGCCCAGGTGTACGGCCAGATGGGTTAGCATATAGCCGGTAGTAGTAGCTGCTTCAAACACTACTATGGGATATGTTTTATCAAGATCATCCTCCGGGAGCTTGTCTAATACAGCAGTGATAACAGCGGCGGTTTCTTCTACCTGCTGCAGCAACACTGCCCGGGGTACATTTTTTAATGCAAACTCCGCCGGCCGGTCGCGCACATAACCTGTTTTGCCAATGACGGTCCCGATAAAGTGCTGCAGGTTACCTGTCAGGTGCAGGCAAAGATTGCCGGCGCAGTTCGGAATGTTTTTGTCGACCACCCAAAGCTGCTGCTCGCTTTTGTAGGCACTGATCTCCTGCTTTAGTTTATTCAGATCGCGAAGGAAGAGCTGTTTTAATACCGGTATCTGCATGATGTTAGTGTAAGGCTCAAATATACTGCAATGGAGGTTATGTAGGATGAAGCATATAGAATGTGGTGGCCTGCTGTTTACGGGGTGCAGAATGGCTATAGGAAAATAGTTTTGCCGAATGCATGCTAAAGGCGGAAGGTATGGATTGGCGATCTGCCCGGAAGAAGATCGTTTTTACATAAAAAAGGCCGGTCTGAAAAGACCGGCCTTAAATATTTTTATCCGGGAGCTGTTTTTTTACCCCCACCCTATTAAACTTAATCAATCCGCTCTATCAGGCCTGCAATGCCCTGGCCACCGCCAACACAAGCTGTTACCAGGCCGTATTTTTTGTTCAGGCGTTTCAGATCGCTCAATATCTGTACGGTAAGCTTGGCGCCGGTGCAACCCAGGGGATGGCCCAGGGCAATAGCGCCGCCGTTGATATTAACGATGTCGGGGTTCATGCCCAGTTCGCGGATAACAGCTACTGATTGTGAGGCAAAGGCTTCGTTCAGCTCTACCAGGTCAACATCCTGCAGGGATTTACCAACCTGTTTTAATGCCCTGGGTACTGCTGCTATGGGGCCAACGCCCATAATGCGGGGATGCACGCCTGCAGAAGCGCAGGCAACCAGGCGGCCAATGGGCTTCAGTCCCAGCTCGTTCACCATGGTTTCGCTCATCACAATTACAAAGGCTGCCCCGTCGGAAGTTTGGGAGGAGTTGCCGGCCGTTACCGAGCCACCGGCTGCAAATACCGGCTTTAGCTTAGCCAGCGCTTCGGCCGAGGTATCGGCGCGGGGGCCTTCGTCTGTATCAACCGTATAGGTACGTTTTTGCTTTTTGCCTTTATCATCTACATATACTTCCTCTACCTGTATAGGCAAAATGCCTTCTTTAAAATACCCGTTCTGAATGGCGGCCAGCGCTTTCTGGTGAGAGCGCAGCGCAAAGGCGTCCTGCTCTTCCCGTGACACTTTATACTCCGTGGCAACGGCTTCCGCGGTGAGGCCCATGCCCAGGTAGTAGTCCGGCGTGGTGCTGGCTACGGTGTAGTTAGGCACTGTTTTCCAGCCGGCGGTGGGCACCAGGCTCATACTTTCCGTACCGCCTGCTATGATACAGTGCGCCATACCGGACTGTATTTTGGCAGTAGCAATGGCAATGGTTTCCAACCCGGAGGCACAGTAGCGGTTTACCGTCATTCCCGGTACGCTTTCGCCCAGGGCCCTTACAGAAATCATGCGGCCTATCTGTAATCCCTGTTCTGCTTCAGGGACTGCGTTGCCTACAATAAGATCGTCCACACGGTGCGGTTCCAGCTGCGGCACGCTTTTCAGCAAGGCGGTGATCACATCTACGGCCAGGTCGTCGGGCCGGTAAAAGCGGAACCCGCCGCGTTTCGCTTTACCTACAGCTGTACGGTAACCGGCTACTATATATGCTGTTTCCATGCTTTTAACTCCTTTTTACCGGGGGGACCGGTGTTTTTTTATTTAAGTTAAATAACTTTTGTGAATTTTAAATGAAGGTCTTAAATTTGCAACCCTGTTTAAGGGGAAAGACTCCGTAGCTCAGTTGGTAGAGCAGCTGACTCTTAATCAGCGGGTCCAGAGTTCGAGTCTCTGCGGGGTCACCTCTAGGGACATTTCAGTAAATTGGCTGGAATGTCCCTTTTTTATTTGGTGAAAATCAGCGTCCATGGCGCATATGAGGCGAATGGCTTCGTTGAGGCGAGGAGTTCGATAATTGAATCCGTCAAAAGTCAATTTTTCGGGGTATATCGAACTCACGATTTCACGTTTTTCTACAACGGTTCCATTTTCATACAGGCGATCCAGTCGAGAAATGTTGTCTACGGCTTTATTTACCCAATCATCAATTTTGCCGGCAGGGATAGTATAGTTCGATAATCGCGCTTCCAGGGATTCGATTTCGGGTTGGTATTCTGCTTTTATTTCCCTGTATTCTGCAGCTGTAATATCTTCTTTCAGCATCAACCGCCTTGCCTTTGAAAGCTCTTTATTCAATTCATCTAAACGATCCAGCATCATCCTATAGCCATCCATGTGATTTTTGGTTTGGCTATTATATTCACTAACCATTACCTTTTTGTATAGCTCCCCGGTACCGGGATGGGGAACCAGCTTCTTCAGTTCCGCCACAAATAGCTGATTTGCATTCTCTGCATTAAACCGACAACGACAGGAAGAGGTACAATGATAATAATGATAATACCGGTATTTGCCCTTTGAAGCGCTGCCGGTCAGCAACCGCCCGCAATGAGGACAAATTAAAAAGCCGCGTAGCGGTAAATCATCATACACTACTATCTGTGTTCCGCGTTTTC
Organism: Chitinophaga sp.; assembly: GCF_035761305.1. GTDB lineage: Bacteria > Bacteroidota > Bacteroidia > Chitinophagales > Chitinophagaceae > Chitinophaga. Next base: position 494 of record NZ_DASTRI010000046.1, on the reverse strand, counting down.
TTTTTCTACCGTCCAATACGTCCTGAACTTCATAAAAAAGCGCTTCAGAAATAATAGGTTCATGCTGGCCCTTTACAAAATGAGCCTCTTCGTCCTTATACTTGGGAATAAAGATTTTACCACAGTAAACAGGATTGCGGATTATAACCCAAAATCCATTTCTACTGATCTTCAGCCCTTTCTCCCTTGCCTGCTTCCAGACTTGTCCTGTAGTAAATATTCCTTTAGCTACTGTTTCAAATGCCCAGCGTAGAATGTTCGCATCGGGATATCGGGGTGTAATGTATTTCTTTCCTACTTCGGTTACTTTGTTGACATAGCCAACCGGCGCGGTTCCCATCCAACGGCCTTCTTTTTTAGCCCTGCGCATACCAAAGAAGGTATTTAACGCTCTCCTGTCGTTCTCCACTTCGGGAGCTGCAAGGTAGATAGCCAGCATCATCTTGTTTTCAGGGATGGTTAAATCCAACGGTTGTTCTACCGCCTGCACATCT
>NZ_DASTRI010000045.1:0-2783 GCF_035761305.1 Chitinophaga sp. | reverse complement strand
AAAGAAGTGGGTGCCGCAGAAGTATTTTTTGAAATCGTCGCTACGGCCTTCAGTCATTAAATGAATGGGAATGCCGGATGTATTGGAAGTAATAAAGGTACCGGGCTTGCGGTATTTTTCTACCTGCTCAAACACGGAGCGCTTTATGTTTAAGTTCTCTACCACCACTTCTATTATCCAGTCGCAATCGGCAATACGGGGCATATCGTCTGTAAAGTTGCCGGTTTTTATGTGTTTTACCACGTCTTTGGTGAATACCGGCGAAGGGTTGCTTTTGAGTGCGGATTGCAGGGCTTCATTTACAATGCGGTTTTTCACAACGGGGCTGTCCGGGGTTAGCTTTTTGGCCTTTTCGGCTTCATTAAGCTCTTTTGGGGCAATATCCAGTAACAGTACCTGTACGCCTATGCCGGCAAAGTGGCAGGCAATACGGGAGCCCATTACGCCGGAACCCAGGACGGCAATTTTGTTGATGTGTCTTTTCATAGCTTTAGCTTTTAGCCATTGGCAGTTTAGCCATTTACGCGACTATTACCTTATTTTTTCGATTAATGAATTTACCATTTTTTGTATTTCATTTATCACGCAAAATTTTTTTTCTCCCTTTTCCTTTAAAGCCCCGGATGCCCGGTTGTTAGGAATAGTTGAAATGCGTTTCAAACCGGCAATAAAAAGCCGGTGCAAGTTATTTACACCGGCTTTTCTGAAAGCGTTAAAGGCCGACAGCTGTTCTCAGCTTACCCCGCTGCCTGGCGTTACCGTTTCTGCAGGGTTTACAAATACCAGCTTGCCATTGTCTTCTGCCATTAATATCATGCCCTGGCTTTCGATGCCCTTCATTTTACGGGGAGCCAGGTTAGCAACCAGGGTTACCTGCCTGCCCACAATTTCTTCCGGCTTAAAGTGCATGGCTATACCGGAAACGACTGTACGTTTTTCCGTACCTATATCTACCAGCAGCTTTAACAGTTTGTCGGCCTTGGCCACTTTTTCTGCTGCTACAATGGTGCCTACCCGCAGGTCCAGCTTGGCAAAATCGTCGTATTGTATTTCTGCTTTGGGCGGCACGGCAGGCGCTGCTGCTTCGGCGGCCGGTGTGGCAGATGCAGCTGCTGTTGTTTTCAGGCCGGCATGCAGCTTGTCTACCTGTGCTTTTACCTGTTCGTCTTCGATCTTTTTGAACAGCAGCTCCGGCGCGCGCAGGGTGTAGCCTACGCTTACCAGCTTCAGGCTGCCGGCATTTTCCCATTCCAGCATACGGTCTACCACCTTCAGCATATGACAGATTTTTTTCGCGGTAAAAGGCAAAAAGGGATTGCTGAAAATAGCCAGGTTGGCGGTAAGCTGTAAGCACAGGTGCAAACAGTTATCTATGAGCTTTTGATTTTGCGCCTGCAGCTCCGGCGTTTTTGCCAGGATCCAGGGTTGTTTTTCCTGCAGGTAACGGTTGCCTTCGCGGGCTACATTCATCATTTCCTGCAAGGCATCGCGGAAGCGGAAGTTTTCGAGCGCGTCTTCTATCTTTTGTTTGGCTTCCTTCAAAATAGCTGCCACTGCATCATCCTTATCGTCCTTTACATCCAGGTGAAAGGGCGGCACCTTGCTGTTGCACAGCTTATGCATCAACACCATGGTGCGGTTGACAAAGTTGCCCAAAATAGCTACCAGCTCGTTATTGTTGCGGTCCTGGAAGTCTTTCCAGGTAAAGTCGTTATCCTTGGTTTCCGGCGCAGTGCTGCACAGCACATACCGCAGCACATCCTGCTGGTCCGGGAAATCCTTTACATAGTCATGCACCCATACCGCCCAGTTACGGGAGGTAGATACCTTTTCCCCTTCAATGTTCAGGAACTCGTTAGCCGGCACATTTTCAGGCAGCACAAATCCACCGTGCGCCTTTAGCATGGCGGGGAAAATAATACAGTGGAAAACAATGTTGTCCTTGCCGATGAAGTGTACCAGCTTAGTATCGTCCTTACACCAGTAGTCGGCCCATTCAGGCGTAAGCTCTTTGGTGGCAGATATGTAGCCAATGGGCGCATCAAACCATACATACAGCACCTTGCCTTCTGCATTGGGCAAGGGCACCTTAATGCCCCAGTTGCTGTCGCGGGTCATGGCGCGGCTTTGCAGGCCGCTGTCCAGCCAGCTTTTGCACTGGCCGTACACGTTATTCTTCCACTCTTTATGACCTTCCAGCAGCCACTCCCGCAGCCAGGGTTCATAGTCCTGCAGCGGCATATACCAATGCTTTGTTTTTCTTTTTACCGGCACGGCGTCGCTAAGGGCGGAGCGCGGGTTAATCAGCTCATCCGGGCTCAGGGAAGAGCCGCAACGCTCGCACTGGTCGCCATAGGCTTTATCGTTGCCGCAATTAGGGCAGGTGCCTATAATGTAACGGTCGGCCAGGAACACCTGCTTTACCTCATCAAAATACTGCTCGCTTTCCTTTTCCTCAAAGCGGCCGTCGTTATACATTTTCAGGAAAAAGGCCGAAGCAGTTTCATGATGCACCTGCCTGGAGGTACGGGAAAAAATATCAAACGATATTCCCATATCTGCAAAGCTTTCGCTGATAATTTTGTAATACTTGTCTACAATATCCTGTGGGCTAACATTTTCCTGCATGGCTTTGATAGTAATGGGAACGCCATGTTCATCCGTACCGCCAATGAACTTTACATCGGCCTTTTTAGCGCGCAGGTAACGGACATAAATATCCGCAGGTAAATAACAGCCGGCCAGGTGACCAATGTGCACTGGTCCGTTGGCGTAGGGTAACG
>NZ_DASTRI010000044.1:0-13887 GCF_035761305.1 Chitinophaga sp. | reverse complement strand
GTATTAGGCGCGGATTATAAAGGTTTCGACTTTTCCGCTGTGCTGGCAGGGCAAACCCACGTAAGCCAGTATGTGCTGCCCGAATCCGGCACCGTAGGTAACTTTTACAGCAGCTGGGCCGATAACCGCTGGAGCCCCACTAATCCCAACGGCACCTATCCGCGTGCGGATAACCGGGCTTCTGCCTCTATTAACGGGGGCCTTTACAACAATACATTCTGGTTGAATAATGCATCGTTTTTACGGTTAAAGAACATTGAGCTGGGCTATACCATCAATGCCGAAGTGCTGTCGCGCATACGGATTGCGGGGCTGCGCGTGTACGCCAATGCCTTTAACCTGTTTACCATTACAAAGGTGAAGGACTATGATCCGGAAGGCGGCGGCCTGGGACAAACCTACAGCAGCAGCGGCCAGTTTTACCCCCAGCAGCGTATTGTGAACCTGGGTGTGAATGTTAAGTTTTAAACAGTAAAAAAGAAGCCATGAGAACTAGCAATTATATTATATACATATGGATGGTTACACTGGCAGGCATATTTGCTTCGTGTAAAAAAAACTACCTGGATATTGTACCTACGGACCGTGTGCCGGATGTGGCCGTGCTGGCCGACTCCGCCCTGTTTGAAGATTATGTGATTAACCGCTACATGAGCATTAAGCTGCAGGATAAGGAAGGCGAAGGCACGAACCCCGGCTTTGGCCGTGGGTTTGAATATGCCATGTGGAGCTCTCTTACAGATGAATCTATTTATAACAATGATGATAATACCTGGCTGGTGCAACGCGGGCAGCTGGCGCCGGAGAACACCGGTATTGCAGGCACCATCTGGGGAAGAAGCTACCGCAGCATCCGCGAGTGCAATTATGCGCTCACGCATATAGACAGTGTGGTGATGAGCGCAGGGCATCGCACCCAGCTGAGAGGCGAGCTGCATTTCATCCGCGCTTTCCGCTATCACGACCTGATCCGCAATTACGGCGGCGTTATACTCATGGGCGATAAGGTGTATAACCTGGAAGATGACCTCACCGATGCATCATTATTCACCCGGTCTTCTTTAAAAGATTGTATTGACTATGCCGTGGCAGAGCTGGACAGCGCTGCTATGGAGCTGCCCCTGGCAAATGACGACAGCTGGCAGCTGGGAAGGGCTACCAAAGGCGCTGCGCTGGCATTGAAAGCCCGCCTGCTGCTGTATGCCGCCAGTCCGCTGTATAACACCGGTACCTGGGCAGCCGCCGCCGCTGCTGCAAAAGCAGTGATGGACCTGGGCAAATATTCGCTGGATGCGGATTATGCTAAATTATTCCTGACGCCCGGCAGCAACGAAATCATTTTTGAAAGACAGTATGCCATTGGCGCGCGCCATGTTTGTATGGAAATAGCCAACGGTCCTAATGGCTATAACGGCTGGGCGGGCAACACGCCTTTACAGAACCTGGTGGATGCCTACCAGATGAATAACGGCAAGGACATCACCGACCCTGCTTCCGGTTACGACCCGCAGCACCCTTACGACAACAGGGATGCCCGTTTTTACGCCACCATATTGTATAACGGCGCCGCCTACAGGAACACTACCGTGCAGATATACACACCTGGCGGGAAAGACAGTAAAGACGGACCTTCCAACTGGAACACCACCAAAACCGGGTATTACCTGCGCAAGTTCATGGATGATAAAAACCCGATTGACAATCCCTGGAATGTGGCCGGCCTGCAGCCCTGGATTTATTTACGCTATGCCGAAGTGCTGCTGAACTATGCCGAAGCGCAGAATGAAGCCGTTGGCCCGGATGCTACCGTGTACAGCGCCATGAACCTCGTACGCCAAAGAGCCAGCCAGCCGGCGCTCCCGGCAGGCCTTACACAGGCGCAGATGCGCGATGCCATCCGTAAGGAACGGCAGGTGGAGCTGGCCTTTGAAGAACACCGGTTTTATGATGTGCGCCGCTGGAAAATAGCAGACGTAACGGAGAATGTGCCGGCTTACGGTGTTGATGTAACAACAGACGGCAGCGGTAACTACGTATATACGAGAAAGGTAGCCTTAAGCGGCAGGATGTTTGCCGCCAAACATTACTGGCTGCCCATTCCAAGAGCGGAGATACAGGCATCCAATAACCAGATAGAACAAAACACCGGTTACTAAAAATAAAAAGTAAAAAAGTAAAAAGTAAAAGCTGCTACGAAAATGAAAAGTAGTCACAACACCGTATCGCTGCATTATTTTTACTTTTTACTTTTTTACTTAAAGAACGGCTATGCGACCTATTATACTATTACTATTATGCGTTACCGGGGCAGGCGTTGTACAGGCGCAGGTTAAACCGGTGGTTGTAAGCGTGGATGCCGGGGTTACTTACCAGACTATCAGCAACTTTGGCGCATCGGATGCATGGTCGTGCCAGTTTGCCGGCAGCTGGCCCGATAGCAAAAAGCAGCAGCTGGCTGACTGGCTGTTTAGCATGGACACCACGGCCCAGGGACAGCCGCAGGGCATAGGACTTTCACTGTGGCGCTTTAATATTGGCGCGGGCAGCGCGCAACAAGGCGATGCCAGTGGCATTAAAGATGAATGGCGCCGCGCGCCGTCGTTCCTGGAAGCCGGTAATACCTGGAACTGGAAAAGCCATGCCGGGCAGCTATGGTTCTTACAGGCCGCAAAAGCAAGCGGCGTGCAGCAGTTCCTGGCTTTCCTGAACAGCCCGCCGGTGCAGCTCACAAAGAACGGGAAAGCATTTGCAAGCGAAGGAAAATGTAATATTGATTCCAGCCGGTACAACGATCTGGCTGCCTACCTGGTGCAGGTATTGAATGGCGTTTATACCACCACCGGCATCCGGTTTAATTACATCAGTCCTGTAAATGAGCCGCAGTGGGATTGGAGCGATGGCGGGCAGGAGGGATGCCCTTATACCAATGAGGAGGTCAGCGGGCTTGTACGCAGCATCAGCAGGGCATTTGCGGAAAAAGGGCTGGCCACGAAAATACTGGTGCCGGAAGCCGGCCAGCTGAATTACCTCTACGAAAAAGGGAACAAGCCTGCCAGGGGCAGCCAGGCCGGTTATTTTTTCGATCCGCGTTCCGCAGGGTACCTGGGCAACCTGCCACAGGTACAGCACAGCGTTGCCGCACATAGTTACTTTACCACATCGCCCTACAGCAAAGCAGTAGCAGTGAGGAAAAAGCTGGCGGCGGATATTGCAAATATAGGCGGCCTTGATTTTTGGCAGTCCGAATATTGCATACTGGGCGATAATGCAGGTGAGATCAACGGCAGCAAAAGAGATCTGGGTATGGATGCCGCTTTATATCTTGCGCGTGTTATTCATACCGACCTGGCGGTTGCCAATGCCGCTGCCTGGCAGTACTGGCTGGCTATATCGCCTTATAATTATAAGGATGGCCTGATCTACATTGATAAAAATAAAACGGGCGGGCAATACCACGACAGTAAAATGCTGTGGGCGCTTGGCAACTACAGCCGGTTTATTCGTCCGGGCGCACAAAGAATACAGGTAACCATTAAAGACAGCGCAGCCCTTGAAAAGGATCTGTTGATCTCTGCGTACAAAAACACCGATAATTCCATCAGCATAGTAATAGTGAACAATGGCGCGGCAGCAGCGGACATTACCCTCCGCTGCCTGCATGCGCAATTAGGCCGGGTACGTTCCTACACCACGTCAGACAAGGGCAACCTGGCTCCCGGCAGCATGGATAATGCTGCAGCAAACAGCATCCGTATTCCTGCCCGTGCAGTGGTAACCCTCACGGCAAAATCTTGATTAAATTAGCAAAGCATGAAAAGGATTAGCATAGTTATTATTACTATGATGGCTTTTTGTATAACAGCTGCGGGGCAGCAAACCGGCGCACATACTTTCGCATTGGGCGATTCTGTTTTCCTGCTGGACGGCAGGCCTTTCCAGATGATCTCCGGCGAAATACATTATCCCCGTGTGCCGCGTGAATGCTGGCGTGCGCGCATGAAAATGGCAAAGGCAATGGGGCTGAACACCATTGGCACCTACGTGTTCTGGAATGTGCATGAGCCGGAAAAAGGCCATTATGATTTTTCAGGGAATAATGACATTGCCGCCTTTGTAAGAACCGCCCAGGAAGAGGGCCTGTGGGTTGTGCTGCGGCCAAGCCCCTACGTGTGCGCAGAGTGGGAGTTCGGCGGCTATCCTTACTGGCTGCAGAACGAAAAAGGATTGGTGGTGCGCAGTAAGGAACCGCAGTACCTGCAAGCATATCGCAATTACATAAAGGAAGTGGGCAAACAGCTGGCGCCGTTACAGGTGAACCACGGCGGTAATATTTTAATGGTGCAGGTAGAAAATGAGTATGGCTCTTATTCAAATGACAAGGAGTACCTGGCTATTAACCGTAAGATATTTGAGGAAGCCGGCTTTGACGGCCTGCTGTTTACCTGCGATCCTGCGCCTGCCATCAAAAACGGGCACTTACCGGGCCTGCTGCCTGCCATTAACGGGGTAGACGATCCTGCAATGGTGAAACAGCTCATCCGCACCTGGCATAATGGAAAAGGGCCTTTTTATATTGCAGAATGGTACCCGGCCTGGTTCGACTGGTGGGGAACCAAACACCATACCGTACCTTATGCGCAATACCTGGGCAAGCTGGATAGTGTGCTGGCTGCAGGCATTTCCATTAATATGTACATGTTCCATGGCGGCACTACCCGGGGATTTATGAATGGCGCCAACTATAACGATCACAGTCCTTATGAGCCGCAGATCAGCAGCTACGATTATGATGCGCCCCTGGACGAAGCAGGTAATCCTACAGAGAAGTTCATGAAATTCCGCGAAGTGATCAGCAGGCATTTGCCGGCCGGGCAATCGCTGCCGCCGGTACCGGCGCCAGGGCCGGTGATTAAGATACCCGCCATCCGGTTCACACAAACCCGCAACATATTTGACCTGCTGCCTTCGCCGGTTAACAATAAAACCCCTTTAACGTTTGAAGACCTGGGACAAGCCTACGGCTGGGTGCTGTACCGCACCACGGTGAACGGCGGTAAAGCCGGCCTGCTGAAGATCAGGGAGCCGCGCGACTATGCGCTGGTGTTCATTAATGGCAAAAGAGCCGGCGTGCTGGACCGGCGCTTAAACCAGGACAGCCTGCAGGTACGGCTGCCTGCCGGTAAGGTAACACTGGATGTGCTGGTGGAAAACCTGGGCCGCATTAACTTTGGCCCTTACCTTTTGCATAATAAAAAAGGCATCACGGAAAAAGTGCTGCTGAATAACAAAGAGCTGCTGAACTGGCAAATGTTCCGGCTGCCCTTTGATACCCTGCCTGCGCAAACAGCCAAAAGCCATGCACCTAATCCCGGTAATGTGCCGGTGCTGAAGCAGGGCACCTTTGTTTTATCAACCCCGGGAGATACTTACCTTGACATGAGCGCCTGGGGTAAGGGCGTGGTATGGATCAACGGCCATAACCTGGGCAGGTATTGGGAAATTGGTCCGCAGCAAACCATATATGTGCCTGCGGAGTGGCTGAAGCAGGGCGTTAACCAGGTAGCGGTGCTGGAGCTGTTAAAGCCCGGCCGGGAGGTGTTAACCGGCATAGATCATGCGGTGCTGGATGTGCTGAAGTAAGGGAAGGGTTGGGAACATCAAAGCCGTTGAATTTAAATGTTCAACGGCTTTGCTGTTTTTACCATCAGCGGGCAGGCAGGGGTGAGCCCCTGGCTGTGCGGGGCAGCCAGGCGCCCGACCGAAATGCGGTTTCAATATTTAATTACTGTAAATCAATATATTATATAACCTCTCCCATTTTTCCCCACTACATTTTTTCCATTTTTCGCTACAAAAGTGACATCCCCAAAGCGCAAATGAGCGGTACTTTACACAGCCAATATAAATTCCGCTATGAACATTATTCCATTTTATCGAAATCCGGCAGCAGGGCCGTATGCCCCTGTTGCATTATTCCTTACCTGGCCAACACCACCTGCGGCCAATCCTCAGCCATCCACTCTCACATCCTGTTTTGCCATTACCCCCTTAAAACCAATTGTCATATGAACAAAAAGCTAAAAACTACTGCGCGCTTGCTGCTTACCAAGCTGCTTTTATTTTCCGTGTTATTGGTCAATGCCCAAAACCGGACCATTAAGGGAAAGGTAACTTCGGCCGACAAAGGAGGGCCGCTGGCCAATGTAACCATCCTGTTAAAAGGATCCAATACCAGGACCACCACCGATGCAACTGGTAACTTTTCCATTAGCATACCAGGCAACAATGCGGTGCTGCTCTTTTATATGGTGGATTATACTACCAAAGAGGTGCCCGTGGGAAATCAAACCACCTTGGATGTTGCCCTGGAACTCAAGAATGAGAACCTGGGCGAAGTAGTGGTAGTTGGGTACGGCACCGTTAAAAAGTCGGACGTTACCGGCGCGGTGGTGTCGTTGAAATCAAAAGACCTTACGCCCGGCGCCAATATTAACGTGGAGCAAACCTTGCAGGGCAGGGCTTCCGGCGTGCAGGTGTACCAGAAAAGCGGTGAGCCGGGGAGCGCCATGAGCGTGAAAATCCGCGGCGCCAGCTCCATTACCGCGGGGAATGATCCCTTGTACGTGATAGACGGCATGCCCGTGAACAACCTATCCCCGGTAGGAGGCAGCGGCGCCGGTTTTGTGGCCACGCCCAATCCCCGTAACCCGCTGAACAGCCTGAACCCGGCGGATATTGAGTCCATCGAAATATTAAAAGACGCTTCAGCCACAGCTATTTACGGCTCCCGCGGCTCCAACGGCGTGGTGATTATCACTACCAAAAAAGGAAGGAGCGGGAAATTAAGCGTTAACTACAATGCCTACTACGGCACACAGCAGGCGGCCAACTCGCTCAAAATGCTCACCGGCCAGCAATATAAAGAGGTGCTGAACGCTATTATTGATGATGGCGGCGGCGTGGCCTCAGAACGCGTGACCAATGACCCGGTGAATGTAGACTGGCAGAAAGAGCTGTACCGCACCGCCAGCGTGCAAAGCCACGACCTTTCCTTTTCCGGCGGCAAGGATAATACGAAGTTCTATGCATCCCTGGGCTATTTCAACCAGGAGGGCGTGGTAAAAAATTCTTCTGTAAAACGGTACACCGCAAGGCTTAACCTGGAGAACAGCGTTGCGGAAAAATATGCCTTCGGCATCAACCTTAATACCTCTTATATAAGAGATAACTTTAACTCAGTAGGCATAGGGGTAAATGAAAACGGCAGCGCCCTGTATGCCGCCATCAACTACGACCCGTCTTACCCGGTGTATAATGCAGACGGTACCTATAACCGCTCGCCGTTTATGACCACGCTGGACCATCCCCTGATACTGATCAACGGGCAGTATGCTAACAGCGATGGTTTCAGGACCTTCGGCACCATCTACGGGGAATACTATTTTATTCCCGGCCTTTCCCTTAAGCTGAAAGGCGCCGGTGATGTGAACACCACCCAGCGCAACACCTGGCTGGACCCCACCACCATATTAGGATCGCCCACGGGCGGCATTGCCTCCATTAACACCGGTAATGTGAACTATTACATGGGTGAGGCTACCGTTAACTATAAAAAAGACATTGGCAGCGACCATTCCATTAACGCCGTAGCCGGTAGCACATATGAGCATTTCGGTTCCAATTCCTTTGGAGGTAACGGCCGCGGCTACTCGCTGCCCGATCTTACCTATAATGCAATAGGTACGGGCAACAGCACGTTGAACCAGATAGGCAGCGGCAGGGCTTCTACCAAAATCATCTCGTTCCTGGGAAGGGTGAACTATACCTACAAAAACCGCTACCTGCTCACCGCCAGCTTCCGGGCCGACGGCTCTTCCCGGTTCGGGCCTAACCACCGCTTCGGGTATTTCCCATCGGCTGCACTTGCATGGAAGATGCATGAGGAGTCTTTCCTGAAAAAAGCAAGCTTCATAGATGAACTGAAGCTCAGGGTAAGCTATGGCGTAATCGGCAACCAGTCCATCGCCAACTACCTTTACATCACTACCTTCTCCGGCGGCGGCAACGCCGTATTCGGAGGGGAGCGCTATACCTCGCTGGCGCCTTCCCGCGTAGCCAACCCCGATCTGAAATGGGAGGCCGCCAAACAGGCCGACCTGGGTATTGACTTTGCATTGTTCAACAGCCGGCTCTCAGGCTCTATTGAATATTATGACCGGCGCACCTCCGACCTGCTGCTGGATTTGCCGCAGCCTTTAAGCACCGGCTTTGGCGTAAAAACACAGAACATCGGCCGCATGAAAAACACCGGTATTGACCTGCACCTGGCCGGCGACATACTCCGCAGCAGCAAGGGCTTTAACTGGAATATGGGCGTTGTGTTCTCCACGGTGAAGAACGAAGTGCTCAGCCTTGGGCCTTTGTCGCAGATACTCACCGGCGGCGCGGGCTTTATTGCCAATGCCAGCATCATCAAACCCGGCGCCTCCCTGGGTTCTTATTACGGCTATGAAGTGCTGGGCGTATGGCAAACCAATGATGATTTTTCCAACGCCCCTGCAGGCGTGAAGCCCGGCGACCTGAAATACCGCGACCTGGATAACAACAAGCAGATTAATGCAGACGACCGCGTGATCCTGGGCAAGTCGTTGCCCGACTTTACCTACGGTATCACCAACACGTTTTCATTCAGAAGGCTGTCGCTGTCCGTATTCCTGGAAGGCTCGCATGGCGCCAGCGTATTAAATAACGCTGCGGTTGACACTTATTTTCCCGTAAGCTTCCGCAGGAACAAGCTGGCGGAACCTTACCTGAACCGCTGGACGCCGGAAAATCCCACCAACGAGTACCCGTCATTTGTAAATCCCACCTCGCAGGGGCAGCAAACCGTGAACTCAAGAACAGTGGAAGACGCTTCTTACCTGCGCTTGCAGTCGGTGCGGCTCAGCTATGATTTTAAGCTGAATAACAAAGTGATCAGGGGGCTGCAGGCATATGTGACCGGGCAGAATTTATTCACGATCACAAACTATACGGGCATTGACCCTGCTGTAAACTCCATCGGGGATGATATTCTGAAAATAGACTACAGCGCTTACCCGATGACCCGCAGCTTTTTGTTTGGTGTAAATGTTCAATTCTAAAAACGGTTTTATGCAAAAGTTTATCATACTGTCTTTTATTATAGCGTCCCTGCTTGCGCATACCGGGTGTGAGAAAGCACTGGATGTAACGCCCGCGGGCGAGTTTGCCCCGGGAAATGTGCTGGCAACGGAAAAGGGCATACGCTCCGTATTATTCTCCTCCTATGCAGGCATACAAAATCCAACGCCTACACGCTGGCTCATCAACAATGCCGAAGTAACCACTGATATTGGCTTTAACACCGGCGGCGCGGAAAACCTTACCCTGGTACAGCTGATCAATTTTACCTGGGACGCTTCCCTGGGCACTTTGCAGGCAGATATATGGGCGCCTACCTACCGCGCTATCAGGGATGCGAACATTGTGCTGGAGAACATTAACAACGTGAACACCTCCGATGCCAATAAAAAAACATACGCGGCAGAAGCACGGTTCCTGCGGGCTTACTCATATGATATGTTATACAAGTGGTTCGGCCCTGTTCCGTTGCGCACTTCCAGCACATCGGAAGCCAGCCTTGCAAGGGCTACGGATGATGAGATGAAGACGTTCATTGAAACAGAGCTTACCGCCGCCATTGCCGACCTTCCGGACCCCGGCAAGGAGGAAGCGTTTGCACGGGCCAATAAAGGCGCTGCATGGAGCGTGCTGGCAAAATTCTATCTCAATACAAAACAATGGCAGAAAGCAGCCGACGCCTGCCAGCAGGTGATGAGCTTCAACTATTACCAGCTGTTTCCCACTTACCAGGATTTATTTAAAGTGGAAAATGAAGGGAATAAAGAGATGATCATGGTACATCCCTGCAGGAACCAGGAAGGTTTCGGCAACTGGTACACCGCGGGCTCACTGCCTCCGGGCTTCAAAACATCGGCGCAGATACCGGATTTCGTGTGGACAACCGCCATGGCCAATTTTGCCACGCAGTACCGCATGCGCTCGGCATTTACCAATACGTTCGACACCATTAACGACACACGTTCCATACTGCTCGTACGCCACTATGTGAACACCGCCAATGCAGTGGTAAACCTGCTGTCTACCCCCGACAATGTGAGAAGCCTGAAGTATTGGGACAATAACACCGTGGGTAACCACAGCGGAAACGACGTGCCCATTATCCGCTATGCCGATATATTACTGAGCCGCGCAGAGGCATTGAATGAGCTGAACGGCCCCACGCAGGACGCGCTGAACCTCATTAACCAGGTGAGGGAAAGAGCCGGCATTGCCGATCTTACCACCGCTGACGCCAGCAGTAAAGAAGCGCTCCGCGACCTGATTCTTCGCGAAAGAGGATGGGAATTTTACAGTGAAGGGCTGAGAAGGGAAGACCTTCTTCGCCAGGATAAATTTATTACGCTTGCAAAAGCAAGGGGTGTGACCGTAGCGGCAGACAAGCATAAGCTGTTTCCCATACCCCAGGCGGAAATTGATGCGAACCCGGCATGTAAGCAAAACACGGGATATTGATACAGTAAGCTAAAGGAAGTATTATAATGGTTAAATTAAGCGCTGCAATTATTTTGCTTGGATGCCTGATTGCATATTCATCCTGTGAACAACCCGCCCGGTACAGCAACCCTGCGGCCCCTGTGGGAAACGCTGCCCTCACGGTGCCTTCGTCTGTTGTACCCGTCATGGACCAGTGGATGCGTGATACCTATGTAATGACAGGGCCGGACGGGTATTATTACATGACCGGCACCACGGCCACTCCCGGCCGGGTGTTCCCTTCGGGGCAGGTGCATTGCTGGGATTACAACGACGGTTTGTATATGTGGCGGTCAAAGAACCTGCGGCAGTGGCAGCCTATGGGCCTGGTATGGGGCTTTGACAGGGATGCGGCGCCCTGGCAGCGGAAAGGCAGGCCGCTGGAGCCGGGCGCTATGTCGCCCAACAAAGACCGGCTGGATTCTTTTTACCGGGCGGTATGGGCGCCGGAGCTGCATTATATTAAAAGCAAAAGGAAATGGCTGCTGGTGGCCTGCCTGAATGGAGATGCCGGTTCGTTTGTGCTGGAAAGCGTTTCAGGCAAGCCCGAAGGGCCTTACAGGAATATTAAAGGAAACAGGGATAAACCCATTTTCCCGGATATTGACCTGAGCCTGTTTGAAGATGATAACGGACAGGTGTACCTGGTAGGCCATAATCATTTCATAGCCCGCATGAAGGATGACCTCAGCGATATTGCGGAGCCGTTCAGGAAGCTGGCGGAAACGCCTTACAACCCCGACCCGTATATTGAGGGTGTGTTTATTACAAAGCATAACGGCAAATACCAGCTGCTGCAAACAGTTTGGTCTGTTAAAAAAGAGAACGGCGCTTACTCCTACCTGCGGAACGACGGGAACAAAAAAGACTCATTGTACAGCTATGATGTGGTGATAGCGCAGGCCGATAACATTTACGGCCCTTACGGTCCCCGGTATGCCGCCATCCTGCAGGGAGGGCACAATAACGTGTTCCGCGACCGGGAAGGCAACTGGTGGTCCACCATCTTCTTTAACCCAAGAGGCATTATGGGCGCCAGGTTTAAGGTAACATGCAGGCCCGGCCTGGTGCCTGTTAAATGGGAAGATGGCCGGCTGCAGCCGGATAGTGCGCGCGCTGCTGCATTTTATGCTTCATTTAAAACAAACTGAAAACATGACCAGGAAAATATTCACAGCCATCATCGCATTGCTCCCTGTAGCGCTGCATGCGCAGGAAATAGGGGCCAACTTTAACCACGATCCCGAGATCATTGACCTAACATACCTGCGGAAGACACCCGTGGAATGGATCCGTACCACGCCTTATATTTTTGAATATATTAGAGGTGAAAAGGATCCTTCCACGGAACCCGGGCTGCAAAAGGTGATTGATGCCCAAAAGGCCGGCTACAAAGTAGCATTCGGTTTCCGCTGGGATTTCAAAAAATACAAATTGCCCATACCGGCTCCCGGGTCGGCCGAAGAAAAAAAGTACTTTGGCGTAGCTGCGGCCATACTGGAGCGTGTAGGCCCTTACGTGAGCATATTCAAGCTGGGCAACGAGCCTAACCTGGAAACAATGGAGCCGGATCTGCAAGTGAATGCAGCAGGCATAGTGCCGCTGGTACGGTTTACCGAAAGGCTGCTGAACGAAGTGGTGCTGCCTTATTATAAAAAACATCCTGCGCTTAAACATCCGGATATTTATGCCGGCTCCCTGCCCGCGCTTTTTGAAAAGGTACAGCAGCAGAAACCGGGTGTAGCAGGGCTGATACGGCTTGCGCAGGAGAACAGGAATATCAGGGGGCTTTCCATTCACCTGCACATCAGCGATTCGCTGGAAATGGACGAAGCTTTCAGGTTTGTAAGGTCTATCATGCCTCACAAGCCGATTATTGTGCCGGAGTTCTCTCTTTTCCGCCTGTATAACCGGCATGTGTCCGATGAACTGGGCGATAGCCCGGCAGGCATCAGCTTCGCCAGTAAATATCATTATGCGCCGGGTATGAAGTTGTATGAATGGTACAGCAAGGCAAACACGGAAAGGGTAAGCGCAGCGGAGTGGGCGGATATGTTCGCATCCCGTTCCTGGTTTCCGCCGCATTTTATGCAAACGTACTACCGGTACTTTCAGCGTTATGGCGTGGTGCTGGCAACCTACGGTTTTCTTAGCCAGTCGGCGCCGGCAAAGGTAGGGCCCAAAACGCCCATATGGTTCGTAAACCCGATATTCCCGATGAAAAGCCTGCAGCCGCAGGCCGATGGCTCTTTTACGCCCAACCCTTTGTGGTTTGATGATTTTGTAGATATTGTTAATCATGGAAATAAAAAATAGCACCTGCACCGCGCTGCTGTTTGCTGCGCTCCTTACCCTGGTGTGGAACGGCGCATTTGCCCAGTCAAAGCCCAACGTTATTATCTTATATGCAGATGATCTCGGCTATGGCGATGTGGGCTGCTACGGCGCAACAGCCGTTAAAACGCCTAATATTGACAGTATTGCCGCCAGGGGCGTACGGTTTACAGATGCGCATTGCACGGCAGCTACCTGCACGCCGTCAAGGCTATCCCTGCTCACCGGCAGGTACGCATTCAGGAATAATGCCGCCATTCTTCCCGGGGATGCGCCGCTGCTGATACGCCCTGGTACGGTAACCCTACCGGGTATGCTGCAGCAGGCCGGCTATGCCACCGGCATTGTGGGCAAATGGCATTTGGGGCTGGGCAACGGCACTATTAACTGGAACGGGCATATTGCGCCCGGGCCCAACGAAATAGGGTTCGACTATTCTTTCATTATTCCGGCAACATTAGACAGGGTGCCCACCGTGTTCGTAGAAAACGGCAACGTGGTTGGCCTGGATCCCCGCGACCCCATTACAGTAAGCTACAAGGGAAAGATCGGCAATGAGCCTACAGGCCTTTCAAACCCTGAGCTGCTGAAACAGAAAGCAGATACGCAGCACAGTAACACCATCATCAACGGCGTTAGCCGCATTGGCTTTATGACCGGCGGAAAGCGCGCCAGGTGGGTAGATGAGGAGATACCGCTTGTGCTGAATGCAAAAGCAAAGGATTATATTATTGAACATAAGAATAAGCCGTTCTTTCTTTATTATGCCTTTCCCAACATACATGTGCCGCGCATGCCCAGCAAGCAGTTTGCAGGCACCACCAGCATGGGCCCCAGGGGCGATGTGATTGCCGAAATGGACTGGCTGACCGGCGAAGTGGTGCACCTGCTCGACTCTCTTGGTATTTCGGAAAA
>NZ_DASTRI010000043.1:0-7133 GCF_035761305.1 Chitinophaga sp. | reverse complement strand
ATTCGGTTGGAAAAGCTGCATGTTTACCATTAAATTGAACGACCGTTTGCCGCTAATTAATTTATAAATTTCATGTTGAACTTTACAACGTTAAGATCGTTCAGAAGATCGTTAAACGGAAGCCTGGGCTTATGTTTTAGTATTTTAATGTGCATGTTGCAATCCTCCGCTAATGCTGCCGTAAAACCACCGCAGCGCGAATTCTACGAAATCAGGGTCTATCATGTGAAAGATGCCGCGCAGGAAGGTATGGTAGATCGTTACCTGGAACAAGCTTTTTTGCCCGCCGCGCATAAGGCAGGTATTGCCAAAGTTGGCGTATTTAAGCCGGTAGGCAATGATACAGCTGCCGACCGCCGCATTTATGTATTAATACCTTACCGGCGCCTGGAGCAGTTTGTACAGCTTCCTGCTCAGCTGGATGCCAATAAGGATTATATAGCTGCCGGCGCCGCGTACCTGGATGCAGCCTATAACGCTGCCCCCTATACGCGCATGGAAACCATTCTGCTGCAGGCCTTTCCCGACCACCCGCAAATGGAGCTGCCGGCATTAACAGGTCCTAAAGGCGAACGCATATACGAATTGCGCAGCTATGAGGGGCCCACTGAAAAATTATACCGCAATAAGGTGCAGATGTTCAATAAAGGCGGCGAAATAGGTATTTTCAAACGCCTGAACTTTAACGCTGTATTTTATGGAGAGGTGATCAGCGGCAGCCACATGCCCAACCTGATGTACCTCACCACCTTTGAAAACAAGGCCGCCCGCGATGAGCACTGGAAAGCCTTTGGCAGCGACCCGGCCTGGAAACAGCTGGTGGCTGCGCCGGAGTACCAGCACAACGTATCTCACCAGGATATTATGTTCCTACATCCCACGGAATACTCGGACATATAAGTCAATTACGAATTTGTCAATTAAGAATTAATAGTGCGGTGCCTGAACCGGATTTTAACGGTTTCGTTATTCAATTACGAATTGAAGGTATAGCGTCTGAACCGGTTTTTAATCGCCTTATTCAATCGCTGCATTTCAATTCGTAATTCGTAATTGCCAATTCGTAATTATCTTCGTCTTGTGTCACACATATCCATCACCATCACCTGTGCGCCTGAGCTGGCAGATATGCTGGTGGCGCAGCTAAGCGAAATCAGCTACGAAGGGTTTGAAGAAAGGCCCGGCGTGCTCATAGCTTATATTCCTGTTGCCGGTTTTAATGAAGCTGCGCTGGATGAGCTGCTGCAGCCCTACGGTATTACCTATACGAAAGAAGAAATTAAGCAGGAGAACTGGAATGCCCTATGGGAGAGTAATTTTGAGCCGGTGATAGTTGACGGCTTTTGCGGCATACGCGCCGGTTTCCATCCGCCTTTTACACAACCGCTGGAACACGAAATAGTGATCACTCCCAAAATGGCTTTTGGTACAGGGCACCATGCCACCACCTTTTCCATGATCCGCTTAATGCAGCAGCTGAACCTTGCCGGCAAAAAAGTATTTGATTTTGGTACCGGCACCGGTATACTGGCCATACTGGCGCAAAAAATGGGCGCTGCACAAACAGATGCGATAGACATAGACGAATGGTCGGTAGAGAGCAGTAAGGAGAATGCTGCCGGTAACCAGGTCAATATTCATATATGGCAGGCCGATAGCCTGGAAAATATTAAAGGTGCTTACGACGTGATTTTGGCTAACATCAACCGGAATATCCTGCTGCAGTATATGGCCGATATGCGGCGGCTGCTGAGCCCGGGCGGTGTGCTGCTGCTGAGCGGCATTATGGTACAGGACGAAAAAATAATTTTGGAAAATGCCCAAAAGCAGGGCCTGCAGCGGCAGCAGCAGGTTGAGCAGGACAATTGGCTGGCAATAAAGCTGGTAACCGGATAAAAAAACCGTTATATTTAACACGTTTAAAAAGTAGCCATTATTCAACTTTCGTGTTAAAGAAAAAGATAATATTTTATTAATTTTGGCGCAGATTTTTGTTATCTTAGCATTCTAACTTATTGTGATGATAGAATTGTTATTCCTTATTTGTGCCTATCTGATAGGATCAGTAGCTACCGCTGTTTGGGTGAGCAAAGGGGTTTTTGGTATGGATATACGGGAGTATGGCAGCGGCAATGCCGGTGCAACCAATACTTTCCGCGTACTGGGCCCTAAAGCCGGCACCTTTGTAATGGTGGTGGATATGCTGAAGGGAGTCATAGCAGTAAGACTTTCCTATTTATTACCCTATTATCAGAATTCAGATCATCTTACCCAGCTGGTAAACTTCCAGATCGGTTTAGGTTTGGCCGCCGTAGTGGGCCACATCTTCCCGATATGGGCCGGTTTCAAGGGGGGTAAAGGCATTGCCACCCTGTTTGGGCTGGTGCTGGCTATTCAGCCTATAGTAGCGGTTTGCTGCGTGGGCGTTTTCCTGATGATCCTGTTCTTTACGAGGTATGTATCGCTGAGCTCTATAATTGCCAGTATTGCCTTTCCGATCCTGATCCTCTACATCTTTAACGAGCCCGAAGTTTTTTACCGCATCTTTGCTATTGCGGTAGCATTAATGGTGGTGCTAACCCACCAGAAAAATATTGCGCGCCTGCTCACCGGTAATGAAAACAAGGTGCCGCTGTTCAAGAACAGGAGGGGTTTCCGTCGTAAACCCTGATCGCGTTTCTTCTGTTTATAGGTTCCACTTATTTATATACAGCAGTCAAATATCATTGCAGGCAATGCAGGTTGATCTTTTTTATAGAAAGATAAGCCTGCATACCTGCTTTGACAGCAGGTTTACGCTGAAACTGAAAATTTGTTACCCCTGTTTGTTTGGCATACCGATTGCTCTAAAGTATTTTTGCTGCTGAACCAACTACATTACTGTAGATTTGTTATGAATATAGATCAATTATGTATTGGAATTTTTGACGCATTCGTAATTGATAATTCGTAATTAAACATGATTTCACCCATGAAAAAGACTGTCTTTTTTTTAGCTGCCGGCCTGGGATTAATGGCTGCCTGTACCCGGGTGCCGATTACCGGCCGTAGTCAGCTGAACCTTATCCCTGAAAGCCAGATGCAGTCCATGGCATTGCAGGAGTATCAAACATTTTTATCACAGAACAAAACAGTGTCTGCTGCTTCCAGTAAAGATGCGGAAATGGTAAAGAGAGTAGGTACCCGTATTGCCGGTGCGGTAACGCGCTATATGAACAGCCATAACATGGGCAAGGAAATAGCCAATTATAAATGGGAGTTTAACCTGGTAGATAGTAAGGAAGTAAACGCCTGGTGTATGCCGGGTGGTAAGGTGGTAGTGTACACCGGCCTGCTGCCGGTAACCCAGAACGAGACCGCGCTGGCCTGTGTAATGGGGCATGAGATTGCGCACGCTATTGCCCGCCATGGTAACGAGCGTATGAGCCAGGGCCTTATAGCCCAGGGCATACAGGTGGCTGGCGCTGTAGCGCTGAACCGTAACCCGCAGGCGCAGAACATCTTTCTGCAATCATTTGGCGTAGGTGGTAATGTAGGGCTGTTGGCTTTCTCCCGGCAGAATGAGCTGGAGGCCGATCACCTGGGCGTAATATTTATGGCTATGGCAGGGTACAACCCGCAGGAAGCCATTCCCTTCTGGCAGCGCATGGCTAATATGAGCGGCGGCCAAAAACCTCCTGAGCTCTTAAGCACCCACCCCAGTGATTCACGCCGCATACAACAGCTGCAGCAGCTGATGCCGGAAGCCATGAAGTATTACACGCCCGCTAAGTAAAAGCAAAAAGCAAAAAGCTTAATGTAGTGTACTACCTGCACATAAATCAATAACTATAGAAAAAGCATAAAGCACATGCAACTATTGCAACGCTTTATGCTTTTTTATCTGTAAGGCCAGCAGGGGATCTGTTACGGGCTGCTCAACTATTGCAACGCTTTATGCTTTTTTATTGGTGCTTTGACCGTAGTGCACAGGGCATTGAAGCAATTTATCTTCAGCCAAAGGCCTTCGGCATTCCATATTTAGCGGTTAGCAATTTGCTTTTCTTAGCTTTCCGCTTTCCGCTTTCTGCTTTTTACTTTTTGCTTTTTACTCTTTGCTTTCCACTTTCCCTCAGCTTTCTGCCTTCAGCGTTTTCTCCGGTACAATATCCACTACCTTACGCTGTTTCTGCGCTTTCATTTTTTCAGGTATGTGCGCCAGTATCTCTTTCTTAAAAGCGCCTATGAGCGCCTGTTTAATAAAAAAGCGGTGGGTAACCAGGCTGATCTCCCGCACCGGCTCCGGCGACTTAAAATAGCGCACCATGTTCATTTGCCGGTTAGTAAGGTCCTGCAGGGAAAGCTCCGGTAAAATGGTATAGCCTTCGTTCAGGTCTACCATCCTTTTCAGCGTTTCCACGCTGCCGGTATTGTATTCCAGGTTCTTGTACTCGCCCATTGTAAATTTATCGCGGCATATATTCAGCACCTGGTTGCGCATGCAATGCCCTTCATTCAGCAGCCAAACTTCTTTCACATCCAGGTCATCCGGCTTTATGACTTTTTTGCTGAACAGCTCATTGTTTTTAGCAGTGTACACCACAAACGACTCGTAAAAGAGAGGCTGCTCCTCCAGGTTAGGATTATGCAGGGGAGTGGCCAGCAGGCCGCAGTCCAGCAGCTCCAGCTTCAGCTGCTGCATGATCTGCTCTGTAGGGTATTCCCATATTTCCAGCTTCACCTTCGGGTATTTTTTCATAAAGCTGGTAAGAATGCGCGGCAGCAGGTAAGGCGCCAGGGTAGGGATAATGCCTACCTTCAGGTTACCCTGTATCTCTTTTTTATGACCGGCTATAATTTCCTTAATGCGGGAGCTTTCTTTCAGTATTACGCGGGATTGGGCAATTACAGAAATGCCGATTTCCGTTGGCACTACCGGCAGCTTGCTCCGGTCAAATATCTTAATACCCAGTTCATCCTCCAGCTTTTGTATTTGCATGCTCAGTGTAGGCTGTGTTACAAAGCATTTTTCCGCAGCTACCACAAAACTCCTGTACGTGTCTACCGCTACAATGTATTCCAGTTGAACAGTTGTCATTGTGCTCTATTTATAACCTAAAGGTATAGAGAAAATCTATGTAATTACGAATTATCAATTGCGAATTACGAATTGCCTGAAGCAAAGGAAAAAGCGAGTGCCGATGAATGTATTGTAACAGGCAATGAGCGCGTAAATATGTAAACGCTAAAAAAAAGGCCCGCATCCGGAAGATGCAGGGCCAGTTATATAATTAGCATAAAGCGTTAGTACCCGCTCTTTAATTTGTAATTGAACAATTCGTAATTAAAATATCCTGTACCGGTACTTTACCTTATCCGTATTATTATACAGCTCCTTGATGTTGATGGATGCCTGGATGTCGCTTACGGCCTCATTCTTCAGGTTGCGGAATTCTGTTTGTTTGCTGTCTATTACATTCTGGGCAGCCAGGCCGTTATCCTGTGCTATTTTCAGCGAGTTGCTCACCTTGCTGTAGTAAGAGTCCAGCAGGGTAAAGTACTCGTTATACAGGTTCTCAAACCTTTTAGCTTGCAGTATCAGGTCTTCCAGCTGGTTATTTACTTCCTTCAGGTTCGGGTTTTCGCGCAGCAGCAGTTCATAATCTATCCGTTTGCCTTTGGTATATTTTGCCTCCAGGTCGTTAAAGAAGTCAACCACCTTTTCTTTCTTGAAATCCAGGAAAAAATCGTTCATGGTTTCGCCGATGGGTTTATTTCCACGCTGCGGCAGCTTGAATTTCAGTGCGCTGGCCGTAAACATCAGGTGATCGTACAGGTTATCCTGCAACAGGGTCAGCTGGTCTTTGTTAAAGTTCAGGCCAAATTCAAACTTCTGGTTGGCGTCGTTCAGCGCGGTATAATAAACCACGTATTTATTCAGCTCCTTTTCAAATGACTGCAGTGTTTTCTGGCTTATCTGCTTGTTATTCACGCTTACGCTGTGCAGGAAGTTCATTACCGAGTTGGCAATGGCCAGGGGCGGCGTAAGCGAGGTAAAGCTCTGGAAAATAGGGCTGTTGATAATGGATTTGGTAGACTCTACTATTTTGCCGTTCCGGTCATTTTTATCGGCTTTGCCCTGCAGCACTATTTTTTCCACCAGCTCCACAATACGGTCGCTGAACGAAAAACCCAGCTCTTTGCTTTCCGGGTTGTTCAGCGCAGTTATAAACACGTCCAGGTTATTGGTGGTGGTGCGTGATTTCAGGTCAATGATCTTCTTATTCAGTAAATAATAGGTTTCGCTGGCATTGATCAGGTTATTTTTGATCAGCTCATACTTGGTAAGGTTATCTATTTCCTTACCCTGTAATAACCCCTGTATAGCGTTTGAATTTTGCCGGTCGCTGTCAGCTACTTTCTGCAGGTCTTCAATCAGCTTCCGGATAGTGGTATCGGCAGTCCGGATGTTGGTGCGCATTTCCTGGGGCTGCGTTACAGATGCCGGTATTGTATCTGTTTTGTCCTGGGCCCGGACGGTTAGCATGCTGCCACTTATCATCAGTAGGGACAGGATAACACATCTTAAAGCATTTTTCATATAAAGCAAGTTCATGCAGTGTTCGCTTTTTATTAACAGTATGTTAAGAAAATATGATGCCAAAAATAAATTCCGGTGCAAAGATAGTATGATTTTATTTGATAGGTAGGATTGCCGGGTTTCCTGTTATATTTGCGCCAAATTTCGCCACTTTATGCTCAATAGTAAAAAGATAGTAGTGGTACTGCCGGCCTATAACGCAGCATTAACACTCGAAAAAACCTATCTTGAAATTCCCTTTGACATTGTGGATGAAGTTGTACTGGTAGATGACGCCAGCCGGGACGATACCGTGCAGGTAGGCCAGGCGCTGGGCATCCGGCATATTATACAGCACGACCACAACAAGGGGTACGGGGGCAACCAGAAAAGCTGTTATAACAAGGCCCTGGAGCTGGGCGCCGATATTGTAATTATGCTGCACCCCGATTATCAATACACGCCGCTGCTTATTCCCTCCATGGCCTACCCAATTGCCAATGGCTTGTACCCGGTGGTGTTTGGCTCCCGCATTTTGGGTAATGGAGCGCTCAGGGGCGGCATGCCGTTGTAT
>NZ_DASTRI010000042.1:0-16546 GCF_035761305.1 Chitinophaga sp. | reverse complement strand
GCCGTTTTACGCGCCAGCTGCCTATTCAGCCCGATTATACGGGCCGTACCATTGATGCCATTATCAGTGAAAAGGTACGCGTGCTGTGGAAGGAGCGCGACGGCAAAGATGAAGTGATCATACTGGAATAGAAAAATTCGGTACCCGGATTTTAATTTTCACCTGTATATTTGCAACTTAGAATGTCACTCTCAGTAAAACATCTACTCGGCATACGCGATCTGGAACGTCAGGATATAGAGCTTGTTTTTCAAACAGCCGACCAGTTTAAAGAAGTGTTGCAACGGCCCATCAAGAAGGTTCCCACCTTGCGCGATACTACCATCGTGAATGTATTTTTTGAAAACTCTACCCGTACCCGCATCTCCTTTGAGCTGGCAGAAAAGCGATTAGGCGCGGATGTAGTGAACTTCTCGGCCTCCGGCTCCTCTGTTTCAAAAGGGGAAACGCTCATAGATACGGTGAACAACATCCTGTCTATGAAAGTAGACATGGTGGTGATGCGGCACTCCGCCAGCGGCGCACCGCACTTTCTTTCCAAACACATACAGGCGCCTATTGTAAATGCCGGCGATGGAATTAATGAACATCCCACGCAGGCGCTGCTGGATGCATTCTCCATCCGCGAAAAGCTGGGCAGCGTTACTGGTAAAAAAATAGCCATCTGCGGAGATATTATGCATTCCCGCGTGGCCTTATCCAATATTTACTGCCTTAAAAAGCTGGGCGCCGAAGTAACGGTGGTAGGCCCGCCCACGCTTATTCCCAAGTACCTTGAAAAAGCGCTGGGGGTAAACGTAACCTATAGCATCCGCGAGGCGCTGGCCTGGTGCGATGTAGCCAACGTGCTGCGCATACAGCTGGAACGACAGAACACCCCGCTGTTCTCCTCCCTGCGGGAGTACTCCCTGGCCTATGGCGTAAACCGCCGCCTGCTGGACAGCCTGCAGAAAGACATTGTAATTATGCATCCCGGGCCTATAAACCGCGGGGTAGAGCTGAATTCCGATGTGGCGGATTCCGGCCAGTCCATTATCCTGCAACAGGTTGAAAACGGCGTTGCGGTTCGTATGGCCGTGCTGTATTTACTGGCAGGAAAGAACAATTAGTAGTTACGAATTACAAATTGAGGCAAAGCGCTATTTTAATCACCGCCATGAAGCAGAAAGTATTTTTAATGGGCAACCTGCCGTTATCAGATCATCTCAACAATTATTCGCATTCATGATAATTTTCAATGACACTCATGCTCCGCAAAGCGGAGTCGTATTGAACAATTCGTAATTGACTCATGCGTACCGTTCTGCTGCTGCTTATTTCCAACACCTTTATGACATTTGCCTGGTACGGCCACCTGAAACACCAGGATGTGGCGTTGTGGAAGGTGATCCTCATCAGCTGGTCCATTGCCTTTTTTGAATACTGCTTTATGGTGCCGGCCAACCGCCTGGGTGCGCAGGAAGGCTTCAGCGGCTTTCAGCTCAAAACCATCCAGGAAGTAATAACACTCACCGTATTTTGCCTGTTTGCCATATTTTACCTGAAAGAGCCCCTGCGCTGGAATTATCTTGTTTCGTTTTTTTGCATACTTGCGGCCGTATATTTTATGTTCAAAAAATAGCAGGGCAGCTGCTGTTTGCGGTTATCCTCCCGCATGCCGCACATACTCCCTGTCAATCCATCTGCACATCCGCACATTTGCACATCCACTCATCCCTTTATCGCTCCACTCTCACAATTGCCTATACGTACAACTGCACATTCGGATATTAAATGCTTATTTTTGATTATCTGAAAACCACGATAACCAACATGTTTGTAAGGATCAGCTTAGCACTTACCGCCCTATTGGCCCAACTATCAGTGTGGGCGCAGCCTACGCCTGTATGGGATGCTGCCGCCATTAAACTGCAGCTACGGAAACTAGACACGCTGGGCAGCGTATTATACATGGCCGCTCACCCGGATGACGAAAATACCCGCCTGCTTGGCTACCTGGCGAAAGAAAAATTATACCGCACCGGTTACCTGTCGCTTACCCGTGGCGACGGCGGACAAAACCTGGTTGGCAATGAGCAGGGAGAGTTGCTGGGCCTCATACGCACACAGGAGCTGCTGGCCGCCCGCCGCATTGACGGCGCAGAGCAGTTCTTTACCCGTGCGCAGGACTTTGGATTTTCCAAGAACCCGCAGGAAACATTCACCATCTGGGACCGCGATAAAATACTGGGCGATGCAGTGTGGGTGATCCGCAAGTTTCGCCCCGATGTAATTATTTGCCGCTTTCCGGCCGACAGCCGCGCAGGCCACGGCCACCACACCGCATCCGCCATACTGGCGGCAGAAGCTTTTACCGCAGCGGCAGATCCCAAACGCTACCCCGAACAATTAAAATACGTACAACCCTGGCAGGCCAAACGCCTGTTATGGAACACCTTTAACTTCGGCGGTAACAATACTACCGCACCCGACCAGTACAAGATAGATGTAGGCACCTTTAATGTGCTGCTGGGCAGAAGCTACGGCGAAATAGCCGCCGAAAGCCGCTCCCAGCACAAGAGCCAGGGCTTTGGCGTAGCGCCTTCCCGCGGCAGCTCAATGGAATACTTCACTACCATTAAAGGCGACGCGCCGCAGCACGGCCTTATGGACGGCATTAACACCACCTGGGACCGCGTGCCCGGCGGTAAAGCCATTGGCGATATGGTAAACAGGGCCATTGCAGATTACCGGGTAGATGATCCTTCGGCCACTGTACCTGCGCTGCTGGCCATACACAAAGCTATTAGCGCCCTGCCGGACGGCTACTGGAAAACGCAGAAGCTGAAAGAGGTGGAAGACCTGGTGCTGGCCTGCGCCGGCTTGTGGATGGAAGCTTACAGCGCCACACCATCAACCGTGCCCGGCGAGCCTTTACTGACCAGCATACAGCTGATTAATAACAGCCATATACCGGTACATGTACAAAGCATACAGGTGCAGGACAAAGATACTTCCCTGAACAATATGCAGCTGGAGTACAACCGGCTGGTAACGGTTCAGCAAATGCTCACGGTGCCTGCCAATACCGCTGTATCACAGCCTTACTGGCTGGCGGCCCCGCATCCGCTGGGCATGTACGTAATACCCGATCAGCAGCTGGTAGGCCACCCGGAAAACATACCGCCTTTACAGGCAGCCATTCACCTGGATATTAACGGCCAATCCTTTACCGTGCAACGCCCCCTGCAATACAAACATACCGATCCTGTAAAAGGCGAGGTGTATGAGCCCCTGGTAATAGCGCCGCCCATAGTGGCCAACCTGGCTAACCAGGTGTTTATTTTTACAGAACCGCAGGCGCAGCCTGTAACTGTAAAGCTGAAGGCCATGGCCGATAATACCAGCGGCACCGTGCAGCTGCGCATACCGCCGGGCTTTAAAGCCAGCCCTGAGCAGCAGTCGTTTACCCTTAACCGTAAGGGCGATGAAACAACCGTGCTGTTTAACCTGGTGCCTACGCAGCTGAACCCTACCATCAGCCGGGTAGATACCTTTACCGTAGCTGCAGCGGTAAACGGCCATGTATATAAGCAGGCCCTGCAAACCATCCACTACGACCATATTCCGCCCATAACCCTGTTCCCGCAGGCAGCTGCCAGGCTGGTAAGCCTGCCGCTGAAGCATAACGGCAACAGGCTGGGGTACATAGCCGGCGCAGGCGACATGGTGGCCGCCTCACTGCGGCAG
Source organism: Chitinophaga sp. (assembly GCF_035761305.1). GTDB lineage: Bacteria > Bacteroidota > Bacteroidia > Chitinophagales > Chitinophagaceae > Chitinophaga. Next base: position 12,817 of record NZ_DASTRI010000042.1, on the reverse strand, counting down.
GTAGGCTATAATGTTAACGCGCTGGATGAGAAAGATATAATGGGCGGGCAGCTGCAGCAATATGATGCTATTATTGTGGGTGTGCGTGCCTATAATACTAATGAACGTTTGAAATACTGGCAGCCCCGTTTAATGGATTATGTAAAGAACGGCGGCACGCTGGTGGTACAATATAACACCTCTGCGCCACTGGTTACCAGCCAGTTGGGCCCTTACCCGTTTAGCCTTTCCCGTAGCGCGCGGGTAACCGACGAAAACGCCAAGGTTACCTGGCTGCTGCCCAACGATGAGGTAATGCATTACCCCAATGAGATCACGCAACGTGATTTCGACGGGTGGGTACAGGAGCGCGGCTTATATTTTACAACAGATGCGGCGCCGGAATACCGCAAGCTGTTTGCCATGCACGACAAAGGCGAGCAGCCGCTGGATGGCAGCACCCTGGTAGCTAATTACGGCAAGGGCAGGTATGTGTACACTTCGCTGGCCTTTTTCCGGGAGCTGCCCGCAGGGGTGCCCGGCGCCTACCGCTTATTTGTAAACCTTATATCAGCAAAAAAATAAATCGTTGGGGCTATGCAGTTACTGATCATACGCAGCCAGGCGCAGTAACTGCATAGCGGCTTTTAAAACAGTATTATGTCTAAACACGAAGAAAACCGCCCCCGGATTAGCATTGCTGCGGGCCTGTGTATAGCAATAGGCCTTATCATTGGTATTGTAATTAAACGGGTGCAGGTAGGCCTGTTAATTGGTTTGGCCCTGGGGCTGTTAGGAGGAGGATTGTTGAGAAGACCATGAGGCAATTACAAATTGTCAATTACGAATTAATGAAGCGCTGCCCGTATGGGGCGCTATGCTGAAGGAGATATACAATGTGCTAAAGGAAATCTATAACCGGGTGAAGGAACATTCATCCATAAATTATTCATTTAAAAACATTCATTACTAACCTGTTTGCGAACTATTGATTACAAATCGTTACTGATTGTGTAAAGGAAGCTATGTTATTCACAGAATGTTATCCAATTATTCTAACGGCTAATTAGTGTAAAGCATTTCTGTTTTGGGAAGCGCATTCGCAATGAATAATTCGTAATTGATAATTGATAATTCGTAATTGACAATTGACTTTGTTATGGAAGATGAAAAACCGCCTTTATTCCATGCGTGGTGGCCCTGGTACCTGTTGGTGATAGCATGGCTGGCTGTACTGATTGTGTTATTCTTTTTATTCACCAAAACATTTTCATGAGTGCACTGGACTGGATTGTGCTATCCGCAACTTTAGCAGTTATTATCCTGTATGGGGTATGGAAAAGCCGTGGACAAAAGAACATTCAGGGGTATTTCCTGGGCAACCAATCCATGCCCTGGTATATTGTACTGCTGTCGATCATTGGTACGCAGGCCAGCGCCATCACTTTTATATCCGCTCCCGGCCAGGCTTATACAGACGGGATGCGTTTTGTGCAGTATTACTTTGGCCTGCCCCTGGCCATGGTAGTGCTGTGCATCACCTTTGTGCCTATTTTTCACAAGCTAAAGGTATTTACCGCCTACGAGTTCCTGGAGCAGCGGTTTGACCTGAAAACGCGCACCCTCACTTCCATCCTGTTCCTGGTGCAGCGGGGGCTTTCTACCGGCATCAGTATTTACGCGCCTTCCATTATCCTCAGCAGCCTGCTGGGCTGGAATATTTACTGGACCAACATTGTAATGGGCGGGCTGCTTATTATTTATACCATGTCCGGCGGCACCCGCGCGGTAAGCTACACGCAAACCCTTCAGCTGGTAATTGTTTTTACGGGTATGTTCCTTGCCGGATGGATGGTGGTGCACCTGCTGCCGCCTGATATTGGCTTTTCAGATGCATTGCATGTAGCAGGTAAAATGAACCGGCTGAACGTGATTGTTACCAGTTTTGACTGGCAGGATAAGTACAACATCTGGAGCGGGGTAATAGGCGGGTTTTTCCTGGCACTGTCGTACTTTGGTACAGATCAGTCGCAGGTAGGGCGCTATCTTACCGCGCGATCTGTAACGGAAAGCAGGCTGGGATTGCTGATGAACGGGCTGGTAAAGGTGCCCATGCAGTTCCTGATACTGTTGATAGGCGCGCTGGTGTTTGTGTTTTACCTGTACTTTCGCTCGCCCATTTTTTTTAATGAGGCGCAGCTGGATAAAACTTATGAAACAGCGCAGGGGCCTGCATTAAAAAAGCTGGAGGCGCACTACGATGAGCTGTCGGCCGTGAAAACAACGCAGGTAAAGGCCCTGGCCGATGCGTTGGCAGTAAAGGATGAAGCTGCGGTGCAAAAAGCACAACTGCAGCTGCGAACCACGGAGTCGGCTGCCGCAGCGCTCCGGGAGCAGGCCACTACACTCATCAAAAAGGCCGATCCTGCTGCGGATGATAATGATACCAACTATATTTTCCTGCATTTTGTAGTGCATAACCTGCCCAAAGGCCTGGTAGGGCTGCTGATCGCTATTATTTTCCTGGCTTCCTGGGGCAGCGTGGCGGCAGCGCTGAACTCATTGGCCTCCACCACCATCGTGGACGTATATAAACGTATGGTGAACAAGGATGATACGGACGGGCACTACCTGCGAACATCCCGGTGGTGGACGCTGATATGGGGTATTTTCTGCATTATGGTAGCGCAGTTTGCCAGCCAGCTGGGCAGCCTCATTGAAGCGGTAAACGTACTGGGTTCGCTGTTCTACGGGGTAATACTCGGCATTTTCATGATCGCTTTTTATATTAAGCGCATAGGCGGCACCGCCACCTTCTGGAGCGCCATTATTTCAGAGGTGCTGATCATCACCATTTATAAATGGAACATTGTTTCCTTCTTGTGGCTGAATGTTATCGGCTGCGGGCTGGTAATAGTGCTGGGGGCAGCCATACAGGTGTTCAGGAAAAGTGTAAAATCATGAATGTAAAATTTTACATTTTACATTCCACCAGGTTCGGTATATCCTGCATGCTTTCCGCATCTTTAGGATGCACCTGCTGCACGGCGCCTTTTGCGGCAAAGCGGTAAATGCTGCCGGTGTGCACGCCCACAGTAGTTAAAGCAGTATTGCCAATATACCGGAAAAAGGGATAGGCGGCAGCCTGTTCCGGTGATCGTTGGGCCATGCCCGTTACAGGGGCGGTTAAGGTGGCCCGCTTTTTTCCACAACACATAGTGTAAGATTTTAAGTAGCAGTATTTTCCCTGCTAGCCAGTTTTTCCAGCAGTATGGCTGCGCCGGACAGGGCAGGCCACAGCAGCAGCTTTTCCTGCCAGCCGGCGCCCAGCCATGCCGCAAAGGGCAGCGCTATCCATATGCTTAAACAATAAAAGCAGTCGAGCAGGCTTCCGAAGAAACCTGCTCCTGCTTTTTTTCGCAACCAAAAAACAACATCAAAAGGCCCGTCTTCCGCCTGCAGCAGGTGCGTAATGCGCCAGACGGCCAGTATACACAATATGAAAAAGTATATATGCATGGGCGTTAGTGCTTATCCCAGGCAGAAGCCTTTAGGCATGTAATTGTAATACCCGTATTGGCTGCTGCCTGCAATGGTGCGGTCGTGGCCCTGGATCCAGATATTATAGCCGCAGGGCGGGGTGGCGGCGGTGGTTTGCAGCGTCCAGGTGCCGGATTTGCCGGCATCCGGTAACGGGAACATGGCGCTGCCGTAAGCCAGTGAAGCTGTAGGCAAACCATCTATGGTAATGGTGGCGCCTGCCGCTGCCGGTGTAATATACAGGCTCATGCCGCCGCTGTGCGCATCCAGCATATGATAGGTGCCGGAAATGCTGCTGCCCGGTGCAAAGTCGGCACAGTCGCCGCCGCCGCTGGTAATGGTTACATCCACATCCGGCGCATTTACATCTGCCAGGAATTTCACCCACTGGCTGTTGTAGAACACTCCGCCCAGGGTTACATCCTCAAACTCGATCTTAATGTAATGTATACCGTTTAAAGCGGGCACAAAGCTGCCAAACAAATCATCTACAATAAAAGTGTTGGAGCCGGGGTTCGCCAGGTAAGGCATCCAGCCGTTGGCATCCGGTGTTAAGGTTATTACCGGGCTAATGGCGCCAAAGGTATCTGTTTTTATATGCACCGGCGTCATTACGGAATGTTCTGTAACGCCTGGCTCTATAACACGGATGCGGTAGCGGAAGCTATGGCTGTTTTGGTTAAAGAAACGGCCGCGCAGCGTGGTGTTGCCGCCAAACGGGCTTTCCACGGCTGTAAAGCCCAAAGTGTGCAGGCCATTGGCTTCGCCGGTAACAGGGCTTATAAGATCTACCGGCATACCGCCCAGCAGCTCTATAAAAGGTTTCAGCTGGCCGCCGGGCACGCCGCTGGGCAGGGGTTTAATTTCCACGTTACATTCCTCACGGTCGCCCCAGGGCGCTACCCAGTTGGGATCAACCGGTGGTACGTAGTTCCAGGAAAGTATTACGCGCACTTTGGCTTTTCCGGTCTGGCACCACTCTTTCTGGTAGGGGTCCAGCACCACTTTCAGCGGCGCATTGTACCACAGCCCTTTATCGGGCAGCGGAATGTCATGCACGGTTACGGACGATGTGCCCATGTACACCCATCCGCCGCCAAAATCCATATAATAGGCCAGGTATTCCTTAGAGCCTTTGGAGCACAGGTTACCGGAGTAGCCGGCGCTGCGTTTGATGTGTATGGCGGCGTTCAGCGTGTCCAGCCCGCGGTTAAGGCCTACGCAGGTTACTTCCTCATAGGTGGTGTTGAATTGCTGCTGCTGCAGTACGCCGATAATTTCGCTGAGGTCCAGCTCATATTTTTTCAGCAGCTCATACTGCGGGGCGGTAATGGCTGCTTTGGTGAACAGGGTATTGCTTACAAAGCTGAAGCCTTTGCGGGCAGGTTCAATATCCTTGCCGTATATCTTAATGATCTCTTCCAGGGAGTAGTTCTCTTTCAGCACGGGCGTATATTCCAGCGGGGGCAGGGCGGCATCTACCAGCTCAAACTGTTTTTCATCCAGCTTAACGCCGGCGCTTACCAGTATATCGTCCAGCAGGCAAATGAAGCCGGTGCGCGGGGCTGCCTGTATATTGGCATCCAGCACATTGCCCCACACCGGCGACCAGAAAGGCGCGCCGGCCGGCGGCAGCTGGTTCCACGAAAGAATGGCGCGCGCCAGCGGCAGCACGGGCTTTTTATCGCAGCAGCTCCTTTTCTTGGGAGTGAAGTTCACGAACACCTCATAGCACAGGTCACCGGCGCCGCCAAAATCATGGATATTAAAGCCGGTCACGCCTTCATCTTCCCAGGAGGTGCCGTTATCGTAGCTTACAAAAAAGCGGACATATTCCTTGCTGCCGGGCGTACAGGGGCCGCCATTATAGCCATAGCCCTGCTTTACCTTTACGATGGCGCTCAGGCGCTCTATATCGGGTTTATAGCTTACGCAGGTTACCTCTTCATAGAAGGTGTTGAACAGCAGGTTTACTTCGGGTTGGAATAGCTGGTTCAGGGGACTGTCTTTGTCCTGTATGCCAAAATAATTGGGGTTTTTGAGCAGCAGCCAGTGCTGGTTGCTCCGCAGCTGGGCATTATCGCCTGCGGCGGCAGCGGCGGCATTTGGAGTTACCTTAATGCGTGGTTGTGATTGCATAACATACTTTTTTGGGGTCAGATAAAAAATAAACATTCCTCCCACCGGGAGGCTTTTGGGGTATTGAATACAAAATTACCGGAATAGGGTAACAGCAGACAAGCGTAGAAATACGCGAAAAAATGTGCAGATATGCAAATGTGCAGATGTGCAGGTATTAAATGTTCGATGTGTTCCCTGAAATTAAAAGTCCTACACCTTTAAAGTGCAGGACTTTTTTATGTATATGCTCACTGTATTATTTCATCTGCACATCTGCACATTTGCACATCGATTTACAGTTCTGCTATGAGCTTGTTGTTTAAAGCTACGTAGTCGTCGTTTTTGGCTTCTTTAGCCAGCTCAATGGATTGCAGGGCAGTAGCTTTGGCGCCTTGCTTATCGCCGGTTTTGGCCTGTATGCGGGCTTTCAGGTAATACATATAAAACGCCTTGGGATTTTCCTTAATGGCGGCATCTACCCAGCTAAGCGCCTGCTTATCGTCTTTGCCGTTTTCAAAGTAGTAGCTGGCGGCAGCAAAATAAGGCTTCTTATCGCCTTTCATGGCGTCGTCTATCTGCTGCATTACCTTACTGTCAATATCAGCGGTTATTTCCACCGGCACAGCGGTACGGTCCCACAGCAGCAGCATGGTCATGGAGGTTGACTTTACATCGTCAAAAGTGATCATAAAGCTTTCTACGCTCACCGGCATATCGGAAGACTGAACGGTGACGCGCACCACATCATTTTCCGGTTTGTAGGCAGCAGGGCTGGTTACATTCAGGTCTTTGGTGAGGATAACGGTCCATTCAGACTGGCCCGGGATGGTAAGCAGGCCGTATTTACCGGCTTTAACATCCTTACCGCCGAATTTAACATCTTCCCCAAAGGTAATGGTGGTGGCGCTGTTGGCGCCTGTTCTCCATACTTTGCCATAGGGCACCAGGTCGCCCATGATGGTACGTCCTTTTACCCCGGGGCGGGAATAGGTTACTTCTACAGATGACAGGGCAAAATCCTGCTTAACGGTTTGGCCGGGGCTGGGGGCCGGTAGTTTCAGGCTCTGCGCAAAAGCACCCTGGGCCATGAACAGCAGGGCACAGGCAGCTACAGCAAAATGGTAACGGAAAGTTTTCATAATTATAATTGGTGGTTTTAAAAGCATAAAGCAAAAAGCATAAAGCATAAAGCACAAGGCTGAAAGCAAAAAGCACAATTTATAAAGGATAAAGTTCAAAGCATAAGATCAGCAGCCTGGTTTAAAAGGCTAAAATACGGAAGGGTTTTTGATTCTCGCTTTCCACTCATATAATATAACGTAGTGCATTAAACGCCAATCTGCTGTATGGGAGAGAGCCGCATATTTTTAGCGGTCTTGTGCCTGGTGACGTATCACTTGTTCCGTTAAAAGCCGCATGCTATACCGGAAAACATATTGTTACCTTTTCCACCCATGCTTTATATTGCAGATAAGCAAACGGTCATCTCCAATACAGGAAAGCTTTCAGCTTTATGCTTTATGCTTTCCGCTTACTCAATCAACCCGTTCCGGAAGGCATAGATCACCAGGCCCACCGTGTTTTTGGCGCTGGTTTTTTCCAGCAGCTTCTGCCGGATGCCTTCTACTGTGCGGGGGCTCAGGAATATTTTTTCGGATATTTCCTGGGTAGTGCATTCATTGCAGATCAGCTGCAGCACTTCCTTTTCGCGGTCGTTCAGCTGCAGCTCTGTATTGCCGGCATTGTTCCTGAAGGTGGGTTTAAATTGTTGTTTGTTCTTGTGCAGTACTTTTTTCAGCAGGGCAAGGTTCACGTTCTCGCTGAAGTAAAAGCCTTTTTCATAGGTGGTGCAAATGGCTTCGTATATCTCCTCCGGCTCCGCGTTCTTGAGCAAATAGGCGTTGGCGCCGTTTTCTACCAGGTGTACAATAAAGTTATCGTCTTCATACATGGTGAGGATAATGACCTTTATATCCGGGTAGCGCTCTTTTACCTGTATGGTAGCCTGTATGCCGTCCATATTGGGCATTTTCAGGTCCATCAGTATTACGTCCGGCTGCTGTTCTTCCATTATTTTTAACAGGTGCTCACCATCCTCCGCTTCAAAAACCACATTGATATTATCATAAGGTGTGAGCGTATTTATAACGCCGCTGCGAAAGATCTTGTGATCATCAGCAATCGCCACTTTTATCTTTTCCGCCATAGGGAGTAATAATTGTGTACAGTGTAAATCGCCCGTAAAGTTAAGTGATTTTTTTTCGTAACGTTTAACAGCCAACAATTTAGTAACTAACAAGTTATCCCGGTTAGCTCATAGACGGTTGATAGTCTTCCACCCTTATCTGCGCAATGGTGCCTTCAGGGGACCTTGCTGCAAAGTTGATACTTCCGCCGATAATATTCAAACGGCTTTCGATGTTTTTCAGCCCCAGGCTGCCGGTTTTTTTACGGGAGCTGTCCAGGGCAGCCAGCAGCCGGCCGTTGCCATTGTCTTCCACATCAATGCTTAAGAGGGTAGGGGTGCTGTGGTAGGTGATCAGCACTTCGGTGGCCTGTGCGTGCTTCAGTATGTTGTTCATCAGCTCCTGCACCACGCGGTACACGTTCAGGGCTTTTTCCCGGTCAACCGGCTGGCTGTTGCCGCCTGTTTTAAAAGTAATGCGTACCTGCTTGTTCTTGTTCATGAGGCTACAGAACGAGTCCAGGGCATGGGAAAGGCCCAGGTTATCCAGGGCCTGGGGGTGCAGGCTTTGGGAGATAAAACGCAGGTGCTGTATAATGGTGTCTGTAAAATCCTTGGTTTCCTTGAGGCGTTCGGTTTCGCCGTTGCCGTTCTTCAGGTGCTGCTGCAACTGCCCCAGGTTCAGCTTTAGCACAGACAGCTGTGCGCCCACTTCATCATGCAGGTCTTCTGCAATGCGCTTGCGCTCCTGCTCCTGGCCCTGCAGCACTGCTACCAGGCGCTCCCGCTGCAGCTCCAGGTCTTTGTCGCGCAGCGCCAGCTTGTGCTGTATTACCTGTTTTTGCTGAAATATAACCAGCACTACTACCAGTATGCCCAGCAGCAGCATGGCAACGGTGCCCATTATCACCATTTCAACTATATTCATGCGTGCTGTTTTTTTGCTTTCAGGAGGCCAATATAAAAAAGAATTCCTTCTATAATGCCGCTTATGAAAACCAGGGAGAGAATAACCATGTGAGAGTTGGCTACTCCGTGTTTCATGAAGAAGTTAAAGGTAAGGTAATGGAGGAATGTGGCGCACAGGTAAATAAACAAACCGGCATTGAACCAGAAGTTAGGCAGGGTATTAATGAATATTGCTTCCTTTACCAGGTCCTCATCAAACAGCAGCTGAATAAAAAACAGGATGCCATAGCTTAGCAGCAAAAAGGTGCGGATGGTCGCAAAAATGGAGTTGAAGGTCATCATACCCTCCAGCTTAAAAAAGTCGAGGAAGAAGACGATCACCGCAGGTGCCTGCAAAATTTTGATCAGCTGTTTAATGACTGTATTCTTGATCAGGTATTGATAGTAGATAGAGAGGATCACAAACTGCACCAGGTTCATAATAGAGCTAAACCATAGGTTATTGTGAAAAACTACGGCAAAAATGGCAGATCCCGCCGCAAAAACCACACTTGAAATAAGGTAATAGAAGGCCCATTTGCCTGCACTATCCAACCGCCTGAAATTTAAAGTGAAGGGGATCAAAAGTAAACATTCGATCCCCGTCATAATATAAAAAATAACTGTATAAATAATCACTTAGTAGCGCTTTATTTTCAATACTCATGGGCAGTACGTGGGGCAGGGCAGGCCACCATCCAACGCTTTGCCACCACCATCGTCATCCGGGTCGCTTCCACTTCCGCTGCCAAAGCTGGCGCCGGCGGTATAGGGCTTGGGCGGATGATAGGCCATGTTCTTGCCTTCTTTATTTACAGGGTATATCACCATCTTTTTATCATCAATACCATCTCCGTTCAGATCCATGCCGTAATAAATGCGGATGCCAACACAATCAGGGCAATCCAGCAACTCCTTGATTTTGTCCCTGCCAAAAAAGTAAGCTTTGGTAGAATTATGTCGTCCCTGCTTTTTTTCATGATCATCGTGATTGCCGATCAGCCGGTCGGCCTCCTTCAATGAAATGAATGTTCCCGCATCGGCGGGGAAATTCTTTTTAGTTGTGGTACTCATGTGTTTTAGTTTTAGTTAGTAGTTAGTGGTTAGTTGCGTATACAATGAGCTATAACATAAAGGTATTATAAAATCCTGCTTTTAAAACAACAGGTATATATAGTACTTTTGTGTTAAGTGTAGATGGATTTTGGCTGAAATCAGCCACCAGCAAAGGCTTTTAATGAGGGTGCTTTTGGGGCGATTTTTCCATTTTGCGTACTTTTTGGAAAAAATGCGTAGTTATACGCATCCTGGTGATTAAAGGGTATACCTGCGCTCATCTTTCACAGGAAACATTATATGCTGCCGGCGCTGCACGGCCCTGCACCGGCCTGGTTTGCCTGGTTTACACTACCGCCGCCTGCGGCCGCCTTTCGTATATCCATCTTATTTCCCCTGTTTATGGGTGCTTTTCCGCCACCAGGCTGCCTTACACGTACTTTCCGCAAAAATGCGTAGTTCTACGCATTTTTGGTTTTTGGGGACTTCAACGCTTGTCTGCTGTTGCAATATTCTCAACCTTTGTAACATCAATCCAGGGAAAAAGAATTCAGCAACACGTTATTCACAAGAGGGGGACAGTACCTGGGTTTTCAATTTGGGCCTTTCTACCCATGTTTGTTTCTTCCGGTATATGCAGAGAAAAAGAGAGAAAGAAAAAGTAAAAACTATTCCTGGGGAATAGTCGGTTTTTTAGGTTTAGCTCGTTAACCCCTTTTTTTAAAATTTAAAACTATGAGTTACCTGTTAATTGGAAACATCTCTGCATTGATTTGTGATGATTGTATAGAACCGCTGGCAAAAGGCCGGCTGCGGATTTACCTGCCGGAAGACACTTATCCTGCTGATTATGCCAACAGGGGTAAGTTTAACCACCTTACACAGTTAACACCCAAGCAGGTGGCGCTTAAGGAACATCGTTTACTGGCCGAAACAGTGCTGGATGAAAGAGGCGATTTCCACCTCACCTGGGAACAGTTACACCTGTTCACGGAACCCCTGGAACTGGATCTGTGTTTAAACCAGATGCCGGGCCGGGCCTCCGGAAAAAACAGCGTTAACCAGTATCACCTGAGCAAGCTGGTGCCACACTGGAAACGCACAAAGGATAAATACCTGGCTGCCTATGCATACGTGATCCCTTCCGAGCACTGGAATGCGATACGCGGCAGCTACGGCACCTGGGTGATCAGCGGAACGGTACGTTATTTTGAAACAATGGCCGGTCAGCCGCAGCTGAAGGTAGAAGCTTATAATGCACAGAACAACCATTTGCTGGGTACCACCTATACCAACGGGCAGGGACGGTACAAACTGCATTTCGGTTTGAAAGATATGTCGGCCGGTAAGTTGCTCCCGGTAAAGCATGGCCAGTACCATGCCGGCCCGGATGTATATTTTAAAATATACCGCAACAACCAGCTGCTTTGGGAAGAGGACATACAAATGGCACAAAGCCCGGAAAGAAGGGCAATTGCCCCCTGTACACTACTGAATATCGTTATTAAGCCTGCTACCGCCACACGAGCTACCAGGCAGCTGGCCCACTGGTTGGGCGGCTGGTCAGGAGCAAACAGGCAAAGGAGGAACCAGTTGAATGATTTTCAGTTATTAGCGCCATTCTAGAGTTTTAGTTAGGAGTCATCTTGTTTGAGAGCCCCAATGCAAATACAAAAACAGCTACCAACTTCAGCCAGTTTAGGGTAGCTGTTTTTTTTATGCTTAAAACCGCGGGTGAAAGCGCTGCAGCGTGTCGCGCAGGTATTCCCGGTCGAGATGCGTATATATTTCCGTGGTGGTAATGCTTTCGTGCCCCAGCATTTCCTGCACCGCCCGCAGGTCGGCCCCACCCTCAACCAGGTGTGTGGCAAAGGAATGCCGGAAGGTGTGCGGCGATACCTGTTTCTGAATGCCTGCTGCGGCTGTAAGCTCTTTTATAACCAGGAATATCATTACCCGGCTAAGGCCGCTGCCCCGGCGGTTCAGGAAAAGCGTATCTTCCTGCCCCTTCTTAACGGGTACGTGTACACGTATCTCATTCATGTACAGGTTTATGTACTTAATGGCATCGCGCCCGATGGGCACCAGCCGCTCTTTGTTGCCTTTACCTATTACGCGTATAAAGCCGGCGTCAAAATGCAGCTGGGATATTTTCAGGTTTATCACCTCACTTACACGCAGGCCGCAGCTGTACATGGTTTCCAGTATGGCGCGGTTGCGCTGTCCTTCCGGGGTGCCGGCCTTTACCTGCGCAATAATGCTTTCTATTTCCGCAAAGCTCAGCACATCCGGCAGCTTGCGGCGTATTTTGGGCGCTTCCAGCAGCTGGGTGGGATCTTCCTTAATAAGATCCTCCATCAGCAGGTATTTATAAAACGCCTTGATGCCTGAAATAATGCGGGCCTGCGAGGTGGCTGTCATACCCAGTTGAGCTATCCACTGCGTGCAGGCCTGCAGGTCGTCCAGCGTAACCTGCACGGGGGCTATTTTTTTATTATTGGCCAGCAGGTACTGCTCCAGCTTTTCCACGTCGCGTATATACGCCTGTACGGAGTTTTCCGACAGCGAGCGTTCCAGCTGCATATAGGCGCTAAAACCTTTCAGGTACACGTTCCACATGAGCGTAAATGTAAAGCAGAAAGGGGAAAGCGTAAAGGGGAAAGCAAAAAGCAAAAAGTAAAAAGTAAAAAGTAAAAAGCGTAAAGCAGGGTGTCATGTCCTGAAGCAAGTGGACAGATTTAAAAACGAATCTGACACAAAACATGGCAAAACAACAGCGGGTAATAGTCCGGTACAGTATTAGCTTCAAGCAAAAGGTAGTCAAAGAGGTTGAATCAGGTCTTGGCGTAGAGGAAGCGCGTCGGCGCTACGGGATCAAAGGCACCTATACCATTCAGCAATGGCTAAAGAAATTTGGGAAAAATCATTTATTAAACAAAATTGTGCGTATAGAAATGAAGGGAGAGCAAGATCGTATAAAAGAGTTAG
>NZ_DASTRI010000041.1:0-16553 GCF_035761305.1 Chitinophaga sp. | reverse complement strand
ACCGCGGACCCGCATCTGATGTATCATGCAATACCCGGTGGTACGGCTTATGGGTGTGACCGAAACACATTATATCTGCATCAGCCTCCTGCATAATCCGCTGCAGGCTTTTTTCTTCCCGGTCTTCAAACAGGTATTCGTTGATCTTGCGGGGGCTGCCGTGCACCAGCAGCAGGTTCAGCTTATCGGCGTTTAGCTGAAACTCAACTTTGATATGAGCAGGCAGGGTACGGAGGTACCTGCGTTCATCCGCTTTAACAAGGCTATCCGTAAAAGAAATGGAAACAGCGCCATTCGCCTTTTCAGCATCTGTTTTATAGGCGCATCCGCAATCGTTGCTGTTCCGTCCTATCCCGAAATCATAGTTACCCGCAATAGTTGGAATGGCCCGTTTACGGATTTCTGCAATTACCTCATTGGGCCAGATGTTATAACCCACCAGATCTCCCAGGCAATAGATGGCATCCGGCTGACGGCCTTCTACATCTTTAAAGAACGCCTCCAGGGCGGGGAGGTTTGCGTGAATGTCGCTGAATAATGCAATTTTCATATAGCTAAATCAGGCGCTTTATAAGGCTGGGCGCCTGCAGCCAGTGCTGCTGTAAGCTGCTCTATGGTTATTTACAACAATCAGGGCCGCAGCAGGAAGCGGCCTCCGGTTTCTCCGCATAAACGGTAATACTGAAAATACCGGTTTTACCTGCCTTAAACTGCGCTATTTCATCTGCGGTAAGGTATTGAGCCAGTATGTCGTCCGGGATATTAATAACCTTTTCTTTCTGAATGGTTAGATTGATAAAGCCGTTGCTGGTTATAAGATCCAGGTAGGCCTGCTTATGTATGGCGCCGGAAACACAGCCGGCGTACATTTCCGCGGCGCTTTGTAACGCAGGCGGCAGACTGCCTTCCAGTACAATGTCTGAAATACTGAAATGTCCGCCTGGTTTGAGCACACGGAAAATCTCTTTAAAAACACCGTTCTTGTTTGGCACAAGATTGAGCACACAGTTGCTTACGATCACGTTGGCGGTGTTGGCGGTTACGGGCATATGTTCAATATCCCCCTGGCGGAACTCCACGTTGTTGAACTGCAGCTTTTCTGCATTTGCACGGGCCTTGTCTATCATTGCCGGGGTAAAATCAATGCCTATCACCTTGCCGGTAGCGCCCGTCTCCTGCCTGGCAATGAAGCAATCGTTGCCGGCGCCGGAGCCCAGGTCAATAACGGTATCGCCTTCCCGGATTTTAGCGAACTGCGTTGGCAGCCCGCATCCCAGGCCAAGATCTGCGTCGGGGTTATATCCTTCCAAAGCGGAATAATCATCTGTCATGATGTTGTAAACCTCGGTGGAGCAGCACCCTGAGCCGCAGCAGGATGCCTGGTTGTCTGCTTTGTCCTGTAAGGCAATTTCACTGTATTTCTGCCTTACCAGGTCTTTAAGCTCTTCATCTGTAGCCATAGCAGTAATGTTTAATTAATTTTATTATTGCAATATTGCGATATATCTGTGTAAAAAAAAGCCCTAACAACAGGAGCCTTTGAGGTCAACTTCCTTAAAGAAACCGGCAAAAAACTGCTGGTATTGTTTCCACACCTTAGGGTTAATGCAGTAACATACGCTAACGCCTTCGATCGTTCCCTGTATCAGGCCGGCATTTTTTAATTCCTTCAGGTGTTGCGATGTGGTAGCCTGTGCAAGCCCCAGTTCATCTACCAGGTCGCCGCACACGCAGGCATTCTTTTTAACCAGGTATTGAAGTATGGCAATACGGGCCGGGTGGGCCAGCGCTTTAGCCATATTGGCTATATCATTCTGTTGCTTTGTGAATAAGTCTGTTTTTGTAGCGCCCATTGTTTACATCATTATATCATCGCAATATTACGATACATGATTGGGATGGCCAAATTTAAATTTACATGCGTCAACGAAACGCCGGGTAACACTGTTCTATACCAACCATTCCGTGGGCGCCTTGCCGAATTTCTTCTTAAAAGAATGGGAGAAATGCGAGAGGCTTTCAAATCCTAAGTCAAGATAAATCGTAGATGGCTTTTTGTTCTTTTTTTCTATCAGATGCCGGGCTTCCGCCAACCTCCTTTCCAGTAACCACTGCCGGGGCGCCATCCCGAATAGCTTTTGGAAATCGCGCTTGAACCCCGCAAGGCTTCTTCCTGTGAGCCGCGCAAATTTTTCAATGGGAATGTTGTAATGAAAATTGCTGAGCATGAATTTTTCCAGGTCCATCTTGTAAGGCTCCGAAAAGTCAAATAAGAAATTCCTGAGCCCGGGCATGGTATTCAGGAGAAGATATACCGCCTCTTTCACCTTCAGCATCCCCACCGCATGGGTTATCTTTTCTTCCGGGTGGCGAACATACGGAAGCACGGATTGAAAGAAGGCATGCAAAAAATCGTTCCCGGGAATAAGAATATTGGAAGGGCCTTTGTATTTCTGCCCGATCTCTATTTGCTCCTCCAGGGCGATCTTCCTGAGCATGTCTTCTTTCAGGCTAATGACAATGGTTTGATAATCTTCACCATCCAAAGGCTGCTTGGTAATTTCTCCCAGCTGATTTTTTTGTATCAGCAACATTTCACCACGGCCCATTGAGATCCTTTCAGTGGCGGTTTCAAATATAAAACGCCCCGATACCTGTAATATCAACTTATTATGCTCCAGGAACGCCACCTTCTCCTTCCTCATTGCCGAGAGGTAAGAGAAAAAGATGACCCCGGGGACTATTTCAGTTGGATTTGTCATTATGTAAAGATATAAAACAGGCCGGGCTTATGCGCAGGCCCGTTACCGCTGCAGGTAGGTGCCTCCGAGTATCGCACCCGGTGAAAAATGCGTGTTAAGCGTATTCAGCTCCTCCGGCGTGAACGCTATTTCCATGGCCTGCATGTTTTCCGGCAGCCGTGACCTCCGGCTCATGCTTACCAATGGCATAATATGATCTCCCTGTGCATTTACCCAGGCTATTGCCAGCTGTGTTGGCGTATACCCTTTCTGCTTTGCCATTTGCTTTAATACCTCAACTTTTTCCAGGTTCTTTACCAGGTTCTCTCCCTGGAAACGCGGGAAGTGATTTTGGTAAGCATTAGCCGGCAGCGGTGCTTTCATCTCTCCTGTAAGTAATCCTTCGGCCGTATTGGCAAATGCAACAACTCCTATACCCAGTTCCCTGGCTGTGGGAAGCAAATCACTTTCTATCTGGCGGTCTGCCAGTGAATAGCCTATTTCCAATGCTGTTACAGGATGAACACTATTCGCCTTGCGCAGCTGATCTGCGGTGATTTCAGAAACGCCAATATAACGCACCTTCCCTTCTTTAACCAGGTCGGCAACCGTTCCAATCACATCTTCTACCGGAACGCTGTTATCAAGCCTGCATGGCTGATAAAGATCAATGGTATCTATGCCCAGGCGTACCAAAGAATAATTGATGAAGTTTTTGATGGCTATGGGGCGCAGATCCAGCCCAAGCCATTGACTGCCGTAGAAGATCGCGCCAAACTTTACGCTTATGAAGGCATCGTCCCTTCTGCCTTTGATGGCTTTTCCCACCAGCAGCTCATTATGGCCGCTACCATAAAAATCTCCTGTATTCAGGAAGTTAATGCCACTGTCCAATGCCATCTGAATGGTAGCAATGCTTTCGCTTTCATCAGTTGCCTTGCTTCCCCAAACAGGCGACATCCGCATACAACCTAATCCGAGTTTGGACACCAGCGGTCCGTTTTTGCCCAGGGCGATCTTTTTTATTGTTGTCATTGCTGTTATTTTATTGATTAACGATGCAAAGATCAGCCTTTACGCCGGGCAACCGCTTTCTTTTATGGCTCAATTTACTTGCCTGGGCGGCTCACCAGTTTTAACAGTCGTAAACCGCCCTCATATTGGCGCAATTACCCCTGACATGAAAACCCGGTCCGTTTTAACTTTGTTGCCACCGAAATTATGGGCATTACGCCGCACCTGAAGTTCCCGGTTATTAAATAGCGGTTGAGGGTTGGCTGTGTTCCTGTTGCATAAACATCCAGCGCTGTCCCTCCAAATCCTCGCAGCGATACCGGCGGCCTGGAAACCCATCTTCGGGCGCGGAAAGAATGACCGCACCTGCTGCTTTTGCACGTTCGTAATGTGCATCTACATCACTTACATACACTAATAAGCCATTAATAATCCACGGTACCCGGGACCATTTGCGGGCCTGCTCACAGTGCTGCCGGTGCTGCTGAGGGCTTTCGTAATCAGGTGTAGGAGAAGCCAACATAATAATATTATTGTCCAGCTCCAGCTCGCCATGTGAAAGCCGTCCGTTATCATCTATCATACGCATATCTTTGCGCTCTGTAAAGCCAAATGCTTTAACCAACCATTCTAAAGCAGCAATGCCGTGTTCGTAGGCCAGCATAGGAACAATTGCTTGCGTAGCCATAGTATCGGGTATTTTATTTAAATACAGGAAAGATAAGCATTTTATAAACGTTGAGAATACGGTTTAAATCTGCAGTAATACCGCATGTATTACGGCCATGGGCCAAAATCGTTTATAAAGGAAAAAGGGTACTTTGCAGCTATATAATGCTCTTATGAAGTGGATTACCCGCGAGCACCCAAAGATTGACCGTATTGCCTGTCCCTGGCTGATACGCCGGTTTATAGACCCTGATGCGGAAATCATTTATGTGCCTTTCAGCGATGTACCGGCCCGGGCTGCCGCCCTGGATGCTATCCCTTTTGACATTCCCGGCGTAGAGCACACGCACTACGGGGAGGAGTGTACGTTTGATTACCTGGTAAAGAAATATAAAATCACCGACCCCGCAGTACTGGCAATGGCCCCAATTATTCGGGGGGCGGACACTGACCGGCATGACATAGCGCCGCAGGCGTCCGGTTTATGGGCTATTTCGGCAGGCCTTGCCTACAATTATAAAAACGACCAGGAACTGCTGCAAAAAGGAATGCAGATTTATGATGCGCTATACAGCTGGGCTGCACACCTGCAGAAGGTGAAGCATACGCAGCAGCCTTATGAGTACCTGTTGCTGAAAATGTTTAACCGGTTCTTCAAATCCAGGAAAGGCGCCGGTAGCCGCATTCCCTCATGGGCCCTGGAGCTGAAGGAAATGATACAGGATCATATTGATACCAGCCTAAGCCTGAAAGAATTATCGAAGGACCTGGATATTAATCCTTCTTACCTCTCCCGCGAGTTTTCAAAGCACTTCAACAACCTTTCCTTTGGGGAATACATCCGGAAACAACGTATCGACCGGGCCATACAGTTGATGCAAAACCCCGCTTATTCCCTGACAGCTATCAGCTACCTGACCGGTTTTTCTGATCAAAGCCATTTTACCCGGATTTTCCGGAAGTATACGGGTCAAAATCCATCGGAATACCGGAAAAGTTTGCAGAAAAAGTAAGTTCTATACAAAAGGTAATTTCTGTTCTATTCCAGGCGCCCGCTAATGGTTATATTGTACTTATGCAGGCGTATGCCTGCCGGTATCAGGCCCCGCCTGCTGACCCATAAAAAGCTATAAATAAATTAATAAATAAAATGAAGACCACCATCATTTTATCAGTTATTACCGCAGGAGTGCTCCTGCATGGCTGCCAGTCTTCCGCGGGGCCGGCCGCAAATTCAATAACAGGCGCAAAGAATGACTCCAATACAATTGTTTGCCCACCTGGCAGCAGCAGGCTGGATGTTGCCGCCATTGAACGGATAACCGGCATGAAAGGCGTTGAAAAGAACGGCGAATACAAGATCACTGTCCCGCAGAACGACCTCGATGTTGTTGTTGACGGATTCAAGATCATCGCTCCAATGGGGCTGTCAAGCTGGGCCTGTTTTACACCCTGCCAGGACAGTGCCATGGTTATGGGTGATATTATCCTGACTGAAACAGACCTGAAACCCGTGCAGCAGGAAGTTATCCGCCAGGACTTTGCCATTACGGCCATCCATAACCACTTTGTGCGCAATCATCCCAATGTGATGTATATGCATATTGACGGGAAGGGGCAGGCAACGCAGCTGGCAGGCAGCGTAAAAGCCATTTTCGGAAAGGTAAGGGAAGTACGCGGCCATGACCCGAAAGAAGGTAAGGCAGACAGCGTGGTTAATACCTTGCCTATCCCCCGCCTGGATTCCCTGCTGGGGCATAAGGGAGAACTGAGCAAAGGGGTATATAAGTACACCTTTGGACGGCCTGATGTACCGCTGCAGGAACATGGTATTCCTGTAAGCAGCTTTGCGGGCTTCAATACATGGGCCGCCTGGCAGGGAACACCGGAGAAGGCGGCGGTAGCGGGAGATTTTACAATGCTGGAAAACGAAGTAGAGCCGGTTATCAAAGCGCTTGTAGAAAACGGGATAGAAGTAGTGGCCGTTCATAACCATATGGTGCATGAAAAGCCCCGTATCTTTTTCCTGCACTATTGGGGCGTTGGGCCTGTTGAAAAACTGGCAGCGGGCCTGAAAGCGGCATTGGACCAGACAGGCCGCAGCGAAACGCATTAAACTGCCGGGTATCAAGGTCTTTGTAGACGGCATTACAGCGGCAGCTGTTAGTGCCATCGCCGGCGCAGTCATTATTTCCATACAGGATATTTATCCTTATATTGTAGAACAATCTGCCATCATGAAAAAAGCACCCCTGGCCCTTTTAGCGTTCATTTCAATCACGGTGTCCCTTTATGCGCAAGACTCTGCGGGCGTTGTACAAACTACGCATATTGCAAATATCCTTGACAATTATAATAAGCTCAATACTTATTTTGTTGCCACCGGCTTTCGCCCAGTCGGCACCACGGTTGGCAGTCCTTACCTGTACGACGATTGGGGCCGCCTGTGGATAGACTCTATGGAAAACAAGCCCGTGAAACACTCCATGGTATACGACGCCAACCTGGACCTGGAAAAAAACCTGCTCATCATCCGCGCCCGCGACGGGAAAACATTTACTCCTGAAAGCCACTATATACAAGCATTTCACATGGTTAAAAATGATGTGGCGGCTTATTTTTTAAATGTAAATACAGCCGGCCGTTCCCAGTTTATGCAGCTGCTGGCAAAAGGTAAATATTCATTGGTGAAAGCAACAAAAATTAAATTTGAACGCGCCAATTTTGTGGATAAGGGTGTAACGCAAATAGGACATAACTACGACGAATATAAAAGAGAGTACACCTACTTTCTCCTTAAGGATGGCATGCCCACTAAAGTAAGCTTAAAAAGAAAAAGCTTCTTATCCGCCATAGGAAAGGATCCTGCTGCTTTAGCCGCCGCTAAAAAATTCCTTGACAGCAACAACGCATCTTTCGATGAACAAACGGCCGCTGACCTGGTCAATGCCATCAATCAAAAAGAATAAATATCGTCCTTTCCCGGGCCGCCCTGCCTGGCGGAAAATATCATACCCGCCCATGCCCGGGTGGCCTTTGCTGGAGAAATAGAGCACCCCATCCTCATTAATGGTGGGAAAGATTTCCGCTGCAATGGTATTGATCTTATTCCCGCAGTTTACAGGCTGCCCCCAGCTTCCATCCTGCTGCCGCCCGGCATACCAGAGATCTGTTTGGCCATAGCCGCCGGGGCGGTCAGATACAAAGTATAAGGTATTCCCATCGGCGCTGAGCGCAGCCTGGCTGGAAGAATACCCCGCTACGTTAATACCGGGTATCAGCACCGGGGAAGACCATCTCCCGTTTTTCTTCACCGACTGGTAAAGCTGCAGCAGGCGTATGCCATTGACGGCATTGCCCTGTATACTAATGGTGGCATACATCGTATCTTCTGTACGGTTCAGGCATACAGGCCCGATATGATAATCATATTTTTCAAACAGGGCGGGCGACAGCTCTTCGAGGAACATATTCGAATTGCCTGGTGTAAATTGCTGGTAAAGATATGCCTTGTAATAAGGTTGTTCCGTTCTTTTATCGGTAGCGGGGCGAGATTCGGGATTTCCCTTCATGGCCAGTGAGCGATAGCCATTAGACATTATTACCAGGCCCTTCTTCACTACGCCGCTGATCATATCGGAGCCGGGGGTATTGAGCTCCTTTACAGGCGCCAGCTGTACCGCTACAGGCTGTGCTGCCCACACTATAGCGCTGTCGCAGCTTTGCAGCGCTATGCTTTTAAGCTGCAGGCTATCCGCATTAGCGGTGGAGAACTGGTTATACTGTTGGCGGGCAGCATCATACTGCTCCTGCTGCCGCAGCACTTCGCCATAATTAAAGCAGGCGGCAGCAGGCCGGTCCGGTCTTATAACGATCTGCCGGTAGATCTCCGAAGCCCTTTTGATGTCCCCTATCTGCTGATAACTAATGGCCATCTTCATCCACCGGCTCACCGGCATTTTATCTCCCTTACTCCGGGCAATCCTGCTGTAGAGCGCTCCTGCCACTGCATACTCTCTCCGGGCATATGCTTCTTCCGCTGTCCTTAATACACTTTTCTGCTCCTGGCCATAAAGGCTGGCGGAAAGCGTGATCGATAAGGCTATTGTTAAACTGCGACGTATCATACTGGATAAATAATGGATTTAAAAATACCTTGGGTTTTGTACAATGGATTTTTTGGAGGGAAAGAGAAAGCCCAGCGATATCTCGTGCGATCCTCCCTGGTAACCCGCCATTTTGTTCACATTAAGGTCGTAGGAATACCCGATGCGCAATTGCTCCGTAGCATAAAACTCTACTATTGCGCTGGCGGCATCCAGCTGCTGGAGGTCGCTGGGCAGGTTGGCCTTATTCCACAGCTTTATGTCTGTCCGGTACGAACCGCCTATCCATAGTTTTTCGCTGATCAGGAGAAACACGTTAAAATCTACATTGGTAGGCCCTTTAAAGTCTTCTTTAACCAGGAAGGAAGGTTTCAGCTGCAGGTGCTCCGACAGGGGAAACATGGCGCCCGAAGTAACGTAAAGGTGCTGCGTTTTACGGATGGCAGCATAATTATTTCCTTTCCAGCTATAACGGTTAGCATCCGTATAAAGGGAAAAAAGATCCGTAACGGAAACGCCTGCATAAAACCTGGGCGTGTAATAGTAAACGCCAAAACGGGCATCGGGCACCCATACACTTTTTTTAACAGCAGACAGCGCAGGGTCATCATTATCTGTTAGCTGGAGGGCGGTGCCATCCAGGGAATACTGGGTAACTCCCCCTCCCACGCCAATACAAAGGCGGCGCG
This sequence comes from Chitinophaga sp., assembly GCF_035761305.1. GTDB lineage: Bacteria > Bacteroidota > Bacteroidia > Chitinophagales > Chitinophagaceae > Chitinophaga. The sequence goes on along the minus strand of NZ_DASTRI010000041.1, from coordinate 7,334 downwards.
TTCCTTCGGGGTCCAGCGGTATGCGGTAAGAGTAGGAACCATAGAGGGAGAGCGCGTCCTGCGGCCCAAGGCGGTCAAACAACAGCTGGAGGCCCAGGCCTACCCTATTCTCATTGGTAGCCCCATCCACCGATATGCCGCCGGTGCGGGGTGCGCCCGGGAAATTGGCCCATTGATGGCGGTATACCGCATTTACATAAAGGTCTTCCTTATACCCGGCATAAGCAGGGTTCAGGCTTAAACCATTGAACACGTACTGGCTGAACTGTATGTTCTGTTGCGCCATTGCGCGGAACCCTATGTTTAGCAGCAGGAACATCATTCCTGCTTTGAGTACTGTTTGCATCTTTAACACTTTTTGATCAGCAGATAATAATATTGTTGCCTTTAACGTACGAGGGTAACCCATCCTTTGTACTTCCTGATACCATCCGGTTTCCTCACTTCCAGCACGTAGAAGTAGGTGCCTTCGTTCAAGCCGGAGCCGGTCCAGTCGTTGCGGTAATCCTTAGACTGGTACACCTGGCCTCCCCAGCGGTTAAAGATATACAGGGCGGAGCCGGGGTATTTTTCCAGGCCGCCGATTATGAATTTCTCGTTCTTGCCATCTCCGTTAGGCGAGATACCGTTCGGGAAGAAGAGGTCCTCTCCCTCCACATGTATACTGGAAGAAACGCTGTTGTCCGTAGAGTCCACATCCGGGATGTCGCCGTAAGCCGTAGCCGTGTTGATCACTTCACCCCCTTCGATCACCCGCGTGGTGAGCGTCATCTCTACAGTGGCCCCCGGCGCCAGGTCGCCAACATTCCATTCTACCAGCCTGGTACCGGGATTAACGGTGACCTCCCCTCTTTCGGCAGCGGTATGAGAAGGCAGATCCAGCTGTTGGGGCAGATGGTCTTGTGCTTTTATGCCGGTGTACACAACGTCGCCGTTATTCCTTATGCTAATGCGGTAGGTCAGGTCCTGGCCCATGCGGTAAGGCCCTACGGCCGGCTGCACCACTTCTTTGGTGATCAGGATATTACCTTTATCATCGTCGGTGATGGTCACTGTAGCTTCATTCGAAGTACCGGGCGTGAAAACGTAGCTTGCAGACCGTCCGCCGGTAAGCGTGAGCACCACTGTTTCCGGCGTTTCTATCTCACGGTCGTCTGTTACGGTTACCGGGATATTCACGCTGTTCGCACCTGCGGGAATGGTGATAACGCCTGCAATAGCCGTATAATCAGCATCCGGTGTGGCAGTGCCGCCGCTCATATATTGGATCGTGATTGCATCTGCCGTGCGTTTGCCGTTAGGGAGGCTTACGGTGAATGATCCGTTGGTGGATGGCTCTGCGGCATCCCCCGTGTTACCAACATTCAATACCAGGTTGGCGGGGGCGTTGTCATCATCTGCAATATTCACCGTAGCAGTATTATTAACGCCTGCGGGATAGCTAAGGCTTGCAGAGCTGCCGCCGGTAATGGTGAGCACTACGGTTTCCGCCGGTTCTACCAGGTCGTCGTCAATGATGTTTACGGGTACCGTTACTGCGTTCTGGCCGGCCGGGATCACTACTGTGCCGCTAAGGGTGTAATCGGCACCGGCGGTGGCGGTGCCCGCCAGTGTATACGTAACAGTAATGTCCTCCTGCGGTATCTTTGCGTTGTCCAGGCTAATGATGAATGCACCGGCAGCAGCAGGTTCCGCCGCCGCAGGCTGGCCGGCGTTCACTAACAGTACGCGGCCGGTGTTGTCGTCATCTGCGATGTTGAGGGTGGCTGCATTATCCGGCCCTGCGATGAAGGTCAGGCCCGGGGCAGCAGCACCCGTAATCGTGAGAGTCACGGTTTCATTACCTTCTATCAGCTGGTCATCTTTTACCACAACCGGCACGGCCACTGCATTCTGACCGGCCGGGATCACTACAGTGCCGCTAAGCGCAGTATAATCTGCACCGCTGGCAGCTGTACCGCTAATACTGTAGCTCACGGTAATGCTCACAGATGAAGTAACGCCCGCAGGCAGGCTGATATTAAAGCTGCCGTTCGCAGACGGTTCTGCCCCATCGGCGCCTTTCGCTGCACTTAATGCCAGGTTGCTTTCATTATCAATGATGTTAACAGTTGCATTGCCGGCGCCGGTGAAAGTAAAGCTGGCGCTCGTGCCGCCGCTGAGGGTCAGTATCACTGTTTCTATACCTTCTATAATATTGTCGTCTGTTACTGCTACCGGTATGCTCACGCTGTTCTGACCAGCGGGAATTACGGCAGTGCCGCCAAGCGTAGTGTAGTCGGTACCTGCAGCAGCAGTACCGCTAACCGTATAATTCACCGTGGTGTTCTCCGATACGGTGATGCCCGCAGGCAGGCTAACGGTAAATAATCCGTTGGCAGATGGTTCTGCCGCATCTCCTGCCTTGCTCACACTTAGCACGCGGTTGGCCGCTGTATTATCATCATCGGTAATATTTACGGTAGCATTACCGGCAGCGGTAAAGGCAAAGCTGGCGGAGGCCGCGCTGTTAAGCGTCAGTATCACGGTTTCCGTACTTTCAATGATCTGGTCATCGGTTACGGTAACGGGTAGCTGAACGCTGTTCTGACCCGCGGGTATAACCACGGAACCGGCAAGGGCGGTATAATCTGTACCCGGGGCGGCATTACCGCTTACCGTGTAATTCACGGTAATGTTCTCAGGTGCGGTGATGCCTGCAGGCAGACTGATATTAAAGCTGCCATCCGTAGCAGGTTCCGCGTCATCGGCCACTTTTGTAACGCCCAGCGTCGTGTTGGCCGGTGTGTTATCATCATCTGCAATATCCAGGAACGCATTCCCGCCTGTTCCGCTGGCCGTGAAGGTAAAGCTGGCGCTGGCGCCGCCGTTCAGGGTAACCGTAACGGTTTCCGCGTTCTCAATAACCTGGTCATCCGCCACGGTAACCGGCAGGGCTACACTATTCCGGCCTGCGGGAATTACCACGGCGCCGCTGAGCGTAATATAATCGGCGCCCGCTGTAGCTGTGCCGCCAACGGTATAGCTTACCATAATGTCTTCGGTGGTAGTGATGGCGCCCGGCAGCTTGATGTTAAAACTACCGTTACCGGAAGGTTCTGCTGCATCTGCCGTTTTTGTGATACTAAGCGTACGGTTGGCAGGTACATTGTCGTCGTCTGTAATGTTTGCTGTAGCGGAGCCGGTACCGGTGAACGCAAACGTTGCGGACGCACCGCCATCCAGGGTCAGGATCACTGTTTCAGCAGGCTCAATAACCTGGTCATCTGTTACGGTAACCGGCACGTCTATACTATTCTGTCCGGCAGGTATTACTACTGTGCCGCCCAGGTTTGTGTAATCGGTGCCATTTGAAGCCGTGCCGCTAACGGTGTATTGTACGGTTATGTTCTCTGCAGAGGTGATACCGGCAGGCAGGCTGATATTGAACTGGCCATCAGTGACCGGTTCGGCGGCATCCGCAGTTTTAGCGATGCTGAGCGCCCGGTTAGCAGGAATGTTGTCATCATCGGCAATAGATAAGGTAGCGGACCCGGTACCGGTAAATGTGTGGCTTGCGGAGCTGCCGCCGTTCAGCGTCAGTATCACCGTTTCAGCGCCTTCAATAACCTGGTCATTCACTGCTGCTACGGGAACGGCCACACTATTGTCACCGGCGGGGATCACTACTGTGCCGGTGAGCGCGGTATAATCCGTACCGGCTCCGGCGGTGCCGGAAATGGTATATTCACGGTAACAGGCTCTGTTACTGTGATGCTCCCGGGCAGGGATATACTGAAAGCGCCATCGGCGCCGCCTTCAACAGCGTCCAGAGTGTTGGTGACGTTGAGCGTGAGATTGGCCGGCGTATCGTCATCATCCGCAATATTCACTGTGGCATTGCCATTGCCGGTAAAAATGAACCCGGGGCTTGTGCCGTCATTCACGGTAGCGATCACCGTTTCTGTTCCTTCTAAAAGTTGATCGTTCGTAGCCGTTACAGGTAATGGCACGCTGTTCAGTCCTTCAGGCAGGATAACAGTACCGTTCAATGAACTGTAATCAGTGCCATTCTGGGCGGTGCCAGTGATAGTATAATGCGCGGTTATCGCTTCATCGGCGGTTACAGCCGTGGGTAAGCTAATCCTGAAGGCCCCGTCGGCGCCCCCTTCTGTTGCATCTGCTGTTTGGGCGATGTTGAGCACCAGGTTGGCCGGCGTGTTTTCGTTATCTGCAATGTTCACAGCAGCGGCGGCCCTGCCGGTAGCCGGCGTAAAGTTAAAGCTGGTGCTGGCACCGCCGGTAGCGGTTAGCGCCACTGTTTCAGTGCCTTCTATCACCTGGTCATCTTCTACGACAACAGGCACAGCCACGCCGTTCTGGCCGGCAGGTATCACGGCGGAGCCGCCGGGGGCGGTATAGTCAGTACCGGCGGTAGCAGTACCGGCGGTAGCAGTACCTGCAACGGTATAGTTGACTGTAATATCTTCCGATGCCGTAATGCCGGCAGGCAGGTTAATGCCAAAGTTGCCATTAGTGGACGGTTCAGCCGCATCAACAGTATTAGTTACCAGCAGCATCTTGTTGGCGGCAGTGTTATCATCGTCTGTGATGTTCAGCGTAGCCTGGTTGCCGGCCGGATCTGCGTTATATGTAAAGCTATTGCCGTCTGTTCCGCCATTGAGATTGAGAATAGCCGTTTCCGTTTGTTCAATGATCTTATCATCTGTTACAAACAGCGGCAGTGTTATACTGTTGAAATAAGCAGGCAGCGTAATGGTGAAGATGGTGTAATCTGTATTGCGTGTGCCGGTGCCGGTCATGGTGTAATTAAGGGTGGTATTGGCGCTGGAGGTGTAGCCGGGCGGCAGGCTCACTGTAAAGGCGCCGGCCGAGGAGGGCTCTGTAGCATCGTTTGTTTTCACCACCTTCAGCAGCTGGTTGGCGGCTGTTGCATCGTTATCGGCAATATTAATGGTAACATCGTTGTTAGCCGGATCGGGCGGAAAGACAAAGGCATTCCCGCCTCCGTCTGTTGCACTGCCGGAAAGGATGGTAAAGGTCATAGTTTCTGTTGGCTCAATGATCTGATCGTCCCGTACCTTAAGGGGTACAGTAACGCTGTTGTTGTTTGCAGGAATAACCACCGTGCCCTGCTGCAGGTAATCCAGGCCTGGAGTGGCAGTACCCGACACCACGTATGCAACGGTAACATCCCATGCCGAGGTGGTTACCCCCGCCAGCTTTATTGTAAAGCTACCATTGATGTTCGGCTCCGCTGCGTTGGCGTCGGCGACCACCTGTAAAAATGAGCTGCCCACAGCGTTCGCGTCCACTATGCTCACGGTGGCTGAATTGGCGGCGGCATCTATCACAAACGGATAACTGCCGGAAACGGCTTCAAAAAGGGTCAGCGTTACCGTTTCAGGGCCTTCTATAATACCGTCGTTGGACGCGTCCACATCTACATACACTTCATTGGCCCCTGCAGGTATAACAATATTGCTTCCGGATAATCCCAGCAAACCATAGTCGGCTCCGTATCCAGCGGAACCTGCTAGTGTGAAGCGAATCACTATATCTTCTGAAGCCGTAACACCTGGCATCAGGGAGATCCTGTATCGACCGTTTATACCGCCTTCCACGGCATCGGATATTTTTGCGATCAGCACCGCGTTGGCGAGGGCGGTAAAATCATTGTCCGTTATAGTGACAGTGGCGGTACCCCCGCCCGGCGCCACGGTGTAAGCGGATTGCGTATCATTGCCGCCGCTGATATTAAGGATCACGGTTTCAGCAGGCGGCTCTATCACGGTATTATCTATCACTATCACTGGAACGGTTACACTGTTCTGGCCCGCAGGGATAGTGATGGTACCTGTAATGGCCCTGTAATCCGTACCCGGCGTAGCCGTGCCGGCGCCTACACTATAAGTTACCTGGATATCCCTGGAGGAAGTGTACCCGGCCGGAAGACTGACGCTGAACGCGCCGTTGGTGGCTGGTTCCGCCGCATCCGCCGTTTTAGTGACGTTCAGCACCAGGTTGGCCGCGGTATTGTCGTTGTCTGCAATATCCAGGCTGGCGCTCCCGTTCGTAGTGCTTGGCGTGAATGGCAGGCTACCATTGGTGCCGCCGGTCACAGTAAGGATCACGGTTTCCGGGCCTTCTATGATCTGGTCATCAATTGCGGTCAGGGGCAGGGATATGCTCTGCTGCCCGGCGGGAATCACTACTGTGCCACTAAGCGCGGTATAATCTAATCCGGCAATGGCCGTACCGCCGATGGAATAGCTGACCGTGATAGCTGCTGTTGCATTAATGCCCGCGGGCAGGCTGATATTGAAACCGCCACTGGCAGACGGTTCTGCGGCATTTGCTGTTTTGGTCACACTCAGCACGCGGTCAGCCGCTGCGCTCTGGGCATCTGCTCCCTGGCGGAACGATAGCACCACGAACAGTAAAAGGGTAATTACTTTCAAAGACATATTGCAATAGCTTTGGGTAAAAGGGGCGTCCTGGCCTGGCCTAACATGGGCCGGCCGGGAGCTTCCTGCATGGAACATTTACCTACACGTATAGGTATGGAAAGACTTATTCAAAATCGGTAGTATAACAGTACAAATGTTGCAGCGTAACGGGTATCCAGGATACGTAAAAACTCCTCATAGGAAAAATCTTATTTGGTTAAATAGCTAATAAATAAATTATACACGATAAAAGGTTACTAACAATCTGAAACCGGGTTCACATAGAATGGAGGATTGCGCTTTAAAGGTAATAAAAAAGTTATTATTGCGGCAATAGTTGGATTTTTTACCTGCAACAGTTGATTATATATAGCTTCTGTATAGCTTATTTTTTGCAAGTTTTGACCAAAACATTTTGTGCATACAGGAACAGGTTATGCCTTCTCTTTTTCAACATGACCTTTTGCTATTAGTTGGTCACAGGCTGCGCGATAATATAAGAGTGTTGTTTTTCCACTAACATGCAGGACATCAAAAAATTCAGGTGAGCAAATGATGCCCTAAAAAATTTCACAACTTCCGGGGAGGGCCGATAAAAAAGCCAGTGCCTTTACAGGTACTGGCTTTTTATATTAAAGATGACTTTTCTTGCCGGCTTTCACTTTACTCCTGCCTGCAGCAGCCCTGCCCCCGCTATCCCCTGCAGGGCTGCTACCCGGCCGGATTTTTCCAGCCCGTAAAACCCTCCAGGCCCAAGACCCGGTTGATAATAAGGCTGCCCGGTTTCCTTAAGCCTCAACATTGCCTGTTATAACTTTTCCGGCCCGCTTGTAATTGGTTATAATAACTCCTTTTGATGTAACCTGGCTTTCTGTTAGTGTAAAT
>NZ_DASTRI010000040.1:0-84589 GCF_035761305.1 Chitinophaga sp. | reverse complement strand
GCCCGCTGCTGCTGCCTGCAGTAAGTATTTCCAGGTCATGAATATATTTATTGCGCTGCTCCAGCTCCCAGGAGTTCTGCTGCAGCCTGCTGTTGCTCACAGCTTCCTGCAGGCGCAGTATCTCCTGTCCTTTCCGTACCTTTTGCCCGTCTGTTGCCAGCACACTGTCAATGGTGCCGGCTACCAGGTTACGCAGCTCATGCTTTTCCGCTACCGGGCGTACCAGCCCGGCGGCTCTTACAGCAACATCTACTTTAATAAAAGGCAGGGCTGCCACAGCCAGCATTACGGCTATCAGCACCGTGGTGTACAGCAGCTGGGTGCGCACTTTTACCTTGGGCAGCCAGGTATAGGTGGAATATTGCATCATCTCCATAGGGAACAGCCGGGACATAGTTTGTTTTTTATGGTTAAGATATACCGGAACAGTATGGCGCTGCAGGCTAGTTTATTTCTATTTTGCCCAGCAGCTCTGCGGGATTAATGTCCAGTATACGGGCTACATCACAAAGCCGGTCAATAGAGATGGATATTTTACCGGTTTCCAGCTTGCTGTATGCATTCTGGGATATATCCAGGTGTGCCGCCATATACTCCTGGGAATATTCTTTCCTTCTTCGTAAATGTTTGATCAGGATGGCCACCTGCCGGGTGCATCTTAATTTTCTGCCTTCCATATATAGTGTTGGTTAATAGGAATAAGGATAGCTGGTAATGCTACCGTATATTAAGCCTTTGCTTAAAAATACGTACGGGTAAACGATCCTGCCGGATTGCTTAAAGGCAAATTTCAGCAAGCTTACCTTGCAGGCAGCTATTACCAACACTCCCGGGAAGGAACAGAAAAGCGCCCCGTTCCATTTACGGGAGCGGGACGCTTTAAACCTTTTGGCTAAGGATGTTAGCGTGAATATTTATACCGGTTGTATCAGGTACGCTATACAGGGCGCTCAGTAGCTGCAGAACAGATGGCGCAAGGCCGGTTGCAAGACCTGTTAACAATCCGCCGCCTTTCTGACAATTCTTCCTGCTCTTCAGCACCCGCTTGAGCCGCATGGTTATGCCGCCCTAAACCAGGTAATCCACAAGGTTTTTGAGCGTTCCATTTGCATTATGGGTAATGCTTGGGAGGTTCAGTACTACTGCAGTTGCGGTGGCCAGTACATTGGTTAACAAACCGCCGCCCTGCACTTCAGTTAATTCATTGGCGGAAAGTTCTGTAAGATTTTCCAGGGAAAAGTTTTTCATAGTTCTTATTTATTTGGTTACTGTTATGCCTACTCTATCAAAGCTTTTCGGCATCCGCTTATGAAAATGAAAATTGCATAAAATAACCATTTGAAACAAAAACCATCAGTTTTAAATTATAGCATTTGGTTTTAAAGTGGGATAATTTATGTAGGAAATGTACATTATAATTTATGTGAGAATTTTCTAAACTTGCAGGCGCAATTTATTTTTACAACCTAATTATCCTATTTCATGGCGGGAACCATTTACTATGCCCACTACCCTATGCCGCTGCCTACCGCTACCTTTCAGTCGCTGGCGGAACAACTACCGGTTTACCTGCAAAAAAAGATTGCACAGTTCAGAAGGTGGGAAGATGCCCATGCCAGCCTGCTGGGCAAGCACCTGCTGCTTACTGCATTAAAGGCGTACGGCCATACCGCCAACCTGCACATGCTGCGCTATACCATTTACGGGCGCCCCTTCCTGGAAAACAATATGGATTTCAATATTTCCCACGCCGGCCGTATGGTGGCCTGTATTGTTAGCCCCCGGGGCCGTGTTGGGCTGGATGTAGAGGCCATACGCCCTATTGATATTAGTGACTTTAAAGGACAGTTCACTGATACGGAATGGGCTGCTATTCAAAACGCTCCTAACCCGCTGCACGCATTTTATGCCCACTGGACCTGCAAAGAGGCCATCCTTAAAGCAGATGGCAGCGGCCTGAACACGGCGCTGAACCACCTGGATGTAACCAATAAAAGCAGCGTTACCCTGGAAGGTAACCAATGGTATTTGCATGAAATAAAAGCCTTCCCCGATTATGCCTGCCATGTAGCCACCGATCAGAAAGGGTTACAGGTAAAAGTGGAGGAGGTCCGGTTTTAATGAATAATGAATAATGAAGAATTAATAATTGGGGAGGTGTTTGCTTTAAGCAATGCGTTATTGCCGGTTATTGCTCACTGGATTTCAAGAGATAATAATCGAAGATTAATATTGTTTGAGGTGTTTGCTTTAAGCAATGCGTTATTGCCGGTTATTGCTCACTAAATTTTAAAGAGATAATAATCAAAAACTAATAATATTGGAGGTGTTTGCGTCAGATAATGCCTTACTGCCCAGTTATTGCTCACTAAATTTTAAGATAACAATCAAGGTTAATAATATTGGAGGTAATACCCCACCGCCTTTATTTAAATAGCACTCCTCCTTTATTATTAATTCTTCATTCTTCATTATTAATTATTCATTTAACCAGCTTGTGCTCCAGGGCAAAACGGATCAATAGCGCGGTGTTCTTAACATCCAGCTTGGCCAGCAAGCTTTTGCGGTGGGTGTCAACAGTAGAAAGACTTATAAATAATTTTTCTGCTATCTCGGGGTTGGTATAGCCTTCGGCTATCAGCTGCAGCACTTCTTTTTCCCGGCGGGTAAGGGGTGGCAGCTGGGTAACAGCATTGCTGTTTTCCCTGCGGGCCGCATGCCCTGCTTCAAAGCACAGGTAGGTTTTGCCTTTGTTCACTTCATATATCGCTTCCAGCAGCACTTCCTTATCAGCATTTTTGATCACGTAACCGCTGGCGCCCTTTTCCATCATCTGTTTTACATAATGGCCTTCGTTAAAGGAGCTGAGGGCCAGCACCATCACTTCCGGAAACCGGGTTTTAATAATACCGCAAAGCTCTATGCCGGTCATATCCGGCAGGCCTATATCCATCAGTATTACATCGGCCTTTTGATCCGTGAAATAATCCAGGCATGCCTGGCCACTGGGAGCATAACCGGTGAGCGCAATATTTTTTTCAGTACCAAGCAGGGAACGGAGGCCTTCTGATACCAGGGGATGATCGTCTACAATGAAAACGCGTACCATAATTATTATGAGCTGTTTTCAAAGCTACAAAATTACCCCCCATTTTCACAACCTTTCAGGACAGCAGCATACAGCGGTCCCAGGCAGCCGCCTGCGGATTTAGTACGGCCATCAGGCCCAGCCCTATGCCGGCAATGCCTTCCAGCACATTATAGCTGTTTTCCTTACCGCTCATAGTATGGCTTTTGAAACCCGCAGCACCGTCCTTCCAGGTGCGGAAATCCAGTGTTTGCTGCAGCCAGTACGCCATGCCCTCCCGCATAACCTGCTCACCGCTACCGGCATATATACGGTTATAAATATGCACCAGTCCCATGCTGCCATGGCACAGGCCTGCATCGTTAATGCTCCCGTTGGCTGCATTGCGGTATTGCAGCACCTGTGTTAAAATCCGGCAGGCTTCCTGTTTGTACTGGTCATTTTGCAGGCGTACGCCAATATTCCATAAGGTAACGGCAATACCAGGATCGCCATAGCACCAGCCCAAACGGCTGTTGGCGCTGCCAATGGGTGTATTGTCGGCGGTAACCATACCAGGATAACAGGATATGCCCGGCGCGGCAGCTGTATTACGGGTGCTGAGCAGCCATTCCACCCCGCCTTCTATTAGCGCCCGGGTACGTTGCAGGCAAATACCGCGTTCATATAACAATGCCAGCACAGCCAGTATGGCCGGCATACCATGGGCAAGGCCCAGGTTAAAATGGTTCCCCGGCTGGTGCTTCCATACAAAACCATCTTTCCAGCTAATACCGGTTATCATGGGCATAGCTGCCTGCGCAAGGTGTGTAACCACCTTCTCAAGGTATGCGTTCACGTTAGCATCCGGCTCCCGTTCCAGGAAATAAAGCACCGCACCTAAACCTTCATGTAAAAAATCGTAATGTCGACCGCTTAGCTCTTCATCAATATATGCATGCAGCAGCTTATCGGTTTCTGCAAAAGCATCGGCGCCTTCCTCCTTTTCAATAAAGCCCTGCCGCATCAGGTGCTGCAGGCACCAGGCCATACCGGCAATACCATTACAATGCGAATGCTCCATTTCAGTAGTGGCCATAGCATGCAGCATTTGCATTACCAGCTGCTCCATTTTCCGCAGGTGCGCCTGCCGGCCGGTAAGCCGGTGATAATAAGCATAAAACAATGCATACCCGCTGTAGCCGCTTAAAAGGCCGGGCGTTGTTTCCTGTGCTGTAAAGCGGTCCAGCGCAAGGCTGATCTCCGCCAGTATTTTTTGTACCTGTTTCATAATTGTTCGATATGCTGCTGTATAAAAAAAGCGGATGTGCCTTCATGAACACATCCGCTATAAATGAGTTACCGTAATGCTTACAGGGTACGGCATTGAGCGTTAACGTCGCTTACGCAGCAGGCTTCGGCGCATACGCTTCTCTTGGTGTACTGAATAGGCAAACCGCCTTTTACCATTTGCTGGTCAGCTTTGCTCAGGTGTGCTACAGTAATTTTTCCCAGGGTTAATTTCTTTTGGGATTGTTTTTTCATACAATGCGCTGCTTTTATAATCTTAAAAAACAGTAAAAACTTTAAGTGTGTGATTAATGATGATGATGACGCAAAGGTATTGCCGGCAATACCTGCCGGCCTCCCCGGAAAGGGTGATTTTTAAAAAACAGGCGACGAAAAAAATCACCTTTTCCGGTGAGCATGTACAAAAGGCCGCCTGTTACCTTCGTGCCCGGTCTTATATATATCTATATGCGTTTCCCCATATACAAACAATTAGATACCATGGATTGCGGCCCCACCTGTTTGCGCATGATCGCAAAACATTACGGGCGGCATTATTCTTTAGACAGCCTGCGGCAGATGAGCCCCATGAGCCGCGAAGGCGTTTCCCTGCTGGGCATCAGCGAAGCAGCAGAAAAAATAGGCTTCCGTACACTGGCTGCAGCGGTAAGCTTTGAGCAGCTGGATAAAGAAGTTGCGTTGCCCTGCATCCTGCACTGGAACCAGGATCACTTTGTAGTGCTGCCCCCGCAGAACTATGACGGTAATAAAGCGAATAATAAATTACTGATCGCTGATCCCGGGCATGGATTGGTAAAAGTAGATAAGTCATTGTTCCTGGAAAGCTGGGCCGGCAAAGCCGGGGAGCAAGGCGTTGTATTAATGCTGGAGCCCACACCGTTGTTTTACCAGCATGAAGAAGATGTTACAGCCCGCAAAGGCTTTCATTTCTTATTCCAGTATTTAAAACCTTACCGTAAATACATAATGCAGCTGATACTGGGCATGCTGCTGGGCAGCCTGTTGTCGCTGGTGCTGCCCTTTCTTACGCAAAGCCTGGTAGACTATGGCGTGAATTACCGGAACATGGGCTTTATTCAGCTGGTGCTGGCATCGCAGCTGGTGCTGTTCATTGGCACCGCAGCAGTTGAAATGATACGCAGCTGGATATTGCTGCACATGAACAGCCGCATTAACATGTCTATTATCTCCGACTTTCTTACCAAGCTAATGCAGCTGCCCATCCGTTTTTTTGATGCAAAAATGATCGGTGATATTACGCAGCGTATAAGTGATCATGGCAGAATTGAACAGTTCCTAACCACGCAAACGCTGCACACCCTGTTCTCCTTTATAAGCTTGCTGGTATTTTCCGTGGTGCTGGGCATTTACAGCTTAAAGATACTGTTCATATTCCTGGCAGGCAGCGTGCTGTCTGTTGCATGGATCGTATTCTTCCTGCAAAAGCGCAAAGAGCTGGACTACAAACGCTTTCAGCAAATGAGCAATAACCAGAACAGCCTGTACGAGCTGATCACCGGTATGCAGGAAATAAAGCTGAACAACTGTGAAACGCCCAAGCGGTGGGAATGGGAGCGCATACAGGCGCGCCTGTTCCGGCTGAACATCAGCAACCTTACACTGGAGCAATACCAGCAAACCGGTAACCTGTTTTTCTCCCAGCTTAAGAACATCCTGATCTCTTACATTGCTGCGCGGGAGGTGGTAAGCGGAAACATGACCCTGGGCATGCTGCTGGGCGTAAGTTATATAACAGGACAGCTAAACAGCCCGCTGGAGCAGTTGCTAGCCTTTTTCCGCTCTGCGCAGGATGCACGTATCAGCCTGGAGCGGCTGGGAGAAATCCATAACCGCGACAACGAAGAACCTGCCGGCGCTGCTGCTATGCCCGCGCTGCAAACGCCCATGCTGCAACATGGCAACCTGGAGCTGCAAAATGTTTCATTCCAGTACAGCGGCGGCAGCAGTCCCTATGTGCTGAAAGATGTTAACCTTACTATTCCCGAAGGAAAGGTAACTGCAATTGTAGGCGGCAGCGGCAGTGGTAAAACCACCCTGCTGAAAATGCTGCTGCGCTTTTACGAGCCGGTGGCCGGCAATATACGGGCTGGCCATGCAGACCTGTACACGCTTTCGCCGAAATGGTGGCGGCAGCAGTGTGGCGTGGTAATGCAGGAAGGATTTATTTTTTCAGACACCATTGCCCGCAATATTGCGGTAGGCGATGAAAGAATTAATGAGCGCAAGCTGCTGCATGCCGCCAGGGTAGCCAACATTGAAAGTTTTATACAACAACTGCCCAACGGCTATGCCACCAAAGTAGGCAACATCGGCAATGGCCTCAGCACCGGGCAAAAACAACGCCTGCTTATTGCCCGCGCGGTGTACAAAAACCCGCAATACCTGTTCTTTGATGAAGCTACCAGCGCGCTGGACGCCAATAATGAAAAGATCATAATAGAAAACCTGCAGCAGTTTTTCCAGGGCAAAACCGTAGTGGTAATAGCACACCGCCTGAGCACTGTAAAACATGCCGACCAGATTGTAGTGCTGGAGCAGGGCCGCATTGTGGAAACAGGTAACCACCAAACCCTGACCCGTAAAAAAGGAAAATATTTTGAGCTGGTGAAAAACCAGCTGGAACTGGGAGATTAAAAACACTTATTTATTATGCCGCAATATCAACACCATCATGAGGAAGTACAGGATATTATGAGCAAAATGCCGCACTGGATAGTGCGCAGGGGCATTGCCCTTTTGTTTGCCGTTATTATGCTGCTGTTCGCGGGCGCCTGTTTTATACACTACCCGGATGTGATCACCACCCAGGTAAACATTACCTCTGCCAACCCGCCGGTAAAAATTGTGGCGCAAGGCAGCGGCAAGATCAGCGAAATATTTGTGCCGAATAACAGTACAGTGCAGGAACATACGCCGCTGTACCTGCTGGAAAATGCCGCCCGCTACTCCGACATACTTGTGCTGCAAAACCTGTTAAACCAGCTGGACACCTCCTTTACGCTGGCCCCTGCCCTGCGCCGGGTTAACTTTGCGCAGCCTTTGCAGCTGGGCGCCCTGCAGGCCGGCTATGCAGCGCTGTACCAGGCTGCCAATCAATACCTGTTTTTCATAGATAAACATTTTACAGCACAGAAGGTAGGACAGCTGCAATCGCAGCTGCAAACCCAGCACCAGCTGAATGAGGAGCTGCAACGGAAAGATATGCTGCTGCAGCAACAGCTGCAGCTGGAGCAGAAGCGCTTTAAGATAGACTCTATGCTGGCAAAGGAAAAGGTAATAGCCCCATTGGAATTTGATAACAGCAAACGCCAGCTGTTGGATAAGCAAATGACGGCAGACGCTACCCGGGCCAACCTGCTGCAAAACAAGCTGCAGCAAACAGAATACCTGAAAAACATTACAGATTTGCAGCAACAGTCGCTGCACCAGGAAAACGATCTGCAGCAGCAGGTGCGGGAGCAGGTAAAGCAGCTGCAGGGGCAGCTGGAAATGTGGGAACAGCAATACCTGGTAAAAAGCCCGGTGGCCGGTAAAGTGAGCTTCTTTAAGATATGGAAGGCGCACCAGTTTGTGAGCAGCGGCGAAGCAGTGCTGATGATAGTACCGCCGGTGCAGCGCTACGTGGCTAAAGCAACCTTGCCGGTGCAGGGCGCCGGCAAGGTTAAAAAAGGTCAGAAAGTACTGATAAAATTAGCCGCTTATCCCTTCCGGGAGTTTGGCATGATCAGGGGAAGCATCAGCAACGTATCTGCGGTAGCGTTAGATACAGCATATGCTATGGACATACAGCTGGCCAATGGCCTGTTAACAACGGCGCACCGGCAGATACCCTCCCAGCCGCAGCTGCCCGGCATAGCCGAAGTGCTTACGGATGATAAAAGCATAATGGAACGGCTGTTCTACTCTTTAAGGGCCAGCAGGTATTGAACGCTTTGAGGTACCTGCGTTTCCACGTTGCTGCTTTCATCTTCAATATAATAATGCATTATTGCAGATTTTTTGGCAGCTTTCAGGATAGCCGGGATATTCAGCTGGCCGGTGCCCACAGCTACATCGTTCTCGCCGGAAGTGCCGCCGGAAAGGTTGCCTTCTACGCCTTTCTTCAGGTCTTTCACATGCATGGCCTTAAAGCGGTTGCCGTATTTTTTAAGCAGGGCTACCGGGTCCTGGCCGGGGAAAAACACCCACAGAATATCCATTTCCAGGCTTACATAACGCGGGTTGGTATGCTGCACAATGTAATCGAACAGGGTACCGTTCTCATACGGTTGAAACTCAAAGCCATGGTTATGGTAAATAAGGGTAAGGCCGTACTGGTCTTTCAGTATTTTGCCTACGCGGTTAAACTCGGAAACAGCCTGTTTGGCCTCATCCGGCGTTAAACCGGTTTTACTGTGCGGAAAGCCGGCCACCCGTACGTATTGGGCGCCCAGGATTTTGGCGTTCTTTGCCACTTCGTCTGTTTTGCCGGTAAGGTCTTCATAACCCACACCAAAGGAAGAGCACTTAATCCCTCTTTCATCTATCATTTTACGTATATCCTGCGCCGTTTGTCCGAACAGGCTGGAAAATTCGATATCCGTAAAGCCGTTCTTCTTCACAATGTCCAGCGTGCCGGGCATATCTTTGGCAAAGGATTTACGGTAGGTGTAAGACACTACCCCCGGATGTTTTTTCAGCAGGGGCTGGCCTTTTTGCGCGTTAGCGGTAAAGGAGCCGGTTAGTACGGTAAACAGCAGGCAGCTGCAAAGCGCTAGTTTCCTTAAAATCATAAGTGGCAATTTATCTGGTTATAGCGCTAATATAATAGTTCCGGCTCAAAGATGGTAGCTGAAAAAGGCTGCCTGCCAGGCAAACAGCCCTCCTGTTCCCATTGTTCTGCCAAAGACCAGGTAATATCTCAGTAAGCAGCAGTAAAGCGCTGGCGGATGTGCTGCGGTTTTTCCAGCTCGTCTGCAATTACAACTGCCAGGTCTTCTACCGAAAGGCGGCTGCGGTTTTCAGTATCAAACACCGGGTTATCCAGGGCAGTACGGTAGGTGCCTTTACGGCCATGCGGCGCAGCTGCGCTCATTTCTATAGCCGGGCTAATGAAGGTCCATTCCAGGTCTTTTTCCTGTTTAATAACATCCAGGTAATCACGGGCTGCAGTGGCGCCGGGCAGGTACTCCTTTGGAAATTCAGGCGTATCTACCAGCTGCCTGCCGGGCGCTATCTCCAGGCTACCGGCTCCGCCTACAGTAATGAACCGCTTTACGCCGGACTTTTTCACACCGTTCTGAATGGCTTTGGAACCGTTCATGAAATCGGCATACAGGTTGGGATTATGCCAGCCTGCATTAAAGGTGCTGATCACAGCATCCAGCCCGGTAACCAATCCGGCAATTTCCGCCTCATTATATGCATCACCCTTTTTAACCACCAGGTTAGGATGTTCCAGGGTTACTTTCGCGGGGTCCCTTACAATAGCGGTTACCTGGTGCCCGCGTTCCAGCAGTTCCGGTAAAAGATGCGATCCAACAAAGCCGGTTGCGCCTATAAGTGCTACTTTCATCTTAATGTGCATTTAGAATTAACTGTAATCAAAAATATTACAGTACAAAAGTAGGATTATTTAGATAAACACCAAATTTCCTGCCGGTACGGTGTATTATTAACTTCCGCGCCAGGCCACCGGGGCAAAAACCACGGATGCGAAAAAAATACCGGATTTGGCCGCAGGTGGGCCTATTGCGACGGCTTAGGGGCCTGTAGCTTACCAGTTTTTTCTGACATTCTTAAACAGCGAGTAAGCGGGTAACCTTTATGTAAGTATTTCACTATCAGTATTAATAGCAAGCCTCCTTACTTCCGGCAACTACGATGCCCGTTAAATGCCCTATTTTTGAAAGCACAAATACTTTATTAATAAATATTTATTTAAGTAAATTCATTAACCATTGTTAATCAGAATAAAACGCGTTATTCATATAGACGAGGCTGTTGGCATCCTGAAAAAAGTTGCTTTTAGCTAAGTCCTAAAATCATTTTATCTCGTATATAGGGACATAACACTTCGAGGTTAAGGCTACAAGACTCGTTTTGTTATCATATTTTAATGACATTATCAAGCTTCCCCGGTTTTTCAAGGCCGGGGAATTGTTTTGTAAGCACAGTGAGCACAAGGCCTTTTGTAATTATAAATTCAGTAAATTGAGGAGGGATAATACAATTTTAACAACGCCCCGACCTTTAATATCGTATAACGATCGTAAGCCTGTCGGACAGCGCGGGCTCCAATTGCCGTTTAACAAAATAACTATCGAAAGACAAGTAAGGGATTGCCTATGCCACTACAATAAGTCTGCAACAAAAAAGCTCTCTGAACGTCGCCTGCAAACAAACTGTTATGAAGACGCACCAAATCTGGCGCTCCATCCGTAGAACCGGCATTCATGGTATTGCCGATGAAGAGCTCGTGCAACGGATCATGATGGTGAACACCCTCAGTCTGTCACTTTGCTGCCTTATTTTCCTGGTAGGGAGCGTTTATTATATGTTATCAGCAAAGCTGTCTATTCTTATACCGGCTGCTGTTGAATGTGTGCTTGCTGCATCGGCCATTGTATTTAACCGCTACCGGTATTATCATATCGCTGCCCTGGTTACTTTTTTTGTGCAGTGCCTGGCCTCCCTGTATTTCGGGCTGTTGCTGGGCAACGTAATTGAGCTGCAGGCCATGGTGATCTTTTTATTCCTCATCACTTTCCTGCTGTTTAAAAATTCCGTCACACGGCTGGTTTGCCTTATATCGGCGGTAGTAATACTGGTGGTTATTGAAGGCAATTACTACTTTAATTTTGTGAAACAGGTGCCCCTGGATAGCCAGCTCACTGTAATATTTAAGGCGCTTTCAATAGCCGGTGTGCTGCTGGTGATCACCGTGGTGGGCAGGCCTTATGTGCTTAGCAAAGACTATCTGCATAAGATCAATCATTCCAAAAAAATATTCATTTACCAGGTTACCCATGAGCTGCGTACCCAGCTGAACGCAGTGTATTATGTAGCGCAGCTTATAAAACGGGAGATCCGGCTGGACCCGCACCTGAAAAAAATTGATCCTTACATTGACCTGCTGTTTACCGTAGTGGGCAACACGCGCAACATTATCAACAATGTGCTGGATATGTCAAAGATCGAAGCAGGCAAAATGGAAGATGTGCAGGAAGAGGCTTTTGAAGTAAATGCCTTTTTTGAAAGACTGATAGCAGTGCATAAGGTAACTGCCAAAGCACGGAACATACAAATACAGCTGCATACAGATGCCAGGCTGCCGCCGGTTATAATATGCGACAGCTTTAAACTGAGCCAGGCTGTTGCCAACCTGCTGAGCAACGCTGTTAAATATGCCGACCGTAACAGCACGGTGCACCTGAAGCTGGCCGGCACCAATGCACAAAGCTGGAACATACAGGTGATAAACAAAGGTGTTGGTATTGAAAAAGGTAAGCTGAACAGCATTTTTGAGCTGTTTGTAACCAATAAGCCTAACCGTTATACGGAGAGCACCGGCCTTGGATTATTCATAACCAGGAACATGGTACAGGCGCTGCAGGGCAATATACAGGTGGAAAGCCAGCTCCAGGGTACTACCACCTTTACCATAGATCTGCCCCTGAAACCCGGTAAAATAGCCAGTGTGCATGAAGGCCCGGAGGAAGATACTGACCTGAGCCAGGTGTATATTATGGTGGCCGATGACAACGAAATGAACAACATCCTTTTCTCCAAATACCTGAGCATGTGCGGCTGTGAAGTAACCAGCGTAAGCAACGGCGCCGAAGTATTGCAGCAGCTGCAACCGGAACGCCGCCTGCCGGACCTCATACTGCTGGACCACCAGATGCCCGAACTGGACGGCGCCGCCACCCTGCATCACCTGAAAAAAGATGCGCGGCTGAAAAATATACCCGTGATCATTTGTACGGGCAGCTTTGAGTTCCAGGATGTATTAATTGCTGCAGGCGCCAGCGATATTGTTATTAAGCCTATTGACCAGCCATCCCTGTTCCAGGTAATCCGCCGGCACCTGCCGCATTTAACAACCGCAAATGCCGGCTCTTACCGCGAATAGGTTAATGCGGCGCGGGTTTCCCGGAATATGGAATGCTCAGACTTATAACGCTGTGTATGCACCTGCCATATCCATGATGCCTGTACACAGCGCTCCAGCCCCTGCAGGTGCGATTGCATAATAACCGCCTGTTCCGGCGCTTCCTTTGCCGCCTGCTGCACAGCCGTGCGTACATAATCCATTAATGACAGGAATGCGATAAGCTGGTTACGCACAATATCCGCTGCCCTACGGATGCCCTGCTCCAGCGTAAGCCCGGGTTGGTTGCACAGGATCACCATTACGAGGTTGGAGTCGGCATTATTGCGGATCACCTCTTTTTCAAAAGAGAACAGGTCGTTCATTAACCCGCCGATAGCAGCCGTAATGAAATGCAGCCTTTCCAGCTGTTCGCCGATGCCGTTAGCAGCCAGCCATTCCCAGTCCAGGAACCGGCCTTCACTGTACTCAATGAACTTTACCACGTGATGCATACCCGAAAGATGACAGCGGCTGTCTATATACTCATCTACTCTGGCCAGCCTGCCTGCGGCGTTCATGTTACAATCTTTATGCGCTACATAGATGTGGTAGGCATACAAGCGTAAAAATCCGCTGAACCAGCTCATAGGCGCCGTACCCCGTATATACTCCAGCACCGTTGCATTGGCCTGCTCAACGGGCGTGGCATTGTCTTCATCAATATACAGGTCTTCCCGCAGCTGGTACATGCGCTTTTTCATTTGCGTGGCCGCTTCCTGCGCTGCAGGTGAAAGGTGCGCAAAAATATCGCGCCCCATGGTATCATTCAGATAGTAATCAATGGCCAGGTTTTGTACGATGGCCCGCATACGCTCTATACCTGCATTGGGGTACAGGAAAGTGGCGCAGCTGATGTAATGCGCCGCGCTGTCAAGCCAGATGCCGTACTGCCGGCCAAATTCCTGCGCCTCTTTCAGCAGGGATTGGATGTGTGGATGTGGTTTAAATGTTTTGCAATAGTTGTTCAGATTAAACCCCTCAAAGTTGAACAGCTCCTGCAGTGAAAACAAGGGAACATCTTTTGACAATTGGTTGTAAGACAGCTGCACACCTGACAGCACAGCTGCGCTGATCTGCTGAAGATTGTTTGTGGACATGACTAATTGATTTATGGTTATTATAAATGGTTATTTCTAATGGTTACTGTAAATATGACTGGGGCGTATAGAGCATCAAACCACCAATAAGTTACGCAATTTTTACGGCGGGGGTTGCCGCATTTTTCCTGTTCCCCAAACTGTAGCGGGCATGCCTTTTGTGTTCCCTTACAGGTAAAATAATCTTGTTATGAAATTAACAGCGGCCGTTATCATATTAGGCGTTCTGCCCCTTGCCCTGGCAGCTCAAAAGCAGCATGATACGCTGCCTCCGCCATTTGCAACCAAGTCTGTAAAGAACTTTAGCAACGTGGTTGGCTGGAAAGAGGGAGAAAAGCCGGTGGCGCCGGATGGCTTTACGGTAAGCCTGTATGCAGACGGCCTACAGAACCCTCGCTGGACGTATGTTACACCTAACGGCGATGTGCTGGTAGCAGAAGCCAATACTATTAAAAACACCCTCATGCAGGCAGGCGCCATAGTGCTGGGCGCATCCAAGGCAGAAAATATGAAAAAAAGCGCCAACCGTATTTCCATACTCCGCGATACTACGGGCGACGGGCACCCGGATATTAAGGAGGTGTTCCTGGAAGGCCTGAACCAGCCTTTTGGAATGCTTATTATGAATAATTACCTGTATGTTGCCAATACCGATGCATTAATACGCTATCCATACACACCGGGACAAATGAAAATGGAAGCAGCAGGAGAAAAGCTGCTGGACCTGCCGGCTGAAAAACGGAACCAGCACTGGACGCGCAATATTATTACCAATGCCGACAGCTCTAAAATTTACATTGCGGTTGGCTCCGCAGATAACCTGGGCGATAATGGCAAGGAAGTAAATCCCCGCCGCGCCTGCATACTGGAAGTAGATCCCGACGGCTCCAACGAGCGTGTATATGCCTCCGGCCTGCGCAATCCCGTGGGCATGGACTGGGCGCCTGGCACCCAAACACTGTGGGCAGCTGTAAATGAGCGCGACGAGCTGGGAGATAACCTGGTGCCGGACTACCTCACCAGTATTAAAGAAGGCGGCTTTTACGGATGGCCTTACTCTTACTTCGGGCAGCATGAAGATCCGCGTATTGAAACGCCCCGCCCGGAACTTGTAAAAAAGGCAATTGTGCCGGATGTATCGCTGGGCTCACACACCGCTTCTTTAGGGCTGGCATTTTATACTAAAAAGGCATTTCCGGCCAAATACCGGGGCGGCGCTTTTGTGGCGCAGCATGGCTCCTGGAACCGCGCTGAGCTGGCAGGCTATAAAGTAGTATTTGTTCCTTTCAAGAACGGCAGGCCAGCCGGCCCGCCGGAGGACTTCCTGACCGGCTTTACGATAGATGCGCACGAAAAAGTGCATGGCCGGCCGGTAGGTGTTACCATATTACCCGATGGCTCTATGCTGGTAACAGATGATGTGAATGACAAAATATGGCAGGTAAGCGCCAATAAATGATTTATTGCGCTGACAGCACCGCTATTTCCGCAGCAATATTTTCACGGGCCTGTTTTTCATAACGGGTCCTGAAAATTTCTGTACCATAGATATGCGGCATTTGCCTGAACTGCTGCAGCACTTTGCTTCTGCCCAGGTTATACACACGGTCGGTATAGATGTAATATTCTTCGCGTATCTGCTGCGCATATTGCCGGTACTCATCTGCCGGGCTGCCTAAAATAGCCATATCAAAATCGAGGAACAGGGCCAGGTCGTTATCCTGTATATCCCCGCTGCTATGTGACTGTGTGGCGCGGATGTAGCTCATTATCTTCTGTATCTGCAGCTCGGGCACGCGGGTTTGGTGCAGGAAACGGGCCGCTGCCAGCGCGCTTTCTTCCTCATTATTATTTTTCTGTACGTCATATACCAGGTCGTGGTAAAAAATGGCAAAGCTGATGGTGTCATGGTCATGAATGGCATCGTCATATTGCTGGCGCAATTGCAACATGGAACGGATATGCTGCAGGTTATGATAATGCCTGTCAATGGTGGTATAATGGGTTACCAGGTGGTCAAACTCCTGCAACAGCAAAGCTTCATCTGTACTATACTGTAAGGTAAGGGCAAGCCACTGTTGTTTTAAATCGGAGATTAGCTGCATAATGGTTTTAGTTTATCAGGCTTTAAATTTAATGTTTTTGGTAAAAGCTGACCGTTAACGGATAGCAGAAAGTGCATTAAATCTTTATTTAACGGAACCATCTCTCATGCATGCTTAACGCTCCAAAAGAATGCCAGACCATGCAGGCGTTGTAAGATCATGGCCGGAATTTACATTAAAGAGCGCTCATTCATCGTACCAGCGGCCATCCTTCCTTATCCCAGTCCAGCTCCCTTACCTGCAGCTTTGCCCTGCCTTTATCAGCCGCATCATAGCCATGAAAGATAATATAATCCTTACCGTCCCAGGTGTACGCGGCGTTGTGCCCTACACCATACCATTGTGCATTGCCCTGCAGCACAAGGGTACCGCCGCCCTGCAGCATGGGGATATTGTTCCTGTCAACATAAGGACCAGTGAGCTTTTTGCTGCGGCCAACCATGATCTTATACGTACTGGCCGGGCCGCGGCAGCAATAATCAAAGGAAACAAACAGGTAATAGTAACCGCCCTTTTTAAAGATAAACGGCGCTTCAATGGCTGCATCGCCAGCCAGGGTGTCGGGGATGTTGGCGGTACGCGTACGGGCAGCAACACTATACCATTGTTCCGGTTTAGCCATAGCTGTTAGACTGTCTGCCAGCTTTACCAGCTTAATGCCATTCCAGAAAGAGCCAAATGCGAGCCAGGGAACGTTATTTTCATCGAACACCAGGTTGGGATCAATGGCGTTCCACATATCGCGGCCGGGTACAGACTGTACCACTTTCCCATGATCCGTCCATTTGAAACCAGGAGCGGTATGATCCAGGGTTTTATTGGTGGCTACGCCAATACAGGAAGTATTTTTGCCAAATGCAGACACTGCATAGTATAAATAATATAACCCGTTATGATAGCTAATATCCGGCGCCCATATATGTCCACGGAAACCAGGTATTGTGGCGGCGGCCCATGCAGGCGCAGCGCTGAAAACAGGCGGTTCCTTTTCCCAGTGCCGCCTGTCGGGCGATGACCATACTGTAATACCATTCCCGGTGCAGAACATGTAATACCGGTTGCCCTGCCGTATCATTACCGGGTCATGTGCAGGAATGGAGGTTTGCGCCAGTGCAGGCAAAGCTACCAGTATAAACAGTGTGCGTAGCGTTCCCGCACAAAGGCGATGCCTTTTTCTTTCATATTCCCTTACTACCAGGGTTATATGTGCAATATATTGCCGCATATAATAAAGTTAAAGGCCTTTTTTGCAATTTTATGTTTTATTACACCTGTTTAAAAAGTACAGTAATGGCTTACATTATGGTAGATGTGGAAAGTGACGGCCATCAGGTTTTAACCCCTCACCCCAAACGCATACACCGTTGTGCTTTCATATACTGCATCCGGCTCAAGTATAGTATTCGGAAATGCAGCATGGTTAGGACTATCCGGGAAGGCCTGCGTTTCCAACGCCACAGCGCCGTGCTGTACATATGCCTTACCCTGCTGGCCGGTAATGCTGCCGTCCCAGTAATTGGCGGTGTACACCTGCATGCCCGGGCGGTCGGTGAATACCTGCAGATAACGGCCGGTTAACGGGTCTTCTAAAATAGCCGCTGGTGCTGAAAAACCGTCTTGTTTCAGCACGTAATTATGATCAAAGCCTTTGTCCTGTGGAAACTGGTGGATATTGTCACCAATGCGGGTAGCAACAGTAAAGTCGGCACAGGTGCCCGCCAGCGGCAAAATGCGGCCGGTTGGCGCATTGTGCTCATTTTTTTCCGTGTAATGGCCGGCGTTTACCTGTAGTATGTGGTCCGTAATCAGCGGTGGTTCAAAACCGCCCAGGTTAAAGTAGCTGTGATTGGTAAAGTTAACGGGCGTTCGTTTATCCGTTACCGCTGTATAACTGATAGCCAGCTGGTTTTGCTGGTTCAGCGTATATTTTACCTGCGCCTTCAGGTTGCCGGGATAGCCTTCTTCCCCATCCCTGCTGGTATATGCCAGTACTACACCAACACGATCATCTTCACGTAGCAGTGCTTCCAGTGTCCACACCCGGGTGTGGAACCCTTCAAAACCGCCATGCAGGTGATTATTGTTGTTGTTTACCGATAACTGTACCGGCTTACCATCCAGCATAAAACGGCCGCCGGCAATGCGGTTGGCGTAACGGCCAACAACGCAGCCAAAATACCAGGGGTTATTGGCATAGTCCTGCGGATGTGCAAAGCCGGCCACAATGTTTTTCATCATACCATTGCGGCCGGGTGTATAAATGGCCATTATAGCGCATCCCAGGTTAGTGATGTGTATTGTAATATGGTCGTTCTGAAGTGTAATTAAATGCAAAGGCCCGCCATGTAGCGCGCCAACTTGTTTGCTGTTTAATTCCAGTGCTGTTGTTGATTGCCGCGTCGTCAATTTTCCTGTTTTAATGGCTAGTCATTTACCGGCACCAACTTTACGAGCACTGCATCCTTTACCGGCACCGTCAGTAAAATAGATGTTTGCCCACGTGTTATTTGTCCTAATGACCGACCAGTTAACAAATCCTTTATGGTATAGGCCCGGCTGCTATCCAGACCTATTGTTCCTGTATTAAACGTTTCCTTAAATACTTTTTGTGTATCAAAATTAAAAGCAGCCAGCATGGTAGTATCTCCCTGCAGGTAAAAGCTAAGCTGCTGATCCATGGTTTCTCCGTCGGACATGCGCTGCGGGGTAAATACTTTTGGCTGGCTAAAGAAAGCACAAATTTCCGGGTTATTCAAGTACCGCTGCGCTCTTTCTGCCGCCACCTTATCACGGAAGTCGGACCCATCACCCAAAATGCTGCCCATTACCATCATGGCATACAGCCTTACTTTGATTTCCTGTTCTGTAAGGTCTGGATTTTTCTGGAAATGCTTCATAATGGCTACGTCCAGGTTGGTATAAGGCCATAAGGTACCTTGTACCCACCACATATGGGAGCCGCTGGCCAGCGACGCTCCGGTGCTGCCCCATGCAGGAAAGCCCAGCTGGTCGTCGCGCAGATGAGAGTACACGTCTGTTGACACAAACCGCGTATGCGCGTACTGGTGGGGGAACATGGGCGATATAGCCATGGTAATAAAAATATCCGGTCCCATAATAGAATCCACCAACCCTTTCAGCATTTTCATGCCGTAGTTGTATGCTTGCATACCGGTTCGCACGCGTGAGTCATACCGGGTGGTGGATTCCAGTGAACCTGCGGTTAAAAAATCTATCTTGATAAAAGATGCATGAATGGCTTTGGCTTTTTGCAGCTGCCCGATAATATATTCCCTTACTGCAGGATGAGTAGGATCAATGGCAAATGCGCCCCAGTCACCGTCTTTATAAGCAATAGGCCGATGATTTTTATCTTTCAGCACAACATCGCGCAGCAGTACATTGGTGCCATGCAGCTTTGTCTGGTCCATATTGTTTTTCCAGGTCCACACCGCAAAGGGGATGAAATAAAAGCCCAGCTGCTGGTGCCTTTTTGCAGCATATTTCCCTAAAGACGCCAGCAGGTCCGTAGTGTAGATGCTTTGATCATAAGAGTCGATGCTTAATACCGGCTGCGCATATTTGTTGAAATTATTAAGCGTGGCAATGAAGTCGGATATTTTGGCTACGCCCGGCGGCATCATCACCTTTTCATATCCCAGCACGCCTTCCACGCCAAAGCTGTTCCAGTAAAAGGGCGCATAACCCTGCCATTGCAGATGGCCGGCCTGCAGTACATTCACTTTGCCATAACCAACGAAATCTTTACGGGTATCATTACCTGCCGCCAGGTAAATCACCGGCGAATAAACTGCTGTACCTTGTATAGTGCCATGCGGCGCGTGATCATGCGTGCCATCCAGCCCGCCATAGGAAGCAGGCAGCGCCTTGTTGTCTTCCGTGGCAGCACCGCCGTAAATATTCAGCGTGTCCAGCACTCCTTTTGCGGCGCCGGTGCGGTAGGTGATACCTGTTTTCCAAACGTCGTGTGTAATACTGCCGGCTACCAGGCCGGAGAAAGTATTGTTGTCGTACAGGGATGCAAACTCATAGCTGGTGCCGCGTACCGGCATGCCGGTATCTGCCGGCCAGGGCCGGGCCAGCACTTTTACCCAGTTATCATTATCAAAGGGCACATCCAATATGCGGGGTGCTGTACCTGGAATGTAGGCGCGGCCTTGTTGTGCAGCGTCTACAAATAGCGGCGATATATTACGGGTTTCCGGTAAAACGCTGGTGGTTTTACCGGAAACTGCCGCTGCACTGATCAACAAAAATGGTTGGTTTTCGTAAAGGATGATATGTTGTACCAGGCTCAATGGCTGCTTATCACCGGCATGGGTAATGCGCAGGCTGATGCCTTTGCCCAGCGTTCCCTGTAAGGTATCTGCAGCGGTAGTATGGCTGCTGAAATCTGCGGTGCCCAGCATGCCGGCATGTACATCTTCTACATAAGCAGTGGTATGCTGCAGCTGCACGCCGTTTTGAAAATAGTAGCTCACCTTGCCGGAGGCATGATCAACTACTATACGTACCTGGCTGTTAGACAATACCAGGCTATCCGCGCTGTCCTGCACCTGTTGGGCCGCTGCCTGCCCTGCCAGTAACAAGCTAATGAGTGGTAATAACGTTCTTTTATACATGGTTCATCTTTTCACACTTCAGTATTAGTAGCCCGGGTTCTGGTCCGATGGCTGTAACGACTGGTTATTCTCAAACTCCCTGGTGGGGATGGGATATAGCAAATGCTTTTCCTGGATGTTGGGTGCGGCATCTATGTTATGCGCCTTTACTTCTGTAAGCAGGGTGCCGGTACGTTTCAGGTCAAACCAGCGCCAACCTTCAAAGCCCAGCTCGCGCATACGTTCCATCATTATTTCCTTTGCCATCTGATCTTTGTTAAGTGTAGTACCGTGCACGGTTTCATAGTTATCCAGGCCGGCCCGGTTGCGGATCTTATCCAGGTTTTGCATAGCTATACCGGTGTTACCCAGCTCATTCTGCGCTTCTGCATACATCAGTATTACATCTGCCAAACGCAGGTAATACAGGTTGCGTGATGAAAGACTGCCGCTAACAGACGCGCCTTTGGTAATATCGAACTTTTTGATGTGCGGCTTACCCACATCCGACCACCAGGAATAATCTACCGGGTTGCCGTCTTTATCATAGAACAGGGTGCGAAAGGTGGCATCCTTGCGTTTATCGCCTTCTTCAAAGCTGTTGAAATAATAATCGGTGGGGATGATCACATGGCCGCCTGCGCCGGGCAGCTCCGGTGAGTTGATCTGCCAGCAGCCCAGGTTAGCGGCCAGGTTGCTGGTGTTGTTCAGCTCATTGGAGAACTGTATCTCAAACAGCGACTCTATATTGTTTTCATTTGCTTCTACAAACAGGTCGGCGTAATTGGGCATCAGGCTTACGTTGGATGCGCTTAACAGCGGCTCCAGCGTGTTCTTGGCATTGGTCCAGTCTTTACGGGTAAGATACACTTTGCCCAGCAAGGCCGTGGCGGCTTCTTTGGTGGCGCGGCCTGCATTGCCGTCCGCGCCTTTAGATGCCAGGTTAGCCGCGGCAAACTGCAGATCATCCAGGATAAGCTTATACACTTCATCTTCGCTGCTGCGTGGCAACCCGCCTTTAGCGTCGGCCGCCAGGTTCTCAACTTCAGTAGGCATGGGCACGCCGCCATACACCTGCACCAGGTAAAAGTAGAACAGTGCGCGCAGGAAACGGGCTTCGCCCAATGCCTGGTTCTTCACCGCATCGCCCACCGGCGCTTTGGGTATGCTGCGGATGGCTACATTAGCGTTGCCGATACCTCTATAACAATCTATCCAAAAACCCTGCACCACATCGTTTTGTGCGGTCATCAGCGTAGAGTAAGTATTTACGGCGCAGAAGTTCTGCCAGTAAGTACCCCAGGTGGGTACGAACAAAGTGGTTTTACCTTCGTCGGTACCTACCATGCCTACAATTACATAATCGGAACGTTTCAGCTCCAGCAGCTGGCGG
The DNA here is from genome assembly GCF_035761305.1 of Chitinophaga sp. Classification (GTDB taxonomy): domain Bacteria; phylum Bacteroidota; class Bacteroidia; order Chitinophagales; family Chitinophagaceae; genus Chitinophaga. The sequence continues at coordinate 62,839 of NZ_DASTRI010000040.1, read as the reverse complement.
TAAATGCCTACAACGCCTGATTTCACCCCGGCTTCGTCTTTATAAAGCTCTTCCGGCGATATAAACACTTCGGGTTTTATATCCAGCTGTTTGGAACAGCCGGCCAACAGCATGCCCGTTATGATAAAGATCAGTGAGATCCTGCCTACATTGGAATATTTATGTGTAAATAACATGAGATCGTAGTTTTAAGATTATAAGCCCAGGTTTACGCCAAACAAAAAGGTGCGGTACCGCGGGTAAATGTCCACTGCCTGGCTGGGATCAGTGTTACCATTGATCTCCGGATCAATACCATGGTAGCTGGTGAACAGGAATGGCTCCATTACCTGTACGTATGCACGCAGCGATCGTACCTTGATCCTGCTGAGCAGGTTGGGAGAAAAATCATATGCCAGCGTAATGTCCCGTATGCGGATGAAATCGCCTTTTTCTGTTGCATAGCTGGAGGAGCCCTGCGGCAACATGCGCAGCGAGCTGCCAAAGGCATTGGGCCGTGGAATATCCGTATTCGTATTGGCAGGCGTCCAGTAGTTCAAACCGGCTTTTACAATTACGTTGCGGCCCGCGCCCATATACAGGTAGTCTGTATACGCTTTGTTGTATATATCATGCCCGTACATGTAGGTGGCAAATACTGTCATGGATATACGTTTGTAGCGGAAATAGTTCCAGAAACCACCCCATCCTTTCGGAGTAGTGCGGCCTACTATGGCGCGGTCGTACTGGTTAATAACGCCATCGTTATTAATATCTTTCACTCTTATGTCGCCGGGATGGCCGGAGGGATTGAGCTTAAAGTCGTCGCCCTCCTGGTACAAACCGTCATACACATAATCCACTATCAGGCTGTTGGGCGCCTCACCCACCTTCAGTGTGGGGCTTAAAGAGTCGCGGCCCGGCAGCAGTGACGTGATCTTTGATTTGTACTTCGACCAGTTAAGGTTCACCTGCCAGTCGAAGTTGGGCGTTTTAACCGGGTACAGCTTCAGGCCAATGTCTACGCCGCGCGTGTTCATGGCTGCCACGTTGATCATCTTGTTGCTGTAGCCCTGCGAAGGCGCCAGGTCCTGGTTCAGCAGCAGGTTGTGAATATCCTTGTTATAGAAGTCAAACGTTAGCTGAATGCGGGAGCTGTACAGGGCCAGGTCAAAACCGGCGTTGAACTGCCGCTGGCTTTCCCATTTCAGCGCGCTGTTGCCCGCATTGCCGCCTAACTGGTAACCGGTGGACTGGGAGCTGCCGTTAAAGGGATAAGCCGCAGCATCCATACGGGTATAGATACGGTCGTAGCTAATATCCTGGTTACCTATAACGCCGTAGCTTACACGTATTTTAGCATCGTTCACTTTCGATTTCATCTTAAACCCAATGAACGGCTCATCTATCAAACGCCAGGCGCCGCTTACAGAGGGGAAGAAACCATGGCGGTTTTCCGCACCAAAGTTGGAAGAGCCATCATACCGGGCCGTTACATTGAAGATGTAGCGATCCTTGAACTTATAAATTACACGGCCTAGTACGGAATTGATAACACGGTTCCAGTAATCGCTGGAAATATTATCCCGCCTGGCGGCCAGGCTCATATTTTTATACGTTAGTTCATCTGTAGGGAAACCGGAAGCCTGTTCAAAATTGTATTCCTGCCTTCTTTTTTGCGTAGTATAACCTGCCAGTATGTTCAGCGCGTGATTCTCCGAAGGCTTGTAGTCATAGGTAAGGGTGTTTTCCCAAACCCAGTCGCGGTAGCCGAAGTTCTGTACTTTGGCTACGCCCAGCTGCGCATACCCGTCGTACGTATTACGCGGGTAGTATTCAAAGCGCTGGTTTTTGTACACATCCAAACCCAGGCTGGAACGGAAGTTCAGCCCACTGAGCACTTTATATTCCAGGAACAGGTTGCCGATGAAACGGTCGTCTACACTGTGGTTAATGGCATCTTTAGCCAGCGCCACGGGATTGTCGGCGCCTATTTTACCAGTGTTGGGATCTACTTCTACCAGCGGTTTGCCGGTGGAGTCATAAATAGGACGCAGCGGGCTCATGGTAACGGCATTATAATAAGCAGCCTTGCTTACGCCGTCTGTTTCTATATGGGAGAAGTTGGTATTCAGCCCCATGGTAAGCTTATCGGTTACCGCAGACTCCATGTTCCCTTTCACAGAATAGCGTTTCATGTTAGAGCCGATGATAATGCCGCCCTGGTCCAGGTAGTTACCACTCAGGTATATTTTGTTACGGCCAATACCGTTTGATATGCTGAGCGTATGGCTTTGCATAGGCGCTACCTGTGTAATGGCATCTTCCCAGTTGTAGGATTTGCCGGCGGCCAGGCTTTGCAGCTCACGTGGGCTAAACACGGCGGAATCTGTTTTAGGATCGTTCAGCGGCCAGGCAACAGGATCTTCATCACTCAGCGCAATCCTGCGCAGGTTGGCGTAGTCTTTTGCATCAATAAAATCATAGCTGCGGGAAATCTTTTGTATACCGTAATAACCATTGTAGTCGATGCTGGAGCGGCCGGCCTTTGCCTTTTTGGTAGTAATAATCACTACGCCGGCAGCGGCGCGTGCGCCATAAATAGCAGCGGCAGATGCATCTTTCAGCACATCTATCGATTCAATATCATATGGGTTGATCTCGCGGATGTCGCCGGTCATGATCACGCCATCTACCACATAGGTGGGGCCATCGCCTGATTGAATAGAGTTGATACCCCTGATCTTTATATTAGTACCGGCGCCCGGCTCAAAGCCGCCGCTGGTTACCTGTACCCCTGGCACCCTTGATTGCAGCGCGCTGTTGATATTGGTAACCGGCATCTCTGCCAGCTCTTTACCGGAAATGCTGGCTACAGCGCTGGTAAGGTCTTTTTTCTGTTGCTGACCGTAACCAATTACCACTACTTCGTTAAGGCCGGAAATATCTGCTTCCATAGCCACGGTAATAGCCGTATCGCCGGGTGAAACGGTTACTGTCCGGTTTTTATATCCTACATAACTGAACAGCAGATTGGTTCTGCCGTTAACAGTGATAGTGAAGCTCCCCGCTGCATCTGCTTTCTGCGATGCTTTTTTGTTCGCCATATTAGTGACAGTAACAAACGGAAGGGGATTTTTAGTGGCGGCATCCAGCACCCGCCCATGCAGCTGGCTGGTTTGCGCCTGTACCGTGACCTGCATTCCAAGGCACACGTATAGCAGTAAAAGGTAAAAGGATGTAAAATTTTTCATAACCAGAATTTTTAGTGCACCGGGCGGTTGGGGCCCGGCATAGATTGTCCCACGGTGGATTTGAGCCAAAATTCGGGATTGAGAATAAGACTAAGAATAGTGATTTTTGCGATCATGATGGATTTTTATACGGTTTTTCGGAACTTCCCAACTTATTATATTTGCGCATGAAAGAGAAAGTGGCGAGAAAACGCGAAGGGTTTGAAGGGCAGCGGCTTATTGTTTTGCCTAAAAAAATAAGCACTGATTTTTTAACAAAAGATCCCATTACCCGGCAAATCTACATCACTGATATTGGCTATTATCCAAAGGCGAAAGGGCACTATATGAAGCGCTCTACCGGCATTGGACAGCACATTATTATTTATTGCGTGGAGGGCAGCGGCTGGATGGAAATTAACCGCAAACGGGTAGATATTTCTCCTTCTCAATTCATTACCATACCAGCCAATACCCCGCACACCTATTCGGCCAATGAAGACGATCCATGGACTATTTACTGGATTCATTTCAAAGGTGAGCTGGCCGCCTATATTGTAGATCTTATACTGCAGCATGCCAAAAACTACAAGCCGTATTTGCCGTATAGCGATAACCGTATTAAGCTGTTTGAAGAGATTTACAGCAACCTGGAACGGGGTTATACCGCAGATAACCTGCGGTATGTAAATATGATATTCTATCATTTCCTTTCTTCGCTGCTGTACGAAGACAAGTTCAATTTTGTGAAGCAGCATGATGAAAAAGACGTAATTGCCGCTACGCTTGACCTGATGCAGGAGAAAATACACACCCGTATTACGCTGAACGAGTTTGCGGAATTTGCGAATTTATCCGTGTCTTATTTCTCTACTATTTTCAGGGAGCGTACCGGTTATGCGCCGGTGGAATATTTTAACCACCTTAAAGTACAGAAAGCCTGCCAGTACCTGCTGCTACCGGATATTACAATCAAAGAAACAGCAGAGAGTTTGGGTATGGATGATCCTTATTATTTTTCGAGAATGTTCTCGAAGCTGATGGGGGTATCGCCGAAGGAGTACAGGAGGAGGAACAGGCCGGAGGGGATGTAACGTATTCTTCCAGGGTGATATTATTCGGCGTCACTTCCCTTCCATTATCCTTTCACTCCCATTCAACACCCTTCTATACCCCAGCTCCGCGCCGCCGCTTACCTGTAAAATACACCCTGTAATAAACCGTGCTTTCTCCGACAGCAAAAATACGGCTGCATCTGCAATCACATCACCTTCGGGGCAGTAGCCCAGCGGATGAATATGTTTCAGGTATTCTTCCATGGCTGCTTCGCTGGCCTGCTCGCTGTTCCACTTGCGCAGCATGGGCGTCCATACAGCAGCAGGAGCAACGGCGTTTACCCGTATATGATAGGGAGCATAGTCCAACGCCATGGATTTGGTAAGACTGTTCACCGCGCCTTTAGTGGCGGTGTAGGCTGCATGGTTCTCCTGCCCTATTTCGCCCACCAGGCTGCTGGTGTTAAGAATGCAGCCACGGGAAGCAATCAGCGCATCCAGTCCGTATTTGGTAGTATGATAAATACCCTTCAAATTCACCCGGAACAGCTGCTCCCATTCTTCATCTGTAGTTGAATGTAAAGGCTTGGAAGGCGCGGCAATACCGGCATTATTATGAATAGCATCTATTTTGCCGTAACGCTGCAGTGTTTGGAGCACAGCGGCTTTTACTTCAGCGGGTTTAGCTACGTCGCATAATATAGCGGCGTGCTCACTACCCAACTCTTTAATGGTTGCTTCAAGCGATACCGGCTCATTGGCCACCACTATTACTTTAGCGCCTGCCGCTGCATACTTGCGGGCACACTCGTATCCAATGCCCATAGAACCACCCGTTAAAAAAATCACTTTATCTGCTAAGAACATAATATTAGTTTTAAGAGAGCAGAAAGCCGAAAGCATAAAGCTAAAAGCTTAATGCAGCGGATACCTGCTGTTTACTTTATTTCTATTACCTGTGCCTGCTATTTCCTTACGGCACCCCTTTCTTTGCTTCATTCATTACCATTTGCTTTGTGCTTTAGATTTCACGCTTCCAGCTTCTTGCTTTATGCTTTCTGCTTTACACTTACCTAAACCACCAAAACAACACCGCCATTACACCCAACAACACTCCCGCCAGCAGCTTATAGTTGCCAATGCCCCGCCAGCCCGGCGATTGCAAGGGAGCAGACGGCGATTGCCAGTATAATACACGGTTGCCAACCGCCTGCGGCGGCGCCGGAAAAGCAAACGTAAATATTACCTGCAGCAGCACGCATATACAAAACAGGTAAAAAGCCATCATCATAAAAGGTATATGCCCCACTACTGTACCGGGGAACAATTTATTGATGGCGAATACCAGCGCACCTAAAGCAGAGCCTATCCACAGCGTTAGCTTGGCGGAAACCGCTGATGCTTTGCTCCAGAAAATACCTAGCAGGAACACGCAGGTAATAGGCGGCGCAATATGCGCTATTACATCGTTCAGGCCATTGAAAATGCTTTCATAGCTGTTCAGTAACGGCATTAACGCCAGGGAAAACACCAGCGCCAGGCCGGCTGCCATCTTGCCTGCTTTTACCAGCTTTTGGTCAGATGCCTGCGGGTAATAGCGTTTGTATATGTCATAGCTACACAGCGTTGCAATGGCGTTAAGCGCGCCGGAGATCTGGCTCATTAAGCCCGACAGCAGCGCAGCCGCTACAATACCTGTTAATCCACCCGGTAGCAGCTGCGTGATCATAACCGTGTAAATGCCCTTACTGTTCACCGCTCCGTTGCTGCCCGTAAGCGCGCTTACATCCAGCAAACCGGCTTTGGTTAAGGTGTAGGCAAATAAACCAGGCATTACAAAAATGAACACCGGCAGTATTTTAATGAACCCGCAAAACAACGCGCCCACACGGGCATGGTCTTCATCTTTTGCACCCAGTACGCGCTGCACAATGGTTTGATCGGCGCACCAGTACCAGATGCCCAGCACCGGGTAACCCAGGAACACCGCATACCAGGGCATGCCGCTGCCATCGCCATGCGGGCGCAGCATAGATAGTTTGTTTAAAGCGCCGTCATGCTGCAGCACATTTACCATAGGTTGCCAGCCGCCCATCTTATGCCAGGCAGCTATGGTAATGATAACAGCGCCTGCCAGCAGTACAATGGTTTGCACAGACTCTGTTATTACCACGGCTGTTAAACCGCCTACAATCGTGTACAGCGCCGTAAGCAAAGAGATCACGATCACGCTGGTGTATATATTCACGCCAAACAGGGTATGCAGCACAATGCCGCCTGCCAGCAATGAAAATGCAATGTGTATGATGATGGCCGATACTACAGATACAATGGCCAGCCAGTCGCGGCTGGCACGGTCGTAGCGCTTTTCAAGGAAGTCAGGCAGCGTGGCTACGCCTGAGCGGATGTAAAACGGCGCAAAGAACAACGCCAGCAGTATAAGCGTAAAAGCGGCCATCCACTCAAAGTTGCCGTTCAGCAAGCCGGTGTCAAACCCGCTCTGCGCCAGGCTTACCAGGTGCACACAGGAAATATTGGTGGCAAACAGCGCCAGGCCAATCATGGGCCAGCGCAACGTTTTACCGGCCAGGAAATATTCCCCGGCGGCATTGCCGTTTGCATGTTTTCTCCGGTGTTGTATACCGCTCCACAGCCCTATGGTTACAATACCTATTACATACAGGATAGCTATGGTCAGGTCTAATGGCTTGATCATTGGTATGCTTTAAGATCGCAGCTGCTGCCCGGCTCCTGCGGCGTAACATAAACGCCATTGAGCACCTGCACCGGGTGTACGAAATGTTTTTGTAAATGCGGAATGTGCTCCAGGAAAAGCGCCGGGTGCCCTATGGCAATATGGTTAAACAATACCAGGTGCTGGTGCAGCTGTCCCATATCGCCCACATGCGGCACTACCGGTATGCCATACTTGCGGCACAGCAGGCTAACGGTTATAAATTCGCTTACGCCTCCTACCCTTACAGCATCTGCCTGTATAAAGCCGGCGCAGCCTGTTTGCAGGTAGTTCTTAAAGATAACGCGGTTAGGCACATGCTCGCCCAGGGCCAGCTTAACAGGTGCAATGGCATCTGCCAGGGTTTTATGGCCCAGCACATCATCCGGGTGGGTGGGCTCTTCTATCCAGTATGGATGCATAGATTGCAGTGTTTTACAAATATGCAATGCCTGCGGCAGCGTCCATTGCTGGTTGGCGTCCAGCATTACCTTTACCCGGCTGCCGGCGGTTTCGCGCACAATATGCGCACGGCGTATATCCCGTTCCGGGTCGGCGGAGCCTACCTTCAGCTTCATGGCTGTAAAGCCTTCAGCCACGGCTATACGTGTGTTTTCCCTTACCTTATCATCTGAATAATTGAACCAGCCAATGGAAGTGTCGTAACCTGGATAGCCCTGCTGTAAAATACCATAGCGGGCGGGCGCAGTGGGCAGTGCCTGCTGCAGCAGCTGCAGCGCTTCTTCTTTTGTCAATACATCTTCCAGGTAAGAAAGGTCCAGCGTATTAATCACCTGTTCCGGCGAAAGATCAATAAGCAGCTTCCATAACGGCACGCCTCTTTTTTTAGCCCACAGGTCGTAACAGGCATTGGTTACGGATGCCAGCGCCAAATGCACCACGCCCTTATGCGGGCCCAGCCAGCGGAACTGCTGCTCATTGGCAAAGCGGTTGAACACAACGCCAAAACCGGCCATCAGCTCCTCAATATCCTTTCCTTTTAATTGTTGCGCATAAAACTGCGCGGCTTTGCATACCAGGTCGTTGCCCGCACCCAGCGTAAATGCAAATCCCTGGCCGGTTAGCCCGCTGTCATCCTTCAACTGCGTTACGGCGTAGGAGTAAACAGGGTTGCGGTGCACCGCATCGCTGCCGGTTCCTTTATCCAATGGAAAACGTGCATCAAACGTGAAAACATCCGTGATCATGACTACATCTTACAACGTGAAATTAAAACGTTGGGGATGCATACAAAATGATCTATTCTTTCATTATGATGAATTATCCGATTATGATACTAAAATCGCTTATTCTTCCCGGCGGCTGGCTGCCTTGTACTGTTCGGGAGATACGCTCATGTGTTTTTTAAACAGGCGGGAAAAGTGGTAAGGATCATCATACCCGATGGCTGCTGCCACATCCTTTACCTTGAGGTTATTCTGAAACAGCAGCTGGCAGGCCTTCTGTATCTTCAGGTGAATAAAATAATCAATAGGCGGCATGCCGGTAGCTTTGCGGAACAAGGTTGAAAAATAAGAGGCCGACAGGTTATGCGTGGCTGCCATGTCCTCTACGGTGAGCTTCTCATGCAGGCGGCTGCGCATGTATAAAATGGTTTGGGTAATATAATCTTCCGGTGCAGGGCTTTTACGCTGCTGGTGCTTATCAGGGTACAGGAAAGTAGCTATAAACTGGTACAGGCAAAAGTTGGCATTGTTCAGGTTATCGGTGCTGTAGCCCATTTCGAGGCTTTGGTACATGTTCTCCCATACCTGTAATCCTTTTTCATTCAGCAGTATTTCACGCGGGCCATCGTCTGCCCGGATGTTCAACGATTTATTAAACCCGTCCATATCAGGCCCGCTGAAGTGCACCCAGTAAATAGTCCAGGGATCTGCTTCATCGGCGCCGTAACAAAGGTATTGCGTGGTGGCGGGTATAATGGCAAACTGGTTGGGCCCTACGGTATAGGTGCGGCTGCCAATGCGGTACCAGCCCTTGCCGCGCAGGCAGTAAATAAGAATGTTATCCTTACAGCCGCTCTTGCGCAGGCGGTAATGTGCAATGGCTTTGGGAAAGTACCCGATGTGGGTAAGGTACACCGGGCTAAGCGCTGTATTTTTCTTTGCATGGTTCAGGCATACTGCCTCCGGTAAGCTGATCAGCTTTTGCCCTTCAAATCCATCGCGTCGTTTGTGTTTATCCATATCGCTACTGGCGCAGCGGCAGGCCTACTTATTCACCAGGAAGTAAACAATGCGGCATACATTTTTGGTGTTGCCTGCATGCGGCCCGCCTGTTTGCAACCTTAAATTATGATTTTCCTTGCTTAATCCGTCGCCAAGTATCAAATACCAGGGCAGGTACAGGCTGTTGCTCCACTCTGTATACAAATCTATTTCCTGCTCCGGGCCGCCGTCAATACTATATTTGATGAAACCCGCATCCGGACCGGATAGTACGCCTATGCCCACCGCACGGCCGGTAAACGGAAAGTTGAGCGAGGCGTGGCCACTGCTGTCAGATACCAGCACGGGCACATGCACAAAGCCGGGGCGTGTAGGCGTGCCGTCTGCCGGCTTCCAGTCCTCATCCAGGGTAAAGCCCTGTAAATGATTAGCATTGTGAATATCTGCATAATCAGCCTGTGCATAGTTGAGCGTATCAAGAGGCGGCATCAGCGATACGCTTACCGGGTGAGGTGGCGCCGGCCTGGTGAAAGCCTTGCTCAGCAGCTGTTTGATGGTATTGAAATACAAGCCCTGTCCAAAAGGCGCCGGATGCAGGTCTTTAAAATCATCTTCCCAGGTAAACTCCTTTGCATCAATACGGTCGGTAATTTCTTTGGCCAGGTTGATAAAAGGAAGCTTGTATTTTTTCGCAATTTCCGCATGCACCTGCACTTCCGCCGGTATTTTACCGGCACGGTAGGTAGCCATTTTATCCGGGTCTACGAATGCCATGAGCACAATATTCACAGCAGGATTTACACGGAGCATATGCCTCACAACACCTTCCAATGCCCGCCGCTGCTGTATTTCCGGGGTACCGTTCACATGGTCGTTCACCGCTGATTCCACAAACAGCAGGTCTACCGGTCCTTTGTCCAGCACATCGCGCTGAAAGCGGAAAGCATGCGGCACGCTGCCCAGGGAAGGAATACCTGCGTTGCGGAAGCTGAACTTAACAGCAGGATAGGTTTGCTGCAGGTACTGGCATACCAGGTTGCGCCAGCCTTCCATATGCGTAATAGAACCTCCCAGGAACACCACGTTGATCTTTTTACGCTTTTGAATGCAATACCAGGCATTATCCAGGTTACCGTTGCGGGTAATATAATCTTCACTTTTCAGCGGCGCCTTTACCCGCGCGGTTTGCGCACGCAGCGTGCAAACCATAAGCAGGCAAAGGGCCAGGCAAAACAATTGCTTCATGTGCTAAATTTCATCTATTTGCAGTACCACACTGGTCCTGTGGCTGTTCACATCCGGGTTATAACCTACTTTCATCAGGAAATCGCCGGAATAGGTTTTACTATCATCAATTGTGGATTTTGTGCCAGGGTACAGGTCCACTTCCTTTATCCTGTATTGCGCATTCGCCTTTAAACCCTTTAAACGTATGGGTGTAGCGCTGTGCATACCATAACGGTTATTGACCAGGTAATTGAAAATTACGCCGGACGATTGCTGCCCGTTGAGATATAACATGGCCGCTACATTATCGTGCCGGGGGTTGGATAAACGGTACTGGTTGCCCTGCCAGATGATAGACTTGAACCCGTTGTAAGTTTTAACAGCCTGCTGCGCATATTGCAGGTCTTGTTCCGGCAGCTTGCTCACTACAATGTCAAAACCCAGTTTACCCATCATCGCTACGTTTGTACGGAACTTCAGCGGCTGCTTGCCCCAGTCTGTAACGTGGTTAGAGCTGCTGATGGCCGGGTAAAAATAGGAGTATTCCCATTGGATGAAAATGCGCTCCATAGGATCGGTATTATCACTGGGCCAGTACTCGGTGAAGTACTGCAGGGCTGCATAATCTACCCGGCCGCCACCGCCGGAGCACAGCATCATGGGTACTTTGGGATATTTAGCGCGTATTCTTTCCAGCACCTTGTACAAACCGCGCATATACTCAATGTAAAAATGCGACTGGTTTTTCAGGTAGGCCGAATGCGCGTTGTAGATCACCGCATTACAGTCCCATTTAATATAGGCCAGCTGCGGATTTTTGGTGAACAGGTTATCAATTATACCAAATACAAAATCCTGCACCTGCGGGTTGCTGAGGTCCAGCACCAGCTGGTTGCGGAAATAATATTCATCGCGCTGCGGCTGCCGCACTACCCAATCTTTATGCTTTTCATACAGCTCGCTTTTAGGGCTTACCATTTCCGGCTCTACCCATATGCCAAACTTAACGCCATCCTGCTGCGCTTCTTTTACCAGTGAGGCAATGCCGTTAGGCAGCTTGGTTTTGTTCTCCTGCCAGTCGCCCAGGCCAGTATGATCGTTGTTACGCGGGTATTTGTTGGCAAACCATCCATCATCCAGCAGGAAAAGATCCACCCCTAATTCTTTGGTTGCTTTTAACAGCTGGAATAACTTACTTTCATTAAAATCAAAGTAGGTAGATTCCCAGTTGTTCAGCAGCGTAAGGCGGGTGCCTTTTCCATCGAGCAGCTTGTAGTTACGCGCCCAGGTTTGCAGGTTGCGGCTGGCCATGCCCTTACCATTACCGGATAAGGTGTACAGGAAGGCCGGCGTGGTAAATGTTTCACCGGGCTGCAGCGTATAGTCAGAGGCGTAGTTATTAATCCCGGCAATAATGCGCAGGTTATCCTGGGGGTCCAGCTCCAGGTCTATACGGAAGTTGCCGCTGTATTCCAGCGCGCCGTACAGCACCTCTCCTTCATCTTCCGTAGCAGGCTTGTTCATAGCAACCATGAACACCGAAGGCTGGAACAGGTTGGCACGGGTACCGAGCTTGGTATCAAGCGTGCGGATGCCGTGCGTGATCCTGGATTCTTCCGGCTGCATTTCCCTGGCCCAGTCGCCATGATACTGTGTAAGCCAGAAGCCGTCTGCTGCCTGCAGGTGCAGGTTGGCCGATGCAAATTTGTGCAGCACCACAGCGCCTTTTTCCTTATGCCGGATGGCGCTCCACTGCTCCACCACATCTTCCTTAAAATAGGTTTTATAGTACAGCGTTACCTCAAAATCATACACCGGGTCCCTCAGCACTATGGTCAGCAGGGAAATGTTATCATCTACCTTTGTTACAGTGTGACTTACATAACGCAGGTCAAGCGAATTATTGCCGTCTGCATGGGTAACCGTAATGGCGGGCTCCAGCAGGTTGCGCGATCCTGAAGGCGTGTAGGCGGCGTTCAATATGCCGGTATAATCGTGCGCCTGTTTGTACACAGCAGGCACCTGCTCATATTCGGCAGCATTGGCCAGCTTTTGGCCAAAATAAATGGTGCTGAGATCTTTTTGCTTGTTCACCTGTAATACCATGGCATTGTGCGCGGTTTCAACAGGTATATTCATGTGCTGGGCCTTTGCCGTGTACGTTATGAACGGTACGACCATTAACGTGGCGAAATGTTTAAAGTGCATGTTGACGGTTATTCCTTTCCTGAATGGGTTTTAAAGGCTTTCAATATACTAAATTTTAACTGCCGTTACTGCTTTCATTTCACCATTCACCTTCACCTTTACTTTGCGCGGCTGCGGCGATGTAATAGTGTAATGAGTAATCTTACCATCCTTCCAGGTCATACTAACGGTGAAGTTGCCACGGGCTTTAAGGCCGCTTACGCTGCCGGCCGCCTTCCACTGGTCCGGTATAGCGGGCAGCAGGTCAATGTAGCCTTCGTGGCTTTGCAGCAGCATTTCGGCCAGGCCGGCGGCACCGCCAAAGTTACCGTCTATCTGGTAGGGCGGTCCTGCTGTAAGCATATTGGGATAGGTGCCGCCGCCCGCGCCGTAGTTGATGTTGGTTTTCAACGTAGGCTTCATCAGGTCAGCGAATAATTTATAAGCGCGGTTGCCATTATGCAGCCTTGCCCAAAACAGCTGTTTAATGGCAATAGACCAGCTGGGGCCATCGTCGCCCCTGGCTTCCAGTGTTTTTCTGCACGCAGCCGCCAGCTCCGGCGTTCCGTCCGGCGTAATTAACGGCGCAGGAAACAGGCCATATAAATGAGAGATATGCCGGTGGTGCGGCTCTGCTTCCTTGTATTCTTCCAGCCACTCCATCAGGCGGCCATCGCTGCCAATGCGGCCTGCAGGCGGTACTTTCTGCAGCTGGGCAGCCAGCTTTTCACGCAGGGCAGCATCGGTGTTCAGCACTTTCGTAGCGGTGATTACGTTAGTAAACAGCTCCCGCACGATCTGGTTATCAATAGTAGGGCCTACGCATATGCTGGCATGTTTGCCGTTTGGCATTACAAAACTGTTTTCCGGCGATGAGGAGGGCGATGTTACCAGCCAGCCGGTAGCGCTGTCCGTTACCAGCATGCTGCTGTAAAATTCCGCCGCGCCTTTGAGCACCGGGTAAATATCCTGCAGGTATTTTTTATCGTTGGTAAATGCATAGTGCTCCCACAGGTTATTGCATACCCACCCTGAACCGGATTTGGTAACGCCCCAGGAAGCGCTTTCGCCCGGTTCTGTAAAGCCCCATACATTGGTAATCACATGGGCTACCCAGCCATCCGCATTATAGTAGGCTTTGGCGGTTCTTTCGCCGGGCTTTACCAGGCCTTTTATGAGGTCGGCCAGGGGCAGGTTCAGTTCAGGAAGATTGCTCACCTCTACCGGCCAGTGGTTCATCTGCACATTTACATCCAGGTGGTAATCGCCGTTCCAGGGCGTTTGTACCTGGTTGGCCCACAAGCCCTGCAGGTTAGGCGGCAGCAAACCCACACGGGTACTGCTGATGCTGAGGTAACGCCCAAACTGGAAGAACAGCGCGGGCAAAGCATCGTCTGAAGACGGCTGCTCATGAAAGGCCGCCAGGCGTTCATCCGTAGGCAGCTGCTCTGCATGTGTAGTGCCTAACTGCACCTGCACGCGGTTAAATAATTGCTGATAGTTGGTGATATGCTGCTGTTTTTGCGCAGCATAGCTTTTTTTCATGGCTGCCGCCATGAGCTGCTGTGTTTTTTGCATAAAGCCGGGATTACGGAAATCCGTACCCATGGAAAGGATGAGGATAGCCTCCGTGGCATTTTTTATCACCAGCGTATTATGCTCCATTGCCTGCGTACCGCCGTTCAGCTTTGCCTGCACACGGGCTATGTAGCGCATGCCCGGCGTATCAGTGCCGCTTTTCAGCTGGCCGTACATTTGCAGCTCGTTGCCTTCGGTTTTTACAGCAAACCGTTCCGGGCGGTCAATAGACACGCGAATATTCAGCTGCCCGGGCTTGCTGGCCGTAAGCCTTACAATGCCCACATCATCACCAAAGCTGGTAAAGTACTCCCGCGTATAGGTAACGCCGTTCAGCTCAAAGCTGGTAGCTGCTACCGCATTGTTCAGCAACAGCTCCCGCTCATATTTTGCCGGCTGCAGCTGAGTGGTATCTATATTATTGTAATCGTATTGCAATGTTAAGGTGCCTAATACCTGGAAACAGCCAAAAGGCACGTCTGCCGAGCCTTTGCCGGTACATACGAATGATTTGTCCATCAGCGCCTGTGCTTCATCATTCCTATGCTCCGCCAGCAGCCGCCGTATTTGCGGCAGCAGCTTATAGGCATCGTAGTTATTAGCATCCTGCGGCGCGCCGGACCACAGGGTAATATCATTCAGCACAATCTTTTCCTTGCGTACCTGCCCGTCGGGCATCATGCCCAAACGGCCGTTGCCCAGGGGAATGGTTTCCTCCCAGGCAGTGGCAGGCTGCCGGTACCACAAACGCAATGGCTGCTGCGCCAATGCCGGGAGTGCGCTGGCGCTGCTTAACAATAAGATCAGTAATGTCTTCCTAAAAAACGGTCGGCTCATTTCTAAAAAATGAAAAATGTTAACTGTAAAATCTAAAATGCAAAAGGCGAACGAAATGTAAAACGTTAACTGTAAAATCTAAAATATAAAAGTTGGAGCGGTGCTATTTAGCTATTAGTGGCCTCCTCCAACTTTTACATTTTACATGCTATTTATAATCCGGGTTCTGCACCAGCACGCCGCCGCTTTTATCTATTTCGGGCTGCGGCAACGGCCAGTGGAAGAATTTATCTTCATAATGGTACGGGTTAATGCCATCTTTCACATTATTCAGCACCTCACCGGCTATATGCCAGCGGCGCAGGTCAAAGTAACGCAGGCCTTCAAATGCCAGCTCTATCCTTCTTTCATGCCGTATGCGCCCGCGCATCTGGTCTTTGGTTAAGCCGGCGGGATAAGGCGGCATTCCAACACGGGCGCGCAGGTCGGTCATAGCTTTGTATACCGATGCATCCGGGCCGGCCAGCTCGTTCTGCGCTTCTGCATACATGAGCAGCACTTCTGCCAGGCGGAACACCACGGCGTTCTGCTGGCTTAAAGTAGAAAAGCCATATGGTATATTTTCCGGCACCAGGAACTTCAATACACCGTAGCCTGTAGGCCGGCTGTTGGAAGGCGTATGAATTTTGCCGCCGCCAAAATCCGGGTGATCCACAAACACCGTCTTCTTCAAACGCGGATCGCGGTTCTCAAAAGGCGCATTGGGATTGGTCAACGGCGATACACCCCAGGGCAACCCATCTGCACATTCAAAATCATCTACAAAATTCTGCAGGGGGCTGGCCACTATCCAGTCGCCATAGTACATATCCCAGGGCGCGGTGTTATTGGGCGCCAGGAAATTGATGGAAAATATGATCTCTGTATTGCCCTTTTGGGTAGCATCGCGGAATACATCTTCAAAGTTGGCGCTGAGTGTGTATTTTGCCTGTATCTGCTGTGTAAGGTCACGTACCTGTGTAAGCAGCGCGGCATCGGGCACGCCATTATTACCATATGCGGCAAATATCAGCGTGCGGGCTTTTAACGCCTGTGCGGATGTAACGCAGGCATGGCCGCTGTTCTGGTAGTAAGGTACGTCATTCAGGTTGGCAATGCAGAAATCCAGGTCGGCCAGTATCTGCGTAAGCACGTCCGCGGCCGGCGCCTTGGGCTGGTTCTGCGTTTCCAGCGATAAGGGCTGCAGCACCAGCGGCACATCCCCGTAAATATTATACAGCTGAAAATAAAAGTACGCGCGCAGGAAGCGGGCTTCTGCTTCATACTTTGTTTTATCCGCATCGGGAAAATCAGTACCGGCATATTTGCTTAGCTGGTCCAGGAAAATGTTCACGCGGGCAATACCTGCATAAGCATCCTTATACAGCTGCGGCACATAGCCGCCAGTGGTAGGACTAATGCTGCCGGACACTACTTCCTTGGCAGATCCGGAGTTGTGCTGCGCAAAACCATCGTCTGTAAAGCAGTCCCACACAGGCAGCTCCACGGCAAACTCCGCCGGTTGCAGCGTAGCGTAGCAGGCGGCCAGCGCCTGGTCAAAGTCGCTTTTCTTTTGCCAGAAGTCGGTGGAGGCCAGGGCATCCTTTGGGTTCTGGTCCAGGTATTTCTTACAGGATGTACCTGCCAGGCACAATAAGAGGCATATATAGATGGTGTACTTTTTCATAACCTTAGAACTTAACATTTAAACCAAAAGAATAGATCTTATTCTGCGGGTACTGCACAAAATTGCCGCTGCCGGCGCGTTCCGGGTCAAGGCCACGGTATTTGGTGGCGGTAAACAGGTTGTCGCCGGAGAAGTACACCCGCACATTATCAATACCCATGCGGCTGGTAATGGCTGCCGGTATGGTGTACCCGATGGTGAGGTTCTTCAGGCGCAGATAAGAGGCATCCTGCAAATAGTAAGAGGAAGCGCGGCGTATTTTTTCCGGCGCGCCCCAGCCCCAGTAAATGCGCGGCATGGTGGCAGAGGGATGCTCAGGCGTCCACCGGTTACGCCAGTCAGTGGTAGGCGGCGCACCCTGCACAAAGGGAATGGTGCCCCATTCGCTTACATAAAACCGGGTGCCCTGCACACCCTGCGCCATGGCCGAAAAGTCAAATCCTTTGTACTGCAGGGCAATGTTAAAAGAGTAGTTAATATTGGGATAGTTGCCTTTTATATAAGTACGGTCAGCATCGTTGATAACGCCGTCTTTATTCACATCTTCATACTTCAGGTCACCCGGCTGCGTATCATCATTATACTGCCTGGGCGAGTGCTGCACCTCATCCTCCGATTGGAAAATACCAATCCACTTCAGCGTATAATACGCGTCATATTCCAGCCCTTCGTCGCGGATGCGGTAGCTGGTGCTGCTGATGTCGCGCTGACCATAACGCACCAGCTTATTTTTATAATGCTCCAGGTTACCGCCAATCGTGTAGTTCAGGCCTTTTAAACCGCCGTCCTTAATGAGATGGTTATACGAAATGCCCAGCTCAATGCCGGTGTTATCCATCGTACCATCGTTAATGGTAGGCGCATTTAAACCTACTACACCAGTTACCTGGGATGGCCGCAGGATGTCCGTGGTACGTTTCTTATACCAGTCGGCAGTAATATTCAGCCCCTGCAGCACGGTCATATCCAGCCCTACATCTGTGATAGTGGTGGTTTCCCAGCGGATGGAAGGATTGGCCAGGTTCAGCTGCGCTGCACCGGAAGTAAGCGACGCATCATCAAAAGAGTAGTTGCCGGTAAAGTTCAGGATCGACTGGTAGGGATAGTTGCCGATGTTCTGGTTACCCAGCTTGCCCCAGGAGCCACGCAGCTTAAAGTTATTCAGCCAGCCCAGCTCCAGGTCTTTTATAAAATCCTCTTCTGTTACGCGCCACCCTGCGGAGAACGAAGGGAATACGCCCCAGCGGGAGCCGGGTGTAAGCTTGGAAGAGCCATCGTAACGCATGTTGGCCTCAAACAAATATTTCTCTTTGTAGTTATAGTCTAACCGGCCAAAGAACGACAGCAGGCCCCAGCCGTTTTGCGTACCGTTGGCATATTGTATGGCCGGGCTGCCGGCATCCAGCTCCGTGAGCTTGTCGGTGGAGAACTGTTTGCGGCTGGCCTTCAAATACTGGTAGGTGCTTTGCTCCGCGCTGTAGCCTGCCTGCAGCTTAAAGCCATGATCGCCAAAAGTACGGTCGTAGCTGAGGTAGGAATACAGGTTAGTGTAAATGTTCTGCTGGTCCTGCACTTCCAGGCCGCCGCCCAGGTCCAGCGTGGTCATGAACTCATTCGTGCGGAAATTATACAGCTGCAGTGGCGGGCGGAAATCATGGTATTTATCAAAAGAAGCATTCACAGCGCCTTTGGTGTACCAGGTAAGGTGCTTCAGCAGCTCCACCTCTACCCAGCCCTGCGCCATTACCGAGTAGTCGTCCGTATTATGATTGATCTTGCCATCCAGCAGTGCCACCGGGTTTTTGTTATTATACTCCAGGTCATACGCTTTGTAGGTGTAATGCCCGCTGCCGTCAGTAAGATAGGGGCCGTAAGTGGGCGCCTGCGCCATGGCGGAAAGAAACATATCTTCGGAGCCAAACACCGGCGCTTCGCGATGGCCGTATTTTAAGGCAATGTTAGCGCCAAAGCGGATGCGGTCATTCACCCTGGAAGTGATGTTTAAGCGCGCATTGTACTTCTTATAGTTAAAGCCCTTCATTATACCTTCCTGGTTTACGTAGCCGATAGAGGCGTCGTACACCGTGCCGTTACGGCCGCCGCTGAAGCCCAGGTTATGTGTTTGTACCGGCGCAGTCTGGAATATAAGGCTTAACCAGTCCGTATTCGGGTAGTGCATCCGGTCGGTGCTGTTACGGTAAGCATTTATCATTTCCTGTGTGTACAGGCCGGAGTTAAGACCGGAGTTGATACGTGCTTCGTTGAACAGCTCCATGTATTCTGCCGAGTTGGTGATCAGGTCAAACAGCTTGGTGGGTTTGTAAATGCCGTAGTTAAAATCATACTGCACGCGCATTTTGCCTTCTATGCCCTGTTTGGTGGTAACCAGTATAACGCCGTTGGCGGCACGCGCGCCGTAAATAGAGGCGGATGCCGCATCTTTTAACACAGATACGCTCTGGATGTTATTAGGGTTCAGGTCAGATAGCTTGCCTTCTACCCCGTCTATCAGCACCAGCGGATCTACTCCCGCGCCGCTGAAAGTGCCGTT
The DNA here is from genome assembly GCF_035761305.1 of Chitinophaga sp. GTDB lineage: Bacteria > Bacteroidota > Bacteroidia > Chitinophagales > Chitinophagaceae > Chitinophaga. The sequence goes on along the minus strand of NZ_DASTRI010000040.1, from coordinate 43,603 downwards.
GCCACGTATACGGATGTACGCATTTTCATTCCCCGGCTCGCCGGTGCCCTGTACTACCTGCACGCCGGGCATAGTGCCCTGCAGCATGGCCGAAGGGTTGGTAACAGGGCGTTTCAGCAGCTCTGTACCGCTTACCGTGGCAACCGCGCCGGTAAGGTTTACCTTCTTTTGTGTACCATAGCCTACTACTACCACCTCTTCCAGTGATTTCGGGTCTACTTCCAGGGCCATGTCAATTACGGTGCGGCCGCCTACAGGCACCGTTTGCGGCTTATAGCCCGACATAGAAAAGATAAGCGTGGCATCGGCAGGCACTGTTAGCTTATACAGGCCGCCCGCATCTGCGGCAGTACCTGTGGTACCGCCCTGTACACGCACCACTGCACCGGGTAAGGGATTGCCGCCGCCGGTGATCTTACCTTGCACGGTAATGGATTGTGCCTGTGCAACAATAGAAAAGTGCAGCAACAGGATGGTAAACAGCGCCACCAGTACGCTTTTTACAAGAGTACGGAGATAACTGGAATTTTGCGCATACAGCAGGCTGCGCGTAGGTAAAGAGTGCATTTTTGTAAGTTTTATTTTCAAAACATGGAAGTCCTGCCCCGCAGTTTTATGCTGCAGTAAGGCCTTCATAACGCCGGATGTCCTTATTTTACTGAGTGTATGGTTGATAGCCCTCCAAAGTGTGCATTCACCAGGATGTTGTCCGTTATGCAGGTAAAAATATCGGGAACCGGGGGAACAGGAAATAGATAAATCTTTTATGTTGATGGATTATACTATTATTTGGGGATGTACGGCAAAACATAATGCCCCGGAACATAATAGTCCCGGGGCATTATCATTCCGGCCCAAACCAGCTGCTGTTATACGTTTTTAAACAATAATGGGTTTGGCGTTATGCAACAGCCCCGGATAATCTGTAATGAATTTTTCAAGCGGCACCGTAACCGTTTGCCGGAAGCTGAGCGTTCCATCATACAGGCTGTCTACAATAGTACGGTAAGCCTGCTGTACCTGTTCCCTTGTTTGCCCCGACAGCCAGTGGTCAATTCCAAAGCCCTGCAGGGCAAGATTTTTGTAAATAATGGCGCTGTTGGTAAAGGCGGCCGGCGCATTGTTGCTAAGGTTACCATATACAGATATATAGCCGTAAGGAGCCATTAGCGGTATAACCGTAGTGAGCACAGGACCGCCTACTGCATCCAGAAAAGCATTAAATCCCTTGCCGCCGGTGATCGTTTGCAGCTGTTCCGCCAATGCAGCATCATCCTGCAGCAGCGCCTGCGCGCCCAGTGCCTGCAAGGCCGGTATATGCTGCGCATGGTGCAACAGCCCAACCACCTGTATGCCTTTATGCACTGCCATTTGTATGATAATGCCGGCCAGTGACGAAGAGGCCGCGTTCAGCAGCAGCCAGTCGCCTGCCTTTAGCCTGGCCTCCTGCAGCAGGGCTATTGCAGTAATGGGGTTCAGCGGTACCTGGCACGATGTTGTAAAATGTATATTACGGTGTATGGGTATAAGCGCCTCCTGCTCCACAGCGCAATAGTCCGCCCAGGTACCCGCAGCACGGAAAGCCACATGATCGCCGGGTGCAAAGCCGCTTACCGCGCTGCCGCATTCCACAATGGTGCCGCTGCCCTCCAGCCCTGCTGTTTGCGGGAGCACCGGCTTTTTACGGTACACTCCTTTTACAAACAGCTGGTCGGCGGGGTTTACCGGCCGTGCTTTTACCTGTACCAGCACCTGGGTAGAAGAAATGGCTGGCATAGCCGTTTCCGTTAGCTGCAGCACTTCTTCCAGCTTACCTGTTTGCTCAAATTGTAATGCTTTCATATCCTTATTTGTTTTTGCCAGCATAGCATAGTGCGCAAGGGTTTGGGTTGTATCTTCCGCCTTCCCGGCGCTGTATGGCCGTTCATGTCTGTAGCGGTATAACCCGGGCATACGCGGTATTACCCAGCATAAAAAACAATTGCGGGTACTAAAATAAACCATCTGCCTCAATCGTCATCACTGCAGCGTGTTATACCATGACAAACCATTCCTTTAAAGTGTACGATCCGCCGGCATTCACTGCCAGGCATATGCAGCCCAGGCAGGAGCTGAACGCCATGCTGCAGCCCGATTTCGACAAATTCTTTATAGTAAGGGTTGAGGAGATGTACCGGCTGGTGCAGCGCCCTGTAAATGCCTGCCGCGCTACCACGCACAGCTGCCTGTTCCTCACTTCCGGTGAGGCCATCATGAAAATAGGCAGCCGTACCTACTGCCTGCATCCACATGAAATATTATTTGTGCCTGCGGGGCAGGTATTCTCATTCCAGCCCGGCGATGTAAATACCGGTTTCCTTTGCAATTTCCATAACGATACCCTTACCGGCCCTTTTGGCAAAACCGCGGTGCTGCAGGCCTTTGATTTTCTGAAGGTATGGGGTAACCCGTTGATACAGCTGCCGCAGGAAACATCGGCTTTTATATTGCAGCTTTTTCAGCGGCTGCTGCTCGATTATTCCCGGCATGGCCTGCAGCACCCGGATATTATTCAAACCTGTTTAAACACCCTGCTATGTGAGGTGAACCATGTGTACCGGCCCGCCGGCAGCCACGCGCCGCTGACAGGGCTGCAGATCGCACGCCGGTTCCAGGAGCTGGTATTTACACACATCCGCGACAAACACCGCGTTACCGATTATGCGGCAATGCTGCACATCAGCCCCAACCACCTCAATAAAACCGTAAAAGCCATTACCGGCCAGTCGCCCACTAAATGGATAGACGAAGCCATTATTCTGGAGGCCAAGGTGCTGCTTAACCAAAGCGGCATGAGCGTACAGGAGGTGTCGGCTGCAGTGGGCCTGGAAGATCCTTCCTATTTTACCCGCCTGTTTAAAAAATATGAAGGCTGCACCCCCACCCAATTCCGCCGGATGATTGAAAAATCCGGTTATTCCCTGCATATGTCCTAACAACAGGCAGCTGCACGCCGGAACTTTGCAGCATGTATCCGTACCTGTTATTCTTTCATTCGCTTGTACGCTGGCTGGTGCTGTTAAGCGTTGTTTACGCCCTGGTGCGGAGCGCCAGGGGCTGGGCCGGCAGGAGAAAGTTCACCGCCGCCGATAATACCGTGCGCCATGTAAGCGCCACCATTGCGCACATACAGCTGTTCCTGGGTTATGTGCTGTACTTTAACAGCCCGCTGATAGCCTATTTCCGGGCACACTATCATGAGGCGGTACAGCATTTTGAATTTCTTTTCTTTGGACTGGTACATATTGCGCTAATGACACTGGCCATTATCTGTATCACCATTGGCGCTTCCGTAGCCAAACGGCAGGAGGCTGCTGCTAACAAATTCCGCAGCATAACGCTTTGGTACGCCCTGGCGCTGCTGCTCATATTAATCGCCATTCCGTGGCCGTTTTCGCCGCTGGCGCACCGGCCTTACATCCGAACCTTTTAACTATGCTGCTGAAAACAAAGCTCGGAAGGCTGCGTATTATCGCCTTCCTGGAAGGGATTTCCCTGCTGATACTTGTGGGAGTGGCCGTACCCTTGAAATACGGCTGGCATAACCCGGCCCTGGTAAAGATCATGGGGCCTGTTCACGGGCTGCTGTTCCTGTTCTTTGTGCTGAATACGATCAGCGTGGGCATTGCCTATAAGTGGGAGTTTCGTATTACTACCTGGAAAGTGCTGCTGGCCTGCATTATACCATTCGGTACTTTTTACATTGACCGTAAAATATTATCCAGGCTGCCGCCGGTGATCTGATGCCGGCGCGCGATATTAACGGATGGCGATCACCCGCTCTTTGCTGTTGGCCAGCAGGGCTTTCACATCATCTTCCGTACCGGTAAAAGGCCCGGACGACTCAATCTTGAGCGTGGCCATGGCAGCGGCAAATTCCCCGGCTTCTTTAAAACCGGCGCCTTTGCTGCGCTGGTACAAATAGCCGGCCATATAGGTATCGCCGCAGCCGGTGGCATCTACTACGGTAGTGGGGCTGTATGCAGGTATGTGGTAAAAAGTATTGTTATGATAGATAACGGAGCCCATGCTGCCCAGGGTAATCACTACCTCCTTTACCCCCCAGCCGGCCAGCTCCCGGGCTGCTTCACTAACGGTACTGTAGCCGGTAAGCACTTCCATTTCATGCTCATTGGCTTTTAAAACATCTATGTACTGCAGCGCTTCTTTTTTTGCCGGCCAGTCAATAGCAACCACATTCCGGTTCTCTACCTTGCGCAGGTAGCCCTGCGCATCCAGCGATATTTTACCTCTTTCAGACAGGGCTTTGATCAGCGCCACAGGCATATCATCGGCCAGCAAAGGCCCCAGGTGGTAATATTTTGCGTGTATGGCCGCCAGCTGCTCCTTGGTAAACGGATCTGCTTTTTGCAGCACACGCTGCGTGCGGTGATCCTGGTTCTCTGCATAAATATTTTCAAAATACACCGTATGTGCGCTGGGCGTTACATGCACTTCAATGCCTTTTGCCCGCAGGGCCGTTACCACATGCATTTCACTTTCCGCCAGCCCGGTAACCAGGGTGTATTGCACATCCATATTACAAATGGCGTTGGAAAAGTAAAAAGAAGTACCGCCGGCCATATGCACTTCGGCTTTGGTGGTAACTACTTTATCCAGGGTAATGTGGCCTACGCAGCAAATATCGTACATGGGTAACGGTATGAAAGTAATGGTTTGTTGTTTTTTGCAATGCACAAAAGTAGCTAAAGCAGGGTTGATTGCCAATATTTATATATGGCAGGATTGTAACCTGTAGGTAACCAGCACTTTATTTACCCTGCCCGGCTTGACTTTCCGGGCTTTTTTCGCCATTTTTGGTAAGCATAACTACTGCTTATGAAGCTGTTTCTGCTAATAGGCACTTGCCTGCCCCTTTTCCTGTTTGCACAGCACACCCATACACCTGCCAACCCTGCAGCTGTTATTGAAGATATAGACCCCCAGCCATTGCTGGCCCAGGCATTACGGCTGCAGGATGCCCTTACTTTCCTGGGCAGCGCCTTACCGCCGGCAGCTGCGCAACAGCTGCATAACCTGCAGCAGCAGGCCCTTACGCCGGCTACGGCCATACAGGTGCAAAAAATATTGGACCCGTATTGCCTGGCCATGGTAGACATTAATCCCGAAGCACGCGTAAAGGTGAGCCGCGGCCAGGCCAAAGCTGTGCTTACGCAGGGCGGCTGGACCAGCTTCCTGGTAAAAGTGCACAACCAGGCCGGCGTCACCGCCCGGCTGGAGGCCACCAGCGCCAATGCCCTGCCCGACCTCCACATAGGCACCTTTACCGACCGGCCCGTGCCCGAAGCCCGCAAACTTACAGCGGGGCAGGTACAGCAACGTTTCCTGGAAATACAGCTGTACCGCAACCCGCCCCTGCTGCCCAACCTCTCCGGCTTTCCGCTGGAATATGCTGTTGTGCAGGTATACAGCAAAACCGCAGGTCCACGGGAGGCTGACCTGGGTTTTAATATAGGCCACGGCACGCAGGATATTGGTTTCCGCAACAGCATACCGGTGCTGTTTAACATACGGCCCGCGGTAAAAGTAATGCTGCAGGTGCAGGATGATGACGGCGCCCCGGCAATGGCCGCCTTCACCATTACCGACGGGATAAACCGCATACCCTATGATAAAGACAACGATTACCGTTTAAACCTTGCCCGGGAAGAATATGGCGAACCTTCCAATGCGCTCACCGGTATTTATCCCCTGCCCTCCCGGCGCGTGGCGGCTTATGATGAGTACCCCGATTTCTTTTTTCAGCCGCAGGTGTACCGCAGCAGCGGCGAGCATGTAATGCTGGCCCCCGGCCGCTACCACATTACCTTTACACGCGGCCCGGAATATAAAACCCTGTCCCGCGAGCTGGTGATCCCCGAAGGTAAAAACACCATTACCGCTACCTTTCGCCTGCAACGGTGGGTAAATATGGCAAAGCTGGGCTGGTACAGCGCAGATCATCATGTGCATGCAGCCGGCTGCAGCCATTATGAAAGCCCGCAGGAAGGCGTAACGCCGGCAGATATGTGGCGGCAGGTGCTGGGCGAAGACCTGAATGTAGCAGCCGTGCTTACCTGGGGCCCCGGCTGGTATCACCAGAAACAATATTTTACCGGGCAAACAGATACGCTTTCCACTGCCAGCAATGTAATGCGTTATGATGTGGAGGTTTCCGGTTTTCCCTCCTCCCACTGCGGGCACCTGGTGCTGCTGCGCTTAAAGGAAGATGATTATCCCGGTACTAAGATCATAGAAGACTGGCCCAGCTGGACACAGCCCGTGCTGCAATGGGCGCATGCCCAGGGCGCTGTTACCGGCTATGCGCACTCCGGCTGGGGACTGGAGCCCACGCGCCCCACCACCGCGCTGCCTAATAATGTGCTGCCCAAAATGGACGGCATAGGCGCCAACGAATATGTAGTAACCGTAACAAAAGGGCTGGTAGATTTTTACAGCGCCGGCGATACGCCCGCCCCCTGGGAGCTGAACATGTGGTACCATACGCTGAACTGCGGCTTTCGCACACGCCTGAGCGGGGAAACAGATTTTCCCTGCATTTTTGACGAGCGCGTAGGCATTGCCCGCAGCTACTTTAAGCCCAACGGCCCTTTGAGCTACGAAAGCTATGTAGCTGCTATTAAAAAGGGCCGCTGCTATGTATCAGACGGGCGCTCCCATATTATTGACTTTAAAGTGAACGGCCTGGAAGCAGGTACAGACAGCAGCGTGCTGGATATAAAAGCGCCGCAGGCACTGCACATCAGCGCACGTGTGGCCGCTATGTTGCCCGAACAACAGGATGCCGCCGGCCGGCATATTGCAGAACGCCCGCTGGCGGCGCCCTACTGGCATATTGAGCACGCGCGCATTGGCAACAGCCGCAAAGTAGCGGTAGAGCTGATTGTGAACGGTGTGCCTGCAGATACGGCATTGATTACGGCAAACGGCAGCTGGAACAATATACAGTTTACCTGCACGCCGCAGCAATCATCCTGGGTGGCGCTGCGCATTCTTTACAGCGCACATACCAACCCCGTGTTTGTAACCATTAACCATCAGCCCGTGTGCGTACAGGAAAGCGCGGCCTGGTGCAGCAAAGCAGTTGACCAGTGCTGGAAAATGAAGCAGCAGAACATACGCCCCGCTGAACGTGCGGCCGCAGCTGCGGCCTACGAGCAGGCGCGTAACGTGTATAATGCCATGATTGTGCAAAACAAAAGATAGTGTAACACTATGCTTCCCCGCCTTCAAATTTAATCAGCCATTGCACGCTGAACCGGTCGGCCAGCATCCCAAACCAGGCGTTGCTGGCTACCATTTTTAAAGGACAAATAACATGGCCGCCTGCTGAAAGGCGGTAAAACAGGCGGTGCGCCTCCTGCCGGCTGCCGGCGCTGATAGCCACGGCAAAATTTTCACCGGGCATATGATCGCCCATGTCTGCGGGCCGGTCGCTGCCCATTAGTGTGGTAAGGCGCCCCACAGGCAGGGAAATGTAAATGATCTTTTGCCCTTCATCATCCGGCAAAATCACGTCGTCTGTTATCTCATGCAAACGGGTTTTCTGATAGAACTGGCCGCCGAACACAGACTGGTAAAAGTCAAAGGCCTCTTCACAATTACCGTCAAAAGTGAGGTAAGGGCTTACTGCTGCCATTATCGCTGTTGTTAGTTAGTAAATAAAAGGATAGCCGCTTTTATTAAACCGGTCAATGTAAAGCTAGGGGGATGCGGTTAATTGTATGGGTTGTTACCGCGACAATATTGGGGTGCTATGCGACATTACACCACCGTTACTTTAATGCCGGTATCTTCCAGGGTTTTAAGGATGTGGGCAGAGATACCTTTGTCGGTAATGATCTCGTCCACATCTTCCAGCCCGCAAATACGGCCGAAACCGCGTTTGCCGAATTTGGTGGAGTCGGCCAGCACAATGGTCTTTTGCACGGTGGCAATCATTTTCTGGTTCAGGTGGGCTTCCATAATATTGGTAGTGGTAAGGCCAAATTCCGTGTCAATACCATCTACTCCCAGGAATAATTTACTGCAGGAAAAGTCTTCCAGTATTTTTTCGGCATAAGGCCCGGTCACGGATGAAGAGCTGTTGCGCAGCAGTCCGCCCAGCTGTATCACTTCTATTTCCGGGAAGCGGAGCAGCTCCAGGGCCACGTTCAGGGCAGCCGTTATTACGGTCAGGTGCCCTTTAGGGTGAATGCTGCGCGCCAGGGAATGCACGGTGGTGCCGGAAGCAATAATAATAGCGTCGTTAGGATCAATAAGGGCGGCAGCGGCCTGGCCTATATCGTGCTTTTCATCCCGCCGTATCTGTTCCTTTTCATTTACCGGCTTATCATTGGTATAAGGGTTATGCATCATAGCCCCGCCGTGCGAGCGGAACAACAAGGCCCTGTCCTCCAGTAGTTTCAGGTCCTTACGAATGGTTACACCGGAAACATCCAGCTCTTTACACAAGTCTACCACGCTCACATACCCCTTTTCATACAGCTTGTCCAGTATAAATTTATGGCGTTCAGCAATATTGATCATAGACATGCCCCTAATTTAAAATATTAAGTCCTGTTGCAACAGAAAATTTTCCGAATTGCCGGTTTGGTGCTTTTATATACAAAGATGACCATTCTTTGCTTTCGTTTTATTTCATAACAGTTATTTAACGCAGGCAATTGAAATACAAATAAAAGCAATCAGTAACATTCATCCAAGCCCTCAGGCTAATTAGTATATACGCGGAACCAGTTAATTTATCTTGTAATTCCGGCCAGGCTTCCATTCAACCAAAATATTTTTGCTTTTTCATATTATTTTATATTTTGGTTTCGATTTGTTTTATTTTGCATCCAAATATAACGCAAATCGAAAGCTTATAAAAGCAAGCACCTAATAAAATGAACAGAACGGATTATATCACACAACTCAGGCAAGCCCCCGCACGGCAATGGGATATTGTGATCATCGGCGGCGGCGCTACCGGCCTGGGAATAGCCATGGATGCAGCTACCCGCGGTTACCACACCTTATTGCTGGAACAGGCCGATTTTGCCAAAGGCACCTCCAGCCGCAGCACCAAGCTGGTACATGGCGGCGTACGCTACCTGGCCCAGGGCGATGTGGCCCTGGTACGGGAAGCCCTTTATGAAAGAGGTCTGCTGCTGGCCAACGCACCGCACCTGGCCCACAACCAGGATTTCATCATCCCGCAATATGCCTGGTGGCAGGGTCCTTTTTATACCATTGGTTTAAAAATATACGACCTGCTCTCCGGCCGTTTAAGCCTGGGACGTTCCCGCCACATCGGTAAAAAGGAAGTGCTCCGCAGGCTGCCCAATATTTACCAACAGGGCCTGAAAGGCGGTATTGTTTACCACGACGGGCAGTTTGATGATGCCCGCCTGGCCGTGAACATGGCCCAAACTGCTGCAGAGCATGGGGCTGCGCTGCTGAACTACTTTAAGGTAACCGGCCTGCATAAGGACGCTAACGGCCGCATTAACGGCGTACAGGCCAAAGACCTGGAAAGCGGCAACACCTATAATATACCTGCCAAAATAGTGATCAACGCCACCGGCGTGTTTGTAGACGAGATACTGCAGCTGGACAATCCCGGCGCACGGCCCATGGTAAAGCCCAGCCAGGGCGTGCATGTGGTGCTGGACGCCTCTTTCCTGCAAAGCAGCAGCGCCATTATGATCCCTAAAACCGACGACGGGCGTGTGCTCTTTGCCGTACCCTGGCACAATAAAGTGCTGCTGGGCACTACTGATACGCCGCTGGACGAGCATAGCCTGGAACCAGTGGCGCTGGAACAGGAAATAGATTTTATCTTGCGTACTGCTGCCAGGTACCTCTCCCGCCCGCCGGCCCGCAGCGATGTGCTGAGCGTATTTGCCGGCCTGCGGCCGCTGGCTGCGCCGCAAAAGAGCACGGGCAGCACCAAGGAGATTTCGCGCAGCCATAAAATACTGGTGGCGCCTTCGCGTTTGATCACCATTACCGGCGGTAAATGGACCACCTTCCGCCGCATGGCGGAAGACACGGTTAACCAGGCCATTGCCACCGGCGGCTTACCCGCAGCTGCCTGCCATACCAAAGATCTTCACATTCACGGCTATACGGAACATCCGTCGGCAACGGAACCCATGAACGTGTACGGCAGCGATGCCCCGTTGCTGGAAGCGCTCACGGCTATGCAGCCCGAGCTGGCGCAGCCTTTGCATGCCCGCCTGCCCTATATAAAGGCGCAGGTAATATGGGCTGTGCGCAGTGAAATGGCCCGTACCGTAGAAGATGTGCTGGCGCGCCGCCTGCGCGCGCTGTTCCTGGATGCGCGGGCAGCCATGGACATGGCCCCGCAGGTAGCCGCATTAATGGCGCCGGAGCTGGGCAAAGATGAAAGCTGGCAAAAAGCGCAGGTACAGGCCTTTAATACCGTGGCCCGGCATTACCTGCTGCAGCAGGAGCCGCACCGGGTAACTGCATAGGTTATACGAATATGAATTTTGGAATACTGATACATCCACGTAGTTAAAAAGGAAAACATGAACAAATACATTATGGCCCTGGACCAGGGAACTACCAGCTCAAGAGCCATCTTATTTGACCATTCAGGCGCTATTGTTTCCGTTGCGCAAAAAGAGTTTACCCAGCTTTTTCCACAACCGGGATGGGTGGAGCACGACCCGGCAGAGATCTGGAGCAGCCAGATAGGCGTAGCTACGGAAGCTATTGCCAAAGCAGGTACAGACGGCGCTCATATTGCCGCCATCGGCATTACCAACCAGCGCGAAACCACCATCGTATGGGACCGCAAAACCGGTAAGCCGGTGCACAACGCCATTGTTTGGCAGGACCGCCGCACCGCGGCTTACTGCGACTCGCTGAAAGCAGCAGGACACGAAAAAATGATCCGCGAAAAAACAGGCCTGGTAATAGACGCCTATTTTTCCGGTACTAAAATAAAATGGATACTGGATAACGTACCCGGCGCCCGCGAACGCGCACAGAAAGGCGAGCTGGCCTTTGGTACGGTAGACAGCTGGCTGATATGGAACCTCACACACGGCGCCGTACATGCCACCGATATTACCAACGCATCGCGCACCATGCTGTTTAACATTCATACACAGGCATGGGACAATGAATTACTGCAGCTGCTGGAGGTGCCCGCCGCTATGCTGCCGGAGGTAAAGCAATCCAGCGAAGTTTACGGGCAAACCACGCCCGGTATGTTTGCAGCGCAAATTCCTATTTCCGGTATTGCCGGCGATCAGCATGCCGCCCTGTTCGGGCAAATGTGCACAGCGCCCGGCATGGTAAAGAACACCTATGGCACCGGCTGTTTTATGCTCATGAACATTGGCGATAAGCCCATCATCAGCAGCAACAACCTGGTAACCACCGTGGCATGGAAGGTAAATGGCAAGGTGCAGTATGCGCTGGAAGGCAGCATTTTCATTGCCGGCGCCATTGTACAGTGGCTGCGCGACGGGCTGGGGATCATCCGCTCCTCATCTGAAGTGGAAGCGCTGGCCAACCGCGTTGCCTGCAACGACGGTGTGTACCTGGTGCCTGCTTTTGCCGGCCTGGGCGCACCTCACTGGGAGCAGCATGCGCGCGGCACGCTGGTAGGCATGACCCGCGGCACCACTGCCGCACATATTGCCCGTGCAGCGCTGGAAAGCATTGCCTACCAAACAGTAGACGTATTAAAAGCAATGGAAGCCGATGCCAATATGCAGATAAAAGAGCTGCGGGTAGATGGCGGCGCTACTGCCAACAACCTGCTGATGCAGTTCCAGGCCGATGTGCTGAACACCACAGTTGTGCGCCCGCGCATTACAGAAACCACTGCCATGGGCGCCGCTTACCTGGCCGGCCTGGCCACCGGTTACTGGAAAAGCCTGGAAGAAATAAGTAGCCAGTGGCAGGTAGAAAAAACCTTTACGCCGGATGGCGGGCAAGCCCGCCGCGATGAGTGTATCAACGGGTGGAACCGCGCAGTAAAAACTGCCAAGGTATGGGCCGCTGCTGAATAAAAAACGTTATGCTAAAACTAAACTGAACCAATAACATGCATCCTTTACTGGCAGAATTCCTCGGTACTGCATTACTGATACTGTTGGGCAACGGCGTTGTAGCCAACGTGGTGCTCCACAAAACAAAGGGCAACAGCAGCGGGTGGATAGTGATTACCACCGGCTGGGCGCTGGCCGTATTTGTAGGCGTGGTGCTGGCCACCCCTTACAGCGGCGCTCACCTGAACCCCGCTGTAACCATTGCGCTGGCCGTTGCCGGCAAGTTTGCCTGGGCAGCAGTGCCCGGCTTCATTGCCGCACAAATGGTAGGCGCCATGGCAGGCTCATTCCTGGTATGGCTGAACTATAAAGACCACCTGGATGAAACGCCCGACGCAGGCTTGCAGCGGGCCGTATTTTGCACAACGCCGGCTATACGTAAAATTGGCCGTAACATGATATGCGAGATCACCGGCACCTTTGTGCTGCTGTTCACCATCTTTTACTTTACCAATGCGGAAATGGGGCCGGATAAAACGCCGGTAGGCCTGGGCTCCCTGGGCGCGCTGCCTGTGGCTTTGCTGGTATGGTCAATAGGGCTGTCATTAGGCGGCACCACCGGTTATGCTATTAACCCGGCCCGCGATCTTGGCCCGCGTATCATGCATGCGCTGCTGCCCATTAAAGGCAAACAGGACAACGACTGGAGCTATGCCTGGGTACCCGTAATAGGGCCTGTTATAGGCGGTGTACTGGCCGCGGCATTGTACCTGTGCATAAAATAAACAAGGGAACCAGTCGGCATATATTAATGTCATGTGAAATGTATCAACCAAGTTAAAAAGTAGTAGCATACACTACTCCGGAGGAGGACAAAAGACAGGTTATAAGACATACAGCGGCACGGCTAAAGCCGGGCATGGGGATATTTTTTTCAATTTTCTTTTCTACACTAAAACATATGCAGATGAAAAAGCGTACCACCATGGCCGTTATGGCCGGTACCCTGGCCCTGGCCGGCTATTGCCTGATGGGCTGCAAAACAGCAAAACATGCTACTGCCTCCGGCAACAGCATGCCGGCTTTTTATAAGGTAGGGCACCGGGGCACCCGCGGGCTGATGCCGGAAAACACCATTCCCGCCATGATAAAAGGTATTGAAACCGGCGCCAACACCATTGAGTTTGATGTGCATATTACGCGGGACGGAAAGGTAGTGGTGTATCACGATGCCTCCCCTACCCCTTCCTATACCACCATGCCTGATGGCAGCGATATTAATCCTGCAGACCGCGGCAAGTACACTTTTTATAAGATGGACTATGCAGACATACGCCGCTTCATCATAGGTGAAAAGCCTTACCCGGCTTTCCCGGAACAGCAGCGCATGCGCAGCTATGCTCCCCTGCTATCTGAAATGATCGACTCGGTAGAAGCCTATACCACGGCGCATCACCTGCCGGCGGTATATTACCTGCTGGAAATTAAATCATCTGAAAAAACAGATGGTACAGAACAACCGGCGCCGGAGGAATACTTACAAAAGCTGATGTCCGTGAAACAGCTGGCTCCCCTGGGCAAACGCCTGCTTATACAGTCGTTTGACATGCGCCCGCTGCAAATACTGCACCGCACGCACCCGGATATTAAGCTTGGCTTCCTGACCAGCGATAAAAAGCACACTTTTGAGCAGCACCTGGAGCAGCTTGGCTTTACGCCCTACTTCTACAACCCGGAATACCACATGGTTACCAAAGAGCTGGTAGATAAATGCCATGCCCAGCACATACAAATTGTTCCGTGGACCGTGGAAACCGCTGCCGAAATGCAAAGCCTGAAAGCGCTGGGCGTAGATGGCATTATTACTGACTATCCAAACAGAATAAAAGAAGCAGGCCTGTAATTACATGGAGCAGGCTAAAAAGAATATAAAATGTAAAATTTTAAATACTAAATGTAAAGGTAAGATACTACGACACCAGGTACAGCACTATGTTAACCGGGTTTCACTTTTACATGCTGGGCTTATGATTTTACATTCTTTGGGTGGGCTCCATATACTATATCCTGTATCAACCAAAATAAAAACTGTCTAAAACAAACACAAAACAAACGTTTATGAAACTGCTACCAAGATTCCACACATTAAGCCGGCTAAGGGTCTTGATGTTATCGATGGGGATCATCTGCATGCAAGCATTATCCCTTCAGGCGCAAGACCTGCCTGTTACCGGAAAGGTTACCGCCGCCAACGACTTACCGTTGATAGGCGTGAATATCCAGGTGGCCGGTACCTCCCACGGCACTGCTACCGGCGCTGATGGGTCATTTAAGATTAACGCTCCTGTGGGCGCTACCCTTAAGTTTTCCTTTATCGGGTACCTGCCCAAAGAAATAAAAGTAACCAACGCGGGTCCGCTTACCGTAAAGCTGGAAGAAGACGTACAAAAGCTGAACGACGTAGTGGTGGTAGGTTACGGCACACAAAAGAAAGCCACCCTTACCGGCTCTATTACTACTGTTGAAATGATTGACAAGGCAGGGCAGCCGATCACCAACGTTAGTAACGCCCTGCAGGGTGTTCCCGGCGTGTTTGCCAGCCTGGGTAACAGCCAGCCCGGTGTGGACAGGAGCACCATCCGCATCCGTGGTATGGGTACCTTAAGCAACAACGACCCGCTGGTGCTGGTAGATGGTATTGAATATTCCATGGACGAGCTGAACCCGAATGACATCGAAAGCGTTACGGTGCTGAAAGACGCTGCTGCCGCTATCTACGGTTCCCGTGCCGCCAATGGCGTAATACTGGTAACCACTAAAAAAGGTAAAGGCGCTTCCCGCGTAAACTACAGCTACTATTACGGACAGCAAAAGACCACTTACCTGCCGGATGCAATTGATGATCCGATTGTTTACATGAAGCTGAAGAACCAGGCCAACATCAATGAAGGCAAAGCCCCGGATTATTCCGATGCTGAAATTGCCGAATACGAGCAGGGCATGAAAACAGATCACTTTACTTATCCGGCGAATAACTGGTACGATATTGCGCTGAAAAACGGCGTTATACAAAAGCATGACCTGAGCGTATCAGGCAGCGGCGATAAATACCAGTACCGCCTGTCATTAGGCTACCTGGACCGTGACGGTATACTTTTCGGCCCCGGTAACCACGAGAAAAAATACTCCGTTGGCATCAACACCAGCGTACAGGTAAACGAGCGCCTGAAAGTAGGGATGACGTTGGATGGCTACTACCGTAATTATACCATTCCGTTTTATAACAGCATTTGGCAGTACCTTTCCCGCACCCTGCCCATTCTTTCCGATACGCTGGCAGATGGCCGCTACGGTAACTCCTGGCTGCGCACACCCGGCCGCAACAACTGGGAGCACCCGCGCATGCTGGCTTACAACGGCCTGCAAACAAAAGTGGTACAGCGCTTCCTGAGCACTGTATTCGCAGAGTACAAGCTGCCGTTTGACATTACCTATAACATTAAATTCGGTGTTGACAAATATGACGGCCTGCTGAGCGGCTTTACACCCAGGATGCAGACCTTTAACCCGAAAACCGGCGCCGCCACCAACTGGAACAGCCCGGCCACCGCGCCCCGCGCTGCCAAGGACGATTACAACGACATGAACATTCACTTCTACAACACGCTGAACTGGCAGCACACGTTTGTGCAGAAGCATAATGTAGCGGTGATGTTAGGCGCCTCTTACGACAACTACGATTCAGATACCTGGGGCACCAGCATGTACGGCTTCCTGGATAGAACGCTGGATGCCTTTGACGCCGCTACTACATGGAATGCGACTAACGGCAACACCACCCGCGATGTGCTGGAGTCTTACTTTGGCCGTTTGAACTATGATTATGATGGCAAATACCTGCTGGAGCTTGCTTTCCGCAGTGACGGCTCCTCCCGTTTCAGCCCTAATGGCCAATACCGCTGGGGCTTCTTCCCATCTGCATCTGCCGGCTGGCGTATAGATAAGGAAAACTTTTTCAAGTCAAACTTTATTGACCTGTTGAAGCTCCGCGTATCTGCCGGCTCCATGGGTAACCAGGCAGTGCCCCTGTACAGCTACCGGTCTTCCGTGCAGCTGGGACAAGATTACAGCTTCCACGGCGTGCTCAACTCCGGCGCTGCTACCTTAAACTATGTAGATCCTACCATTCACTGGGAAACTACTACTACCTATAACGCCGGTGCAGACATCAATTTCTGGAAAAACCGTATAGGCGTTACGTTAGATGCATATAAGAAACATACCACCGGCATTTTGCGCCAGGTACAGATACCGGCACAGGTGGGCAACCTGGGCGGCCCGCAGCGCAACATTGGTGTAGTGGACAACTCCGGCCTGGAGCTCACGGTACAATACCGCAATAACATCGGTGCTTTCGACTATGGTATTAACGGTAGCGTATCATATAACAGCAATAAAATATCAGACCTGAACGGTGAAACCGTTATCAATTCCGACGGTACCATCCTGAAAGAAGGCTACGCCATCAACTCCTTCTACATTCTGCAGGCAGAAGGCCTGTTCCAGTCACAGGAAGAAGTAGACCACAGCGCCACACAAAGCGTGAACACCAAACCCGGTTACATTAAGTTCAAAGATGTGGATGGCAACGGCATTATCAACGGCGACGACCGTGTGATCGTTAACACTTCATCCATGATACCCAAAGTGACGTATGGCTTTGGCATTAACCTGGGTTATAAAGGCGTTTCACTCAACGCTTCTTTCCAGGGCGTGGCCGGCGTAAAGGTACTGCCTACCGCTAACCTGGCCTATCCGTTCAACAACGGCGCCAACGCTACCTGGGAATGGACCACCGATGCCTGGACCCCGGAAAACCCGAACGCCAGGCTGCCTATCGTAACTACCAGCACCGGCTCTGCCGACAACTTCCAGCGCTCTACCTTCTGGTTAAGGGATAACTCTTACCTGCGTATGAAAAATATACAGCTGGGTTATGCACTGCCCGAAAGGTGGCTGTCAAAGGTTAAGATCAGCAAGCTCTCTGTTTTCGTTAATGCGCAGAACCTGCTGACCTTTGCCAAATACAAAGATTTTGACCCGGAAGCCATACTGGACCGCAATGACCTGTACAGCTACCCGATGCTGAAAACCTACAGCGGTGGCCTGAACGTTACTTTTTAAACCACGAAAAAAAACAAACTGATGAAAAAGATATTTCTTTTAATAGCTGGCGCCGGTTTCCTGGCAATGGGCTGCAACAAAAGCCTGCTGGACACTTCCCCGCATGACCGGTATACCGAAGATATTTTCTGGACCACGCCCGAAGCTGCGGCCGCAGGGCTTGCAGGCTGCTACTCTGTGCTGCGTAACGATGGTGTTTACGGCGGCAAAGGCAGTAACAACGCCACTGCTTTGTGGGATGAAACGCTCTCTCCTAACGCCTACAACTACAGCAATACCCTCAGCTTTAATTTCATTGCCGAAGGTCAGCAAATGGCCAGCACTACCGGCATCATCTCCAGCCGTTACGGCGACTGCTACAGCGGTATTGGCCGTTGCAATACTTTCCTGGCTAAAGTAGATGAAGTGGCCGACATGGATGAAGCCCTGAAAAAACGCATGAAGGGAGAAGCCAAGTTCCTGCGCGCATTGTACTACTTTACGCTGGAGAACTATTATGGCGATGTGCCGCTGATCCTGGACCCGCCGAATAACGAAACCCAGGGCCGCCTGCCCCGCACACCCCGTGCAGACGTGGTGAAACAGGTATTGGTTGACCTGGACAGCGCCGCGCAGATACTGCCCGCCAAATACTCCGGCAACGACATAGGCCGGGCTACCAAAGGCGCAGCCATGGCTTTAAAGGCCCGCGTACTGTTGTATGAGGCCAGCCCGCTGCTGAATACCGGCAACGACGTAACCAAGTGGCAGGCAGCTGCAGATGCCGCAAAAGCAGTAATGGGACTGAGCTACGGCCTGTTCGCGGATTACCGCTCTTTGTTCCTGCAGCCCAATGAGAATAACAAAGAGGTGATCTTTGACGTGCAATACCTGTTCCCGAACCAGGGCAGCTCTTTTGACCTGATTTGTACACAGTACAACACCAACGCTCCCCTGCGCGACCTGGCGCTGGCCTATTACATGAAAAACGGTTTGCCGATCACTGATCCGGCATCCGGCTACGATGCGGCTAACCCGTACCAGAACCGCGACCCGCGCCTGTATGCGACCTTTACCTATCCCGGTGATGTGTACAAAGGCGCCAAAATAGACTCTAACCGTTTTGCCATTACCGGCTACGGCATGAAAAAGTACAGTATTTATGACAGCATTGCGCCTCCCTCTGACAAATCAGATCTGAAAGGCGGCCAGTCAGACATCAACTTTATTGTACTGCGTTACGGCGACATCTTGCTGATGTACGCCGAAGCACAAAATGAAGCAGCCGGCCCGGATGCTACCGTATATGATGCGCTGAACCAGCTCCGCGACCGCGTGAAGATGCCGCATATACCTGCCGGCTTAACCAAAGACCAGATGCGTGCGGAAATACGCCATGAAAGACGCATTGAGCTGGCCGGCGAAGGCTTGTATTACAATGATGTGCGCCGCTGGAAAACGGCTGAAACAGTGCTGAACACACCCATCTACAGCTGGAGCGGCAAGTACCTGGAAAAACGCGCCTTTAACCCCCAAAGGGATTACTGGTGGCCTATTCCGCAGAATGAAAGAGATCTGAACCCCGAGCTGACACAGAACAACCTGTACTAGTGTGCAGATGTGCAAATATGCAGATGTACAGATGATGGGATGATGAGACGATAGAATAATGGATGTGCAGGTGTGTAAGTGTGCGAATGTGCAAATAATTATATTTGCACATCTGCATATTTGCACATCTGCACATCTGCTTTTAATGTGCTAAATCAAAACAATTATGAACGGATTAAGCAAAACATTTTCCGCCATGTTACTGGCAGGCGCTCTTGCGCTAACACAGGGCAATGCCGTTATGGCGCAGGCTATTGAGCGGCCCAAGCTGGTGGTAGGCATTGTGGTGGACCAGATGCGCTGGGACTACCTGTACCGCTATTATGACCGGTATGGCACCGGCGGTTTTAAACGGATGCTGGGCGAAGGCTTCTCCTGCGAGAACACGTTTATCAGCCACCTTCCCTCTTTTACAGCAGTAGGCCACAGCACCGTGTACACCGGCAGCGTGCCCGCCATCCACGGCATTACCGGCAACGACTGGCAGGACCAGGTGACCGGCCGCCACTGGTACTGTACCGAAGATACCACCGTACAACCTGTAGGCACCAGCAGCGCTGCCGGCAGAATGTCGCCGCATAATTTGCTGGCCACTACCATTACCGACGAATTACGTATAGCCACCAACTTCCGTTCCCGGGTAGTAGGCGTTTCGCTGAAAGACCGCGCCTCCATACTGCCTGCCGGGCATACGCCTACCGGCGCTTTCTGGCTGGACGACAGTAACGGTTGTTTTGTTACCAGCACCTGGTATATGAATGAGCTGCCCGGCTGGGTGCAACAATTCAATGCCCGCAAAGAGCCTGCACAGCTCATGTCTAAACCCTGGGAAACCCTGTACCCTATTAACACCTACGTGCAAAGCACGGCAGACGACTCCAGATGGGAAGGCGCATTTACAGGAGAAAAAGCGCCGGTGTTCCCGCATAACATGCCGGTTATTTATGCTAAAAGCCGCGGCACGCTGCGAACTACCCCTTTCGGCAACACGCTTACGCTGGACTTTGCCAAAGCAGCTGTTGCCGGCTACCGGCTGGGCAACGGCGCAGCCACGGATTTCCTGACCATTAACTGCGCTTCTACGGATTATGTAGGCCACCAGTTCGGCCCCAACTCCATTGAGGTGGAAGATACTTACCTGCGCCTGGATAAAGACCTTGCGGCCTTTTTCACTTATCTCGACGAGCATGTAGGTAAAGGCAAATACCTGGTGTTCCTGACTGCGGACCATGGCGCCGCTAACTCCGTAGGCTATTTGCAGGAACATAACATACCCGCCGGCTTTTTAGTTGAAAAAGGCGGACTAAGTGATGCGCTGAAAGAAAAATTCGGCGTTGGCGGGCTGGTACGCAATTTTATGAACTATCACATCAGCTTTAATGTAGATCGTATTGACTCTGCAAAGCTGGATTATGATACTGTTAAAAAAGAAGCGGTAAAATGGCTGCAGCAACAACCCGGTATACAAATGGCTGCCGATATTGATAATATTGGCAACAGCCCTATACCGGAGCCCATTAAGCACATGATCGTAAACGGGTATAATCCCAAACGCTGCGGCCCTGTAATGGTTATACCGGAGCCGGGCTGGTACCAGGGCTTTACCAAAGGCACCACGCATGGCAACTGGAACCCTTATGATATACATATCCCGCTGGTGTTCATGGGCTGGCATGTAAAACACGGCGCCAGCAACGAGAACGCATATATGACCGATATTGCACCCACTATTGCCGCCATGCTGCATATTCAAATGCCCAGCGGATGCGTTGGCAAACCGGTTAAGGCCGTTACCGGCCAGTAAGATATTAAATCAGTATTGCCATATTAAAATATAAAAAGCGGTCCCGGTGACCGCTTTTTAGTTTATGTACGGCAACGGCTGCAGGAGGTATGCGACATTTGAAAGTTTTATTTAAGTTTACAACATTGTAAAAGAAAATATGGACAGCTGATTGACTGATTATTTACCAGGGAATGAGAAAGAATTGCTTTTGGGCATTGCTGAAGGGGATGAAACAGCTTTCAGTCAGGTTTTTTATGCTTATTATCCCAGGCTTTTCAGCTTCATAAGCAAATTCGATCAGCAAACCGATAATATTGATGAAGCCATCCAGGAAACCTTTATCCGGGTTTGGATGTCGAGGGACCAGCTTCCGGGCATTGAGAATTTCAGGGCATGGATCTTTACGATTGCTTCCCGGGAGGCCATTGCCCTCATCCGCAAAAATTTACTTAAACAAAAGACCAGCGAAGCATATCAATCCAAACAAACTGCACAAGATCCTGAAACGCCCGCTGAAATTGTTCAGGCAGGAGAAATAAAAAGATTGGTAACAAAGGCAATCGAAGAGATGCCGCCTGCCCGCCGCCGCATTTACCAGATGAGCCGTGAGTTAGGTCTGAAACCTTCGGAGATTGCCTCCCGCCTGGGCCTGTCTGTAAACACCGTCAAAAACACACTTGTAACAGCCTTGCAGGATATCCGCAAATTCCTCTCCCAACATGGGCACTAGCCCCCGTTCCGGCTCCGGCGCCACCCCGCAATACCCGGTTTTTATAAATTTCTTCTGATCACAATAGTACGTTCTGAATTTTCATTCTTCTATAATATAAAGCAGGCAACAGGTTATGAAATATGAAACTGCCAGGCAACTGATTGAAAAGTATCTGGATAATGCCCTTTCCAGGGAGGAAAGGCAGCAGTTGCTGGATATGACGGAGGCCGGAAATGACGAAACGCTCATCCGGCTGTTCCAGGAGATGCTTGCAAATGAAGCATTTGCGGGAGAAGCTGCAGATGGGCCAAGGATGAAACAATCGCTGCTGGATGTACTGGCAGTAGACAAAAACCCGGATGCGGGCAAGGTACATTCCATGCACCGGCGCAAAAGCAACTGGATGCGTTATGCCGCCGCAGCTGCAATATTGGCCTGCGCCCTGGGCACTTTCCTGTGGCTGCAGCAAAAAAGCCCTATTCCGGCGCCGCTGGCCAATAAAACTGCAGCTCCTGCAACCGACATATTGCCCGGCGGCAAAAAGGCCCAGCTTACCCTGGCCGATGGAACAGTTATTCAACTGGACAGCGCCGGCAATGGCGCTTTAGCAACGCAGCCGGGCAGCCAGGTTGTTAATAAAAACGGCGAAGTGATTTATACGCCTAATGGCAATGCACAGGATATGATCGCTTACAATACCCTGCGTACGCCCAGGGGCGGTATTTATCAGCTCAGTCTTCCGGATGGCAGCAAGGTTTGGCTGAATGCAGCCAGCTCTATCAGCTACCCGGTGGCCTTCCGCGGCCGCGAACGCCTGGTGGAAATAGCGGGGGAAGCCTACTTTGAAGTAGCGCCACATGCAAACATGCCCTTTAAAGTAAAGGTAAATGACAAAAGTATCATTGAAGTTTTAGGCACGGCGTTCAACGTAATGGCTTATCATGAAGCGCCCTTCATCAATACAACTTTATTACAGGGCGCTGTACGGGTAACCAATAATGGCAAACAGGTAACGCTGCAACCCGGCCAGCAGGCAAAAGCGGCCGCAGGGCAGCTTTCCGTGAAAACACTGGACCAGGCCGGCATTTCAAAAGCGCTCGCCTGGAAAGAAGGCCGGTTCAATTTCCAGGATGCCAGCCTGCAGGAGATCATGATGCAGCTGTCGCGCTGGTACGATATTGAAGTAGTATATGAAAAGGATATTCCGGACATAGAATTTATCGGGGAAATAGAGCGGTCTTTGCCACTGTCGGATGTATTAAAAGGCTTGAAAATGTCGGGGGTGAATTTCCGGCTGGAGAATGGAAAACGGTTGATCGTATCACCATAATGAGAAATTTATAACGCAATAGCTTGAATTTATCCCTTTACAGCGAATAAGTAAAAACAAACCAACCAACCAAACTGTGATCGTGGCGGGCGCCAGCCATGGTACAGTTGCTTATTGTTCGGTTTTACTCATTTTATCAACTAAATGTACATTTAATGGTTGCTCAACCAAAACTTGCCGTATTTCACCGGCAGGCCGGATGGCTTTTTGTAATACTGCTGCTGGTGAATTGTTCCAGGATCAATGCACAATCCAAAGGACCGGAGATCAGCTTTACCGGGAAAGATGTTCCGCTGGTTAAAGTGTTCCAGGTAATCAGGGAGCAAACCGGTTACAGCGTATTTGCCAGCAAAAACCTGCTGAAAGAAAGCCAGGCCGTAACCTGCGCGGTGCGCAATATGCCGCTTACCGCATTCCTGCAGCTCATACTGCGTAATCAACAGCTCTCTTACGAGATCAGTAACAAAACAATTTTCCTGAAAGCCGTCCCTCCTTCAAACAGCAGCGGTAACAGCGCCGAAACCGGGGCTATCAGGGGAACGGTTAAAAATGAGGCCGGCGCTCCCATTCTCACAGCCTCAATTGTTTTAACATCGGAGAAAAAGGGCGTGGCTACGGATGAACAGGGGCAATATCAATTCCCGGACCTCCAGGAAGGGTTTTACACCATCCGGGCCTCCTGCCTGGGTTACAGGGCTGAAGAAAAGAATGTTTTCGTAAGCAAAGGAAATACTTTATATCTCGATTTTGTGCTGAGCGAATCTTCCAGCCAGTTAAAGGAGGTGGTGGTAAACAGCGGTTATCAAACTTTTTCTGTTAAGCAAAGCCCCGGTGCCTATGCCAAACCAGACATGCAAACCTTACACAACCGCACTACATCCATGAACATCCTGCAACGTTTGGATGGCCTGGTGCCGGGCCTAACGGTGAACAACGCCCCTTCCGCCAGTTCCACACCAGTGCTGATCCGCGGCCTTACCTCCATTAACAGTAATAAATCTCCGCTCATTGTTGTGGATGGCGTTCCGCTGGATAATATTACCACGCTGAACCCGCAGGATGTAGACGACATCACCGTATTAAAAGATGCTTCCGCCGCTTCTATCTGGGGCGCCAGGGCGGCCAACGGCGTCATTGTCATCTCTACGCGCAAGGGCAGCAGGAATGAAAAACTATCAGTTGAATACGATGGGTTTGTGAATTTCCAGGGTAAACCAACCATTAATTATTACCCGGTTTTAAACAGCCGGCAGTTTATACAGGCAGCGGAGGAAATTTTTAGTCCGGATGTATACCCGTGGTCTAACGTAAGCGCCTATACTGGCCTGGGCAATACCGGCGTGCCGCCGCACAATGTGATTTTATATAACCGTTACCGCGGCCTTATTTCGGATGCGCAGGCCAGGGCCAGCCTGGACAGCCTGGCTTCCATCAATAATGTAAACCAGGTCCGCGATGTTTGGTACCGCCCCGCCATGCTCACCAACCATACGCTTTCTGTCAGAGGGGGTGGCAAATCATACGGTATTTATGGCTCCCTTGCATATACAGGCACGCAGAGCAACCGTCCCGGGGAAACCAATAACACTTATAAGATCAACATCCGGCAGGATTACAGTGTTAACAAGCGCCTTGATGTTTACCTGATTACCGATTTAACGAATACAAGAACCAGCTCGCCCAGGAACATTGAGGCCGACAACCGTTTCCTGCCCTACCAGCTGTTCCGCAATGCCGCCGGCAACCCGCTTTCCATTCCCTATGTAAAGCAGCTTTCAGACTCTACACGCCATGCATTTGAAGAAAAAAGCGGTATTAACCTGGACTATAATCCGCTGGAAGAAACCAAATACGGCTATACGAAAGGCGATCTATTCGCCGCGCGGATTACAGGGGGCCTCACATTTAAAGTGCTCGATGGCTTAACGTTTTCAGGGGTATACGGCTTATTCAAAACGGCTGAAAGAATCCGCTCTTTCGACGACAGCCGCAGCTACCTGGTTCGCAGCGAAGCCGTCCAGTTTACCGTACCGGCTTCCGCACCGGGGCAGCTTCCCACCTATTATTTACCGGTTGACGGCGGAAGATATTCACTCACCAATGCCACACAAAATAACTGGACCATCCGCAACCAACTGGCCTATAAACGCGGCTGGCACCATCAAAAGCACCAGGTTTCGCTCCTGGCCGGACAGGAGTCGCAGGAACAGGTAGCCATCACCAATCAATCTTTCATACGCGGGTATAATGAATTGCTGCAAACTTACCCCGCCATTGATTATGCAACACTTACCACGAAAGGCGTATCTAACCCGGTAATGCCCAATAATGGCACCAGGAGCCTGTTAGCCAATGCGCAGCCATTTGGTGAAACAGAAATACGCGTACGTTTTGTTTCCTATTACGGCAATGCGGGCTACACCTACAACAACCGCTATACCATTAGCAGCAGCATCCGCCTGGATCAGTCCAACCTGTTTGGTAAAGACCGCTCATCGCAAAACAAACCTGTGTGGAGCGCAGGCGCGCGCTGGGATATAAGCGAAGAGGAATTTATGCAGCAACAGCCGTTCAACAATCTTGCTTTAAGGGTTTCCTACGGCTTAACCGGCAACTCGCCTATTCCCGGAACAGCTGCATCCTACGACATTTTATCAGCGCAATCCGGCAGCACCCTGCCGGGCAACACCGGGCTTTCCATTACCACGCCCGCCAATGCGGCATTAACCTGGGAAAGCTCGCGTACCTTGAACATCGGGGTTGATTTTGGCGTGTTAAAAGGAAATCGCCTCAGTGGTTCAATAGATTTTTACAGCAAGCAAGCCGAAAATTTAATTGGCATGATGGAAGTGAACCCCCTGACAGGATATAGCACTGTTACCGGCAACTTCGGTAATATGCGCAACACGGGCATCGAAATTTCCGCACGCTCGCTGAACGTGGAGGCAGGACGTTTCAGGTGGGTTAGCCAGCTGGCGCTCGCCTACAACCACAACACCATTACCAAACTTAATCAGCCGGCTGTTATTGCAACAGGCGCGCAAAAAGCCAGCTCCGTTTACCTGGCCGGCTACCCGGCTTACGCCATTTTCGCCTACAAATATGCCGGCTTAGATGCGTTGGGAGATCCGCAGATTATGCTGCGATCCGGAAAAATTACCAAAGACAGGAATACCGCTTTGCCGGATGATGTGGTATATATGGGCACCTACCAACCTGTATGGAACGGCGGTCTTACCAATATTTTCACCTTCGGGAATATTGAGCTGGCCGCCAACATTGTTTATAACTTCGGCAATGTGATGCGCCGCGATGTAAATGATTTTTATTCCGGCAACGGCCTTATCCCGCTTACGGCCAACAATGCCATGCAAAGCGGCGACCTGAGATTCCGCAGCGGTAATGTGCACGCCGAATTTGCCAACCGGTGGAAGCAGCCCGGCGATGAGCAGTTCACCAATGTTCCTTCCTGGGTACCTGTTAACAGTGTTAATAACAGCCGCAGAGACACCCGTTATTATACACAGGCCGATATTAATGTGATCAGCGCCGCATTTATAAAGCTGAGGGATATAACGCTTTCCTACGGGCTTCCGCATAAGCTGATCTCCCGTGCCCGGCTCAATGCAGTAAGACTACGCCTGCAGGTATCGAACCTCATGCTGTGGAAAGGCAATCATTACGGTATAGACCCGGAATTCCAGGATGCATCCGGTGGCATTACAGCAGGTGAAAGGGCCGGCGGCATCCGTTACATGCGCGCCAACCAGGGTACGGTAACGGCAGGTTTAAATGTCCGCTTTTGATAAGGAACCTGTAAAAAACATTTAAACAAAGCACATGAAAAGATATACAACCGTTCCTGCAATAATAATGCTCCTGGTGCTGGCAACCGGCAGCTCCTGTAAAAAGAGCTTCCTGGAGGTGCTTCCGAAGGGAAAGGTGATTGCGGTTAATTATAAAGACTACGAGCTATTGCTCAATAATACCAACCTGCTTAACGTAGGTACAGATGCACAGCTGATGCTGGGTGGTGAGGTAACTGCGGAAGAGCCTTACTATAGCGCGCTTACTTTAAGGGAGCAACGCCTGTTTTCGTGGAGCGACCAGGTGTATCAACCTGATGAGGAAAGCCCCGAAACATCCGGCCCGCTGTACAGCATTTACACTTACAATAAGATCATTAACGAAGTGATGGATGTAGCAGATGGCACAGCCGCGCAAAAAAAAATGGTACATGCCGAAGCCCTTGCCGGCCGCGCCTGGACCTATTTTCTGCTGATCAATTATTACGGTAAGCCGTACCAGGCGTCAACAGCCGCTACCGACCCGGGATTTCCCATTATTACATCAGCGGATATTACCGGGAATAAATTCAGCAGGGCCAGTGTTCAGCAGGTGTATGATTTTATTATAGATGATTTAAAGAAAGCCATACCCGATGTATCGCCACAGGTTTTTCACCGCCTCCGTATGAGCAAGCCTGCAGCAGCAGCTTTGCTGGGTAAAGTATATGTATTCATGCACCGGTATGAAGAGGCCTTGCCGCTCCTGGAGTCTGCATTACAGGGATTATCCGGAGCCCAGGCAGCAGTAGGGCTGTATGACTACAATGAAACCTTTGCACCGGATGGGATCTTTATGCCCATCAGCATGTTTGGGCCTAATTACCCGGTAACGGCCGACAATGAGGAAGCCCTGTACCTGCGCCAGTTCTCCAATTTTCATGTATTGTTCAACACTTTACAGGTTAACAGCGCTACAATGGCATTGTACGCCCCCTCTGATCTCAGGCTGCTGCTGTACTCCAACACGCCTTTTCCAACCGGCGCGCCGTTTCAGGCAGGAGCTTACCGCAGAACAGCGCCCAGCATTGTGCCATTCGGCGTAGTGATTCCCGAGATCTATTTATTAATAGCAGAATGCAGGGCCAGGCTTAATGACCCCCAAGGCGCCGTTAACATCCTGGAAGAATTCCGCAGGCACAGGATGCCGCCGGCCGATGCTGCTGTTCCTGCTGCCGTAGCAAGTGATCCTGTGAAGCTTTTGCAATTCGTGATGGATGAAAGGCTGCGGGAATTTGCAGGGTTGGGCTTTCACTGGTTCGACATGAGGCGGCTTTCCGTAGATCCGTTATTCAGCCATCCTGCATATACACATACCCTGCGGCAGCCCAACGGCAGCCTTACAACCTATGCGCTGCAACCGGCGCGGTTGGTGCTTAAAATACCACCAAAGATATTATTAGCCAACCCCGGTATGAACGACAATCCTTAATCATTAAACAACCAGCATAAATTAACAGACATGAGAAAGCTCAAACTAGCGATGCTTGCTATACTTAGCTGCTTATCCCTGGTGGTATGCGCACAGGCGCAAAATACCATGATGGAACAAATAAAGGCGATGTCAAAGGAACGTGACCCGCAGCAATGTATAGCAATGATGAATAAAATTATTTCAGAAAACAAACTGGATGCCGTCAAAGACGCGGAAACCATTGATGTGCTGAAAGGCACCGTAGCACTGGCGTTCCTGCGTAAAGGCGAATATGCCGGTTTTGAGAAATATATTGGTGAAATTAAAAATAAATTCAACCGGACTTCCTATATGGATATGGGCGCCAATATGCTTACCCGGGAAAACATGGATGTAAAAAAGGCGGAGGATTTGGCCAGGGCAACCATAGACCTGTACCTGTCATACAAAGACGATCCCCGGGCAAAACCGGCTGATATGCCCGCAGGCGACTGGGAACGTTTCATGAATTTTGCCCAATACCCGTATTATGATACCTATGCCGCGGCGCTATTCGCCAACAAGAAATATAAAGAAGCATTGGTTTACCAGGAAAAAGCCTTCCAGGGACCGCCGGAAGAAGGGCTACCCTCCTCCGTGGAAAGGTATACGCAATTGCTGGTAAAAAATGGCCGGCAGGATAAGGCGTATAAGATATTGGAGGATTTAACCAAAACAGGTAAATCTACCGCTGCCATGAATGCCCAGCTAAAAGAGCTGTACACCCGTAAGCACGGCAGCTCCAATGGATTTGATGAATATTTATCCGGCTTACAGGCAGGCGTGCAATCTGCTGTAAAGGCTGAACTGAAAAACAAAATGCTGGACCAGGCTGCTCCCACATTCAGCCTGAAAGATTTAAGCGGTAAAGCAGTATCGCTTACCGACTTCCGTGGGAAAGTAGTGGTAGTGGATTTTTGGGCCACCTGGTGCATGCCTTGCATTGCCTCTTTTCCGGCCATGCAAAAAGTGGTAAGCAAGCACCCGGAGGTTGTATTTCTTTTTATTGCAACACAGGAAAAACCGGAGGGAGCTGTAGCCAGGGTGAAAAATTTCATTGAAAAGAAACAATACCCGTTCCATGTATTAATGGATGAACCCATCAGCGGTAAGCCCAACAACTTCCGGGTAGTGGCAGATTATAAAGTTAAAGGCATTCCTTTCAAAGCGGTGATTGATGGGGAAGGAAAATTGCGCTTTACCAGCAGCGGTTTTACCTCAGATTCCGAATTGATCAACGAGCTGGAAGCAATGATTGAACTGGCAAAAGAAAAGTAAAATGTAAAATGTAAAATGTAAAATACTAAATGTAAAAGTTGGGGCAGTGGTGCTAACGGCTATTAGTGTCCTTGCCCAACTTTTACATTTTACATTCCCCTGTTTTACATTTTACGGTCTGTTATAGTCATAGCTCACCATCCACTGCACGCCAAACTTATCGGTGAACATGCCGAACAAAGAACCCCAGAATGCCTTTTCCAAAGGCATGGTTACTGTGCCGCCGGCAGAAAGGCTGTTGAATAGCTTTTTGGCTTCTTCTTCGCTGGCCGCGCTGATGGCAATGGAAAGGTTATCGCCCACTTTCAGCGGACCAAATTCCTTTGGACTGTCGCTGCCCATTAAAATGGTACCCTGCCCGATGGGTAATGCCACATGCATAATTTTCTTTCCCTCCTCAGCATCATACTTTGAGTCGGGAACTTCGCTGAACAGCATGCGGGTCAGGAACTCGGTACCGAATGCGGACCGGTAGAAGTCAAATGCCTCTCCGCAGTTGTTACTAAAGGTCAGATAAGGATTAACGGCTGCCATATGTAATGTTTTATGAGTGAAAGAACGAATGCTTTATTGTTTTTCCAGTATTGCTTTCAGGTTATTCAAACCTGTTTGCAGGTCTTTACCTATCATGCCTTCCATATCGGTCATCAGCAACATAATATTCATGGGATAAGGCATGCTGCTGCTGAAGCGCCATTTTACAGTAGTTTGTGTACCGGATGCAGGAGTAGTACGCAAAATAGCATCTGCCCTGCCTGCAAAGGGTCTTATAAACCGGATCTCGTAATCTACCTCCTGCCCGGGCACCACCTTTTTAATTTCCTGCTCGCCCTGGCCGGCGTCTTTATGCTGGCTGTCCCAGCTGTATACAAAGCCCGGCGTAGCATCAGTGCCTTTGTATTCCCGTTTCATGGCAGGATCAATTTTGGCCCAAACACTGTAAGTGTCCTGGTTCTTCAGGTATTTAACGTAGTCAAAAACTTCACCAACCGGCTTATTGATGGTTACCTCCCGCTCCACTGTATAATCTTTACGGGTGAACAGGGCTATTATCAGCGGAATAGCCACCAGGATAACTATGACAATTAAAATACGTTTAACAATTTTCATGGTATGTTGTGGTTTAGGTAAACTAACGTAGAGCTTTGGCTCAACTGCGCTTGGTTTCATAATGCAGGCCTACTACGCCTGTTTTAAAGGTTACAGCCTTCAGCAGCTGCAGATTGGTTCGCTGCCGTGCATGCGTAAATAAAGGAATGCCTTCGCCCAGTATCACGGGATTTACCTGTATCAGGTATTCATCAATCAGGCCCTGTTCCATAAAGGAGTGTGTTAAACCCGGGCTGCCAAAAATCATGAGCTTTTTACCGGGCTGCTGTTTCAGCCGGGTTACAGCGGCAGCTGTGTCGTTGCTGTTTATTAAGGTAGTATTATTCCAGGTAACTTTTTGCAGCGTGGTAGAAAAAACCACTTTATGCACTTCCTCTACCCATTCCGCATGATGGCGGCCCAGGGCGCTGGCATTGGGATTGTTGCGCACAGTAGGCCAGTACTCTTCCATCATGCCATAGGTGGTGCGGCCGTAAATGGCGGCATCAACATCCTCCAGGTGATCTGTCACGTATTGAAAGATCTCATTATCGTGGCATACCCACTCAAGGGAGCCGTTGGTGTCTGCCACAAAACCGTCCAGCGAAACATGCATCAGCAGTATTACTTTTCTCATATCAGTTTTAATAATTAACAGGTTTACTAAATTCAAATTAATTTAAGCGGGCCCGCTGCACAATATACCGGCAACAGTACAAATATAGCGGAAGGTTTTGGGCCGGTGCGGGTGTAAATCCGACAATTTAAAGGGCGCTTTCCGGCAGCTACAGGCAGGAAAAATGCAGCAAACACAATCAGGGCCTGAGCCGTATCATAACCGCTGCTTTATGCGGCAGTGCAAAAAGGCTGCACCATTGGGGCACAGCCTTTTACAGCACAGGTTATAGCAGGCGTTGTTGTGCAGGAATGTTAAGACTGCGAAACACCGTAATAAAAGATCCAGTTAATGCCATACTTATCCTGCACCGCACCTATTTTCCCAGCAAAAAAATCATGTATTTCACGCTGTACTTTTCCGCCGGCGCTAAGCCGGGCAAAACAGGCGTGCAGCTCCTCTTCTGTACTGCAGGTAAGTGACAATGAAATAGCGCTACCCCTGCCGCCTTCTCCTTCCACAGCCATATCGGAACCAAACAGCACCAGCGGGCCTTTTACAAGAGAGGCATGCAGCACGTTGTTTTGCATGGCTGCCGGGAACTGGCTGCCCATAGGCGACTCTCCTACCGTTTGCACCGTAAGCTCTCCACCCAGGCAGCTTTTATAAAAGTTCATGGCTTCGCGGCACTGGCCGCTGAAGGTCAGGTAAGGATTGATCTGTGTTGTCATATCAATACGGTTTGCTGTTTATGGATAATGTTTTATACCACACAAATCTATTACGCCGGGCTTATTCGCCTGGGGGGGTAATCCGACAATAAACGGGGGTATTCTGAAATATGGGGGGTGCTATCGGGCCTGGGCGAAAAGAAGCGCAGGAATGTGAGCAGATCGTAATGCAGGCAGGCGCCAGCTGGACCATTATACGCGCCAGCCGGTTTAGCCAGAACTTCAGTGAAGGCTACCTGCCGGAGCCTGTGCAGGCCGGTTATGTAGCCCCGCCTGCCGGCGATACAGGCGAGCCTTTCACCGATGTTGATGATATTGCCAACGGCGGCAACAGGTGTGTGGAGCGTTGAATAAAGTAAAAGTTAAAAGGTGAAAAGTAAAAATAAAAAAATGTGAAGCAGAACACATAAGCCAACAGGCTACAGTAAACGCAATTTTTTAACCTTTACTTTTTAACTTTTGCTTTATGCTTTTTAACTTTTACTTTTTGCTTTTTAACTTTTGCTTTTTAACTTTTGCTTTTTGCTTTCAGCTTTCTGCTTTATGCAGGTATTTATCTACCAGCGTAACGATCATTTGGCGGAAACCTTCAAAAGAGTCTGGTTTGGTAATGATTTGGGTAGCGCCAATGCTGAAACATTCATTGGAAAGGCGGCTATCGTTATAGGTGGAGTAAATAACAACAGGTATATGATGCAAACGGGCATCGCCGCGGATGGCTTCCAGCGTTTCCTTGCCGCTCATCTGCGGCATGTTCTGGTCCAATACTACAAGGTCCGGCAGCGGCTCCCCGTTATTCAGCAGCTGGATAATCTGCAAACCGTTATCCACGGCATCAAAGTGAAAATTGTTATGTGCTCTCAGCTCATTCAGTATCTCGCTAAAGATCATCTTATCATCTTCATCGTCCTCTGCCAGTAATATTCTTTTTGACCGTATCATTATACCTGTTTATTTATCCTGCTCCAGGGGTAATATAAGTGTAAAAATGGAGCCCTCCCCTTCTATGCTGTCAGCAGTGATCAGCCCGTTATGTTTTTCTATTATCTTTTTAACAATGGCCAGGCCAATGCCGGTTCCTTCGTATTTGTCCTTTGAGTTTAACCGCTGAAAAAGGTCAAATATACGATTCTTAAATTGTTCATTAAAGCCTATGCCGTTATCCCTTATTTCAATGCGGCACCAGCGCCCGTTATCATCTTCCGGTGCATCAAAGGAGCGGGCAGCCACGCGGCAGGCCTCAATGCGTATTACAGGCGGCACACCGGGGCGGTTAAACTTCAGCGCATTGCCCACCAGGTTCTGGAACACCTGGTGTATATGGGAGCGTATCACCTCTATCGGGCAAATATCATTTGCTATAATGGTGGCATTCTTTTCCTTGATGATCACTTCAAAGTCTTCCCGCACTTCGCGCACCACCTGGTTAATATCTGTAATCTCAAAACCGGAGCTGTCTGCAGAAAGCTTGGAAAAGTGCAGGATATTGTTCACCAGGGCTTTCATGCGCATGGCAGACTGCATGATCTTATTCAGGTACACCAGCGTTTCCTGCGGCAGGTTGCTCTCGTGTTTATCCTTCACCATTTTGGAGAACATATGTATTTTGCGCAGCGGCTCCTGCAGGTCATGGGATGCCACGGAGGCGAACAGCTGCAGGTCGTTGTTGCTGGATTCCAGCTCCCGGTTTATCTCCTGCAGCTGCCGGGTACGTTTTTCCACTTTCTCTTCCAGCACCTCATTCATCACCTTTTGTTCATGCACATCCATATTGGTAATTACCCAGCTTACCAGCTGATCCTTTTCGCTGGTGCGTGCTTTGGCGCGCAGCAGGTTCCAGCGGAAGTCGCCGCCGGCCACGCGTATACGTACTTCACAGTCGAAGTCTGACTTATTGCGGGCGGCTTTTTCCCAGGTGTTCAGCAGGCGCTGGCGATCATCTTCATGCACCACTTTCAGCCATTCGTTGCCTAATGCTTCATCATAATGCAGGCCGGTGTAGTATTCAAACTGGCGGTTCACAAAGTCTATCCTGCCCGCAGCATTGGCGGTCCATACCATCAGCGGCATAGACTCGGCCATGAAAGTTTTTTCCGCTATGTTGGAAGCTATTTCCTTTTCCGCCCTGCGCAGGGCGGTGAGGTCCATCATAGAGCCCAGCATCCGGTAGGGCACGCCAAACTCGTTGTGCATTATATAGCCACGGTCAAGTATATACGCATATTCGCCGTCGGCACGGCGGAAGCGGTATTCGTGGCTCCACTGGCTGTTATTATCATTAATGGCGGCGTATATGCTTTGCTGCACCTGCTGCCGTTCTTCTGCGGGAATATGGCTCAGCCACTGCGCGCGGGTCATGCCGTCTGTTTTGTAACCGAGCATGCCTTCAAAGGCATCGCTCCACCAGATCTTATCGCTTGTAAGGTCCCAGTCCCACAGCGCATCGTTGGTGGCGCGGGCCACCAGGCGGAAACGCTCTTCACTGAAGGCCAGCTCCCGTGTTCTTTCCTTTACCTTATCTTCCAGCTCGGCATTCAGCTTTTTCAGGTTCTCCTTTGCTTCATTCAGTTCCGTGTAGCTGCGCCGTATCTTTTGCTCGCCTTTCTTTTTATCGGTAATATCTGTATAGGTAACTACCAGGCCCTGGGGCATTTTAGCAGCTATCAGCTCAAACCATTTTTCCTGCACCTCCAGGTAAATATCGCGGTGCACAATCTTATCGTCCCTTATAGCAGCCAGGTATTCGCGGAACAGCTCAGGGGTAGCCAGCAGTGGCAGCGCAGCTTTAAGGTTTTTGCCCGCCAGGAAGGTATCGGCATCGGCAAACAGCTCATGTGCGCGGTTGTTTGCGGTTTCGATTATAAAATCGCTGATGTTGCCGGGCATATCTGAAACGGTGCGCAGCGCAAAAATGGCGCTGATGCTGGCATTGAATACGCTGCGGATAATGTTATTAAGGTTGGTGATGGTGGTTATATCCACAAACGTGATAATGATGCCTGCATACTTATCGTCGCGCGTAATATAGGGCATAATACGCATCAGGTAATTCCGGCCTTCGCGCAGCATTACTTCTTTTTCCACTATCTGGCGGGAGTGCTGCACCTGGCCAATATCGTCCAGCAGCTGGTCGTACCTGATGTTGCTGGAAATATGCGCAATGGGGCGGCCCAGGTCCGTGTCAATAAAATTAATCATGCGGGCAGAGGCCGGGTTAAACTTGCGGATGTTCAGCTCCCGGTCCAGGAATATCTGCGCAATATCGGTGCTGCGGAAGTAGTTGTTCAGGTCATCATTCAGCTCTATCAGCTCCTTGATCTTTACCTGGTGCTCTGTATTCAGCGTGTATAATTCTTCATTGAGCGACTGCAGCTCTTCGTTAGAGCTTTGCAGCTCTTCATTGGACGACAGCAGCTCTTCATTGGAGCTTTGCAGCTCTTCGTTGGCTGTTTCCAGGTCTTCCACCGCTACCTGCAGGCTTTTACGGGTTTCGGCCAGCTCCTGCTCCAGGCTATGCACATAGTCGGCATCCAGCCCGGGCATTATGGATTGCTGATGGTGGCTGCTTTCCGGCGGCGGCGCTGCTTTGCTAAGCACTACCAGCGTATAGTCGCTGTCTGCAGCTTTTACCTGCGGGTTAATGAGCACGTTTACTGCACGGGTATGCCCATCCTTTCCAAACACTACGTTCTCCAGGTGCACCTTCTCCTGCTGTTTCCAGGCTTTGCGCACTTCCTTGTTCAGTATTATGGAAAGGTCCTGCGGCAGCATGCGCATCAGGTTCAGGTTCAGAATGCGTTTGGGCAGGGTAAGCAGCTGATCGTAATTACCCATGGTTTCACGTATCTCAAAGTTACGGTCGATGTACAGCGCTATAAGGCCCATGTCTTCCGTAAGCGCATTGCGCAAATCGGCCCACAGCGCTTTCTGGCTTTTGGTATCAAAGCTCTTCTCCACATCCGCCTCTTTTTCTCCGCGCTGCACTTTCAGGAGGGGTACCATTTGCTCGCCAAAGTGCATGCGGGGCTTAATATCGGCCACCTTGCGGTATATTTTCCATTTGGAGCTGACCTGCTGCATGGTGCCGCCCTTGCTGTAAGGCGGGTTTTCACTGGGGCCCAGGAAAAGGAAGCCGCCTTTGTTCACTGCAAAGTGCAGCAGCGCATAAATGCGCTCCTGCAGCACGTGGTTCATATATATCAGCATATTGCGGCAGCTAACCAGGTCGCTCCTGATAAAGGGCGGGTCTTTGGTAATATCATGCCGTGCAAATACAATTTGTTTGCGGATGCGCGGGGATATAAGGTAGCCTTTGGATTTGCGTATGAAATATTTTTCCAGCAGCGGCGCCGGCACATCTTTTTCAATGGATGCGGGGTATAGGCCGTTGGCAGCAATATCCAGGTTGGCGGCATCTATATCCGATGCAAATATCTTTACCTGCAGGCGGCTGCCGTGGCTTTCCAGCACCTCATCCATTACAATGGCAATGGAATAAGCTTCTTCCCCGGTGCTGCAGGCAGCTACCCATACTTTCAGCTGCTCGCCGCCTGCATTGGCAACAAGCTCCGGCACCACTTTCTGCTGCAGCACCTGAAAGGCCTCCGTGTCGCGGAAAAAGCGGGTTACCCCTATCAGGAAATCATGCGCCAGCTCCTTACATTCATCGGGGTGCTGCTCCAGGTAGTGCGCATACTGCACCGGGTCTGTTATGCCCAGCTGCGTCATGCGCTTGCTGAAACGGCGCAGGATGGTGGGTGTTTTATAATAATAGAAATCATGACCAACGGTTTGATGGATCAGCTCAAAAACATGGTTGAGCGTTTCATCGTCCGGCTCCTTTACATGCGTATCTATATCTATGGTATGGATCTCATTTACAATGGCGGCCGCAATGCCGGCGGGCGGGGCCACCACATCTGCATTGCCCGAGCTGATGGCGCTGTTGGGCATACCGTCGAATTTGGCGGTGGCAGGCTCCTGCACCATTACCAGGCCGCCGTTTTCTTTAATGGCGGCAATGCCTTTGGTACCGTCTGTGCCGGTGCCCGACAGGATAACGGCAATGGCCCGCTTCTTTTTATCCTGCGCAAGGGAATTGAGGAATACATCTATTGCATTATTGGGAACCTTATCATGTGTTTTTTCCGACAGCAATAGCTTGTTACGTTCTATGCGTATCTGCTTATTGTTGGGTATTACATAAATATAGTTCTTCATTACCGGCAGGTTCTGCGTGGCTTCCAGCACTTTCATATGCGTTCTGCGGCTCAGCAGCTCTACCAGCAGGCTTTTATAATCCGGCGACAGGTGCTGTATCACTACAAAAGACAGGTTACCTGTTTGGGGCATATGATCAAAGAACTCCTGGATAGCCTCCAGGCCTCCTGCAGATGCGCCTACCGCCACTACAAAATGTTGCTGCATTGATTTCATAAATCACTCCTGTGAATACTCGCTTGTCAGAAATTCATAAATAAAGCTGCGCAGGTTTTCTGCTGCCGTTACCTCTTCCGGCAACCAGGGTTTGGAAAATCCTTTCACATGCTCCTGCCATAATTTAAATGAATGGCGGGGATGATAAATGCGGGGATTTTCGTCGAAGAAAATACGTTCCTCCGGGTTGCCGCCCCAATTGGTAGTGCGGATATATTCCCTGCGGAAAAGAATAATGTACTGGTCCTGCGCCGGCTGTATGGGTATTACCAGCATGCCGCCGGCTATTTCCCGGAACTGCTCTGTAATGTCGTACATAGATGGCAGTGAGTCGGTATAGAACACCTTGCGCAGCTGCTTTACATGCAGCCATAGCAGCAGGTCTTCCAGCTGCGCAGCATCGGGCACTTCACCGGCGGTGTAGGTGCGGTTGTTATAGGTGATGATGGCGCCGGAGGCATCCAGCAGCGCAAGAATATTGGGCGACGGGTCCAGCAGGCCGGGCACCAGTTCCTCTGCCTGGCAGATATTTTCGACCAGGCCGGCGTAAATACCGCTCAGGTATGACGAGCGGTCGCTGATAGCCTGGTGGTGAAGGGCGCTGATGCGCGCGGAAATAACGCTGGAAAACAGCTCCATTACTGCGCGCAGCTCTCCGTTGATGGCGCGGGCGGTTTTATGATGGCAGGCGATAAGCCCCCATAATGCATTGTCTTTAATTAAACGTACCGACATGGAGGCCATCACGTTCATATTCTTCAGGTACTCCACGTGCACCGCTGCCACAGCCCGCAGGTTACACTCCGACATATCCAGGAAGGTGTTGGAGATGGGGTTAATAACCGGGTATAGCTTTACCGGCGTAAAACCGCGGTCCGGTATAAAACGGTAGGGGTTGCGCAGGTACATGTCGCGCGCGGGTTTGGGAATATCCGACGCGGGGAAGGTAAAGCCGATGTACGACTCCATGTCCGGCTCCATGGCTTCCGCCAGCACATTGCCGTTCCAGTCACTGTCAAAGGTATAGATCATCACCTTGTCAAAGCCCGAGATCTTCTTCAGCTCATCTGCCGATGTTTTACAAAGGCCGGGAATGTCTTTTGACTGTTCTAAAAGGCCAATGGAATTTTTGATCTGCTGGTACAGTGCGGTAAAGGAAGCGCTGCCTTCTGCTAGGGCAGACGCTATTTCGATTTCCGCCAGCACCATATCTTCCCGTATGTGCAGCAGGGTAAAGTGGTCGTGGCCGCCCAGCTGCCAGGTGGTGTTGATCTTATTGCCCGAGCGCTCCTGCAGCTGCTTTTCCAGCACGGCATAACTAGCGGCGCTTATAAATTCCTGTATTGGTTTGCCCGGCAGGTCCCTGAAGGGCATGTTGAACAGCGTTGCTGCATTTTCACTTACCTGCTCAATGGTGAGCTTTTCTTTATCCAGTACCAGCAGCACGCCGTATTCCTGTATGGTGTTAATAATATGGATCGGAATGTTTCCGCAAAACTCTGAGTCATACTTTGAAAACTGCGTCATAGTAGTTCGCCCATTCATTAAATTTTAAAAATGTTTCCCTGGCTGTATAGGCCGCCTGTTGTTGTGCTGTTTCACCGGCTAACGCACCCAGGTACATGTGGAACTTTCTCCACATATCCTGTACAGCTTGTCCATAGCTGGTAAAGAACGCAAACCCTTCCGGGGCGGATAACTGCAATTGTTCCCGGATCATGCCGGCAATGATCATACCTCCGAGAGTAGACCCTTCCAGCACATAGGCCGCGCCCAGGGCCTGCGGGTATGAATGGATGGCAGGAACCGGTACGGCCGGCAAATACGCCGGAGGGGCACCTCCCAGGTCCTGTATGTCTTTTAAAATAGCTGTGGATTTACGTCTTTCGGCAATGTCCGGTATTTGCTCTTCGGTCAAATATTGGTCCATTTTAGCCTCCAGCGCATGGTAATAACCGTAGCACATTTCCAGCAGCTGCAGGTACTGTGCTGTGCTGCGTGTGCTGCGGATCATGCCAATGAGCTTTTTCTCCAGCTGCGCGTGCTCCCGCTTCGTATAGTCTTTCAGGTATTGCGCAAAAGAAAGCGAAGCCTCCCTGTGAGGTGGAGGGATAATTTTTCCGCCAGACATCATATTTATTATTAAAAGTCATAAAAAATCAATAAGTTACTTTTCAATTAGGTCAAATCAAATAAGGATAAAATGAAAAGAAGCATTGTATTACTAATGACACTGCTTGTTGCAGTAGCGCTTTGCTCCCTGTCACTGCCCCAGGAGGGCCCGAAACAGCAGCAGCATCCTAAACCACAAAACCTGAAGGTATTACCTAAAGACATCAGCCATGAGGAGCTGGACAAAGTAATGGACGGTTTCAAAAAATCATTAGGCGTTAAATGCGGCTTTTGCCATGCTCCGCGTAAAGACAATCCTCAAAAGCTCGACTTTGCCAGCGATGACAATGAACACAAGGATGTGGCGCGGGCAATGATGCGTATGACGGCCAAGATCAACAAAAAGTACTTTAAGGGTAACCAGCCAGTGGCCATTACCTGCTACACGTGCCACCGTGGTAATGAAGAGCCTAAATCCGTGCCGGAAATGGCAGACGCTCACTAATATAAACGGAAGCTTATATAAAGAAAGGCCTGTAAACATTGGTTTACGGGCCTTTTTTTGCCCCATACTTCCGGGACATGCCACAAAACATTAAATGTCTGCCGGCCATTGTTGGAAATACTGCCAAAATCGTTATATATTTAATAATACAACGCAGAATACCCGGAATTATGATGCAAAAACTACTCATTGCACTTTGCTTTACCACCACTTTCGCTTACGCGCAAACGCCCGCCCCGCGGGCAGATACTACTGCTGCCGGCACCTTCACGCTGGGAGAAGTGGTGGTGAGCGGCCGGCAACACCAAAACATTAATGTCGTTGTAAGCGCGGCGCAGCTGAAGGCCTTTGCCAAAAACGACGTGGCCAAAGCCATTAACCTGCTGCCCAGCGTAAACCTTTCGGCTGTAGGCCCGCGCAATGAAAGCATGGTATATGTAAGGGGATTTGACCTGCGCCAGGTGCCCCTGCTTATAGACGGCATACCGGTATACATACCTTATGATGGTTATGTTGACCTGGCGCGCTTTACCTTTATTACTGACAAACGCCTTTCCGA
This sequence comes from Chitinophaga sp., assembly GCF_035761305.1. Classification (GTDB taxonomy): domain Bacteria; phylum Bacteroidota; class Bacteroidia; order Chitinophagales; family Chitinophagaceae; genus Chitinophaga. Next base: position 3,303 of record NZ_DASTRI010000040.1, on the reverse strand, counting down.
TCCGTTCTTAAATCAATAAGCAGGTGGCAGAAAAAAACCCTTATGGGATCGGGCTTTCCATCGTACAAGGTACTTGCTGTAATCCCTAATGCAAAAACAGGTGCGCTATATTAGTAAAAATGTTAGCCTTATCCACTCATTTTCATTAAAAGGGGGAAGATCAAATATCTGAACTGAATTTTCCATAAGCAAATACATTTTTATTAAACAATAAGATTGCCCTTGCCGTGTTGATTTTAGTATTTTTAAACACGCTATTTAAAGCGTTATATTTGTTACGGTAAAAATGTAGCCCGTTTCCGCCAATGCCGGGCTGAAGCAAGATTTGCCGGTACCCATAACGGGTGGTGATTGAACGCAAATAAAAGTTCCGTTTGGAAACAAAAGAAGAAATTGATGACGAAATTTTGGATGAATTGACCGCTTTAGCGGTGTAATGGTTAATGAATAAGATAATAAACAACAGTTGAAAATTGCAAAATGAAATTTGACAAACATTTTCCAACTGAACAACTAAAACCTTACATCAAGTATTTTGCAGTATCGGAGAATGAACTGGAAAGCGAGTACAAAGTTTTCCCGTCTTCGGGACTTGTTATCGGTTTTCAATACAAAGGCAAGCTCTCAACCATTAAAGATCATACTGAAAGCAAACTAACGGCAGCAGGAGTTACGGGCATTTCTGACAGTTACAAGATATTTAAAAATTCAAATAACATCGGATCCATTTTAGTGTTTTTCACCGAAACCGGGTTTACACATTTTGCCTCGCATCCTGCAAATGAACTATTTAATTTAAGCATATCGCTTGACAATATTTTTGAGAAGAACGGCGTAGCGGAAGTAGAAGAAAAACTGGCAAATGTAACTACAGATAAGCAACGAATAAAAATTGTTGAACAGTTCCTGCTTGCTCAACTAAAAGATATCGCAACTGACAAACTGATTGTAGAAGCCGTTAAACTAATTTACCAAAGCAATGGAACCATCAGGATTAAAGAGCTGAATGAAAAGCTGTTTATCAGCCAAAGTCCGTTTGAAAAGCGGTTTAGAAAAGTGGTTGGAACAACCGCCAAAAAGTTTGCATCTATTATTCGTTTCAATACAATCCTTAATAATTTAAGCGGAACAAAAACACTAACTGAAATCTGCTACGAAAACAATTTCTTTGACCAGGCCCATTTCATCAAAGACTTCAAACAGTTTACAGGCGACACCCCCGAAAATTTTAAACGCTTCCTGTAAAAAACGATTTTTTACAATTACAAGGATTCCAGGTATTGCAGTTTTGCATCGTAATCATAAAGCAAAAAAGCAAAATCCTCGCAATTTTCGCAGGTCTAAGCATTATGGTTGCGTGTAATTCAACAAATCGTTTGATAATTAAAAATCAAGAAAAATGTTTACCGCAGAACAAATCAAAGAAAAGCTTACGCAGGTAAGAACCGGTGCCGACTTTCCTGCTTTGGCAATGAACCTGAAAAATATCGGGGTAACCTGTTACGAAACCAGGATGGAAGATGCAAGCAGTGTTTATCACGGTGAAAATGGGTACGAAGTATTTGCAGGGGCAAACTATGCGCCAATTGTAGTTGCCGGCAAAGTAAATCTGGAACAGCTGAAAGTTAATATTGCAAATCATCAGCAGGGGAAATCGGATTATTTTGAGATCAGCCGCCAGTGTGCAGACAATGGAATTCAAAAGTGGGCAGTATGTTTAATCGCTATGACTTGCACCTATATTGACAAAGCAGGCAACAAAGTCCTGGTGGAGCATATTCCTGATATGCCTGTTCAAAAACCATCGTTTACAGTAGAGGAAGTCAAGGCTGCCCACAGCAAAGTGAAGTCGGGTGCAGACTTTCCATCTTACATCAAAGAAATTAAAGCATTGGGGGTTACTCATTATGAAGCATACGTATTAGATGGCCATATCGACTATCACGGCGCTAATGGTTATACAGCAAAAGTGCCTGAAAAATATGAACCGTTAACAATTGCTGATACTGTAAAGGCTGGAGCATTTAAAGCAGAATTGACCGCTCATCAACAGGGTAAAACGGACTTCCTGACTTTCATTAGAATGTGTGCAGAAACAGGAATTGAAAAATGGGAAATTTGTATGAACAAAATGACCTGTACGTATTTCGATAAAGCAGGAAATGAAATTTTAGTAGAAAAAATACCTCAATAGTTCCCGGTGTACAGAACTTCATAGTAAATGGGGCTACTTATTACCGGAAACCTTAATGCGGGATAATATTAAATGAAAAAAGAGGGCGGTTGCCCTTTTTTCATTTATAGCAGGTAATTTTGCCTGTCAACTACCATCAATAGCTATGAGATCATATACCTGGTGCTGCTTACTATTTTTCATATATACATTACCGGCGGCTGCGCAGCAAAAAGCCGCCCGCCCTGCCGTAAAAATAACCGGGGAGGTAATAACGCCCCTTACTATTTATGCAGACAGCCTGGCGCAATGGCCGCGGGCCACTATAACCATGAACGACCGCGATAACAAAGCGCATAGCTACACCGGCATTCCTGTGCAGGTCATATTTGAAAAAGCAGGCGTTACCACCGGCAAGCAGCTGCGCGGCAAAAATCTCACCAAGCTTGTGCTGGTGAAATGCGCCGATGGTTATGAAGTAGTGTTTTCACTCGCTGAGCTGGACAGCAGCTTTACCAACCGGCAGGTGATACTGGCCACTGAAACCGACGGCCATACCCTGCCCGCGGAAAAGGGCCCTTTCCGCCTGGTAGTGCCGGGCGAGAAAAAGCCGGCCCGCAGCTGCTTCCAGGTAACGGATATAATAATACAGTTTGCAAAGGAGTAGGCATGCTGTTATATTCGAATAGCGGCATAGCCCATGGCGCAGCTAAAACATAAAGCGTTTGCCTGCTAATCCATATTCTTAACAGGGAATGGCGGAAAGCTGCTCCAGGTAAGACCAATGCTGCCCTGCGTGCCCGCATCTACAAAACGGAAATTGTAATTGTCGTGCCCGCGAATGAATTTGGCTACAAAGCCAAAGGCGCGCATCTTGCGGAAGGGATAAATGCGGTAGCCGGTTTCGCTGCGGAAAGGGTTTACCCAGTTATGGGCGCCGAATATCCACTCCACGCTTTCAAAAAAACTATGCCGCACTCCTTTGGGGCTTACGGTCGTGTATTCATAACCGCCCGACAGCCTTACCCGTCCGTATATTTTAATGTCGGCATCGGAAAAGCCGCCAAAATCAAACAGCTGCAGGAAACGGTCGTGGTAAAACAGGGCGCCCAGGCTCAGGGAGTGAATAC
>NZ_DASTRI010000039.1:0-4475 GCF_035761305.1 Chitinophaga sp. | reverse complement strand
ATACCAGTTTACACCGGAAATTATGCTTGAATTATTAGAACGTGAGATCAGCCATTTACCGCATTTTATTGCAAACATTATACTGGCGGCCTGTGCGCTGATAACCGGTCTTATTATTAAATGGTTATTGGCACTGGTGCTGCGCCGTTCTGCAAAAGCGCCTGCGGAAGAATATTCCATGATCCGCTCTATACTAAAGCGTTTAGGCAGGTCCGTTAATTTCTTTTTACCGGTGCTGGTACTGGATATAGTAATGCCGCTGATGGAGCTGCGGCCCAAGCAGATGAAGGTGCTGAGCTCCACGGTAGAGGTATTGCTGATCATCACCTTTGGGTATATATTAATAGGCGTAGTGAAGATATTTGAAGACTATATTGTGCACACCTATGACCTGCGGAAAGCCGATAACCTGCGGGAACGGAAGATACGCACACAGCTGCAGTTTATACGGAAAATAGCCGTTACCGTTATTATTCTGCTGATTATATGCGCTGTATTGCTAAGCTTCGACAGCTTGCGTAAAATTGGCACCGGCCTGCTAACGGGCGTAGGTGTGGGCGGTATTATTGTAGGTTTTGCGGCACAGCGCTCCCTGGGTAATTTCCTGGCCGGCCTGCAGATTGCCTTTACGCAGCCCATCCGCATTGATGATGTGCTGATCGTGGAAAATGAGTGGGGCCGGGTGGAAGAAATTACGCTTACCTATGTTGTAGTAGGCATATGGGACCAGCGCAAGCTGATATTACCTATTAACTATTTCATTGAAAAGCCCTTCCAGAACTGGACACGCACAGGATCGGCCATACTGGGCACTGTATTCCTGTATCTTGATTATACGGCGCCGGTAGAGGTGCTGCGGAAAGAATTTGACCGCCTGGTAGAGGACCACCCGTTGTGGGATAAGCGGGTAAAGGTGCTGCAGATCACGAATGCCAACGAAAACACGATGGAAGTAAGGATGCTGATAAGCGCCGTTAACTCCGGCCAGGCATTTGACCTGCGCTGCTTCCTGCGCGAGCGGATGATTGCCTTCATACAGGAAAAATACCCCGGGTGCCTGCCAAAAACCAGGGCGGAAGTGAAAAAAGATGTGTAGATGTGCATATCTGCACATCTACTTTATCGTTTCTTTTATTTCACCGCAGGTGGGCATGTCATTACCGAAGTAAGGGTTTTTGATGGCTTTGGTAGCGGATAACCATACAGCGCCTTCCTCATTGTTAGCCATAGGGCAAAAGTCAACGTACAGCTCCCCGCTGCTTAAACCGGTAGCTTTTACCAGCGCCAGCATTTCATTGCTTAAACCAATGTATTGTTCCCGCTGCGCAGCTAATGTGGGCGCTGCCGCTATTTTCTGCGCGTTTTGCCCGATGGTTGCTGCAGCCGGCACTTCTTTAGCAGCGGCTTCAATGGCGTTACCTGCATTTTTTGCTTCGGCGCTATCATCGTTTGCAAGGGCGGTGGTGAGGTGTACATAGTGCTGGTACAGCTGCTGCGCCTTTTCATCTTTCAGCTTTACCGGGGCAGCTGCTACAGCGGCGGTTGCGGTATCTTCCGTATTACCGGCAGACTGGTTGGTTGGATTGTTGCCGCAGGCTGCCAATAAGGTGATGGCCAGTACCGGTATTGCGGCTTTGCATGTTTGTTTCAGCATAATTGAAATGGTTTGTTTGTTCTTATAATAAATTAATGTACGTGTGCGTGTTGTGCGAAAGGATTGGCGTCTTTTTTCAATACATATTCGCTGTACAGCAGGTAAGCGCCGGTTACTACAACGGCATCGCCTGCCTGCAGGCCTGCTGTGATCTCTACCTGGCCGGCATTTTCCGTACCTGTTTTAACCATGCGCGGTATAAAACGGTTACGCCCTTTTTTTAACCATACCAGCGCTCCTTTCTGATCGCGGATAACAGCATCTGCAGGCAGGGTTAATACATTGCTGCGGGTAACCGCCGGCAGGTACACATTTGCCTGCATACCGGGCTGCCACTGGTGGTTAACATTGGGTATTGTACCTCTTACCCGGGCCAGCTGCGTGCCGGTTTGCAGGGCCGGGGCAATAAAATCCACCTGCATATCCAGCGGCTGATTTTCCCATCCGTTCACTACTACCTTTACCTTTTTACCGGCACTTACCTGGTTCAGCTCAGCGGGGTACACATCGGCCTGCACCCACAGCGCGTCATAGTCTTCCAGCTGCATCACGGTGCTGCCTGCTGCCACATATTGCCCTTCACTTACGGGCAAAGCCGCCACTACCCCATTCACGGCTGCCGTGTAAGTGATATACGGATCTGCTTTTTGCTGTTGTTTGATAAGGTTCAGCGTACGGTCAGCTACGTCGTACAACAGCAGCTTTTGACGGGCAGCGGCTTCAATCTGCTTAAAACGGGCATTGTCCGGGAAAGCAGCGGTTTGCGCGGTGGCCACCAGGTACTCCTGCTGCAGGGCGGCCAGCTGCTCTGAATATATTTTATACAGCGGCTGGCCTTTATGCACCGGCACACCGGTTTCCTTTACATACAGCTGCTCTATGCGGCCCGGCACGCGGCTGCTGACATACACCGTACGCTGCGGATCTACCGCCAGCGTGGCATTGAGCCGTTTGTAATTATCCAGGCTGCCGGCGCCTATTTTCATGGTGGTAATATTGGCCAGCGCAACCTGTGTTTCATTCAACATCAGCTCGTGCTTATTACCGGCAGCGTTCACCGGCACCAGGTCCATACCGCAAATGGGGCAGGTACCAGGCCCGTGCTGTACCACCTGCGGGTGCATGGGGCAGGTGTAGGCCGGTTGGGCTTTACCCGCATCTGCCGTTCTTTTGGCATTACAGGCAGTGAGCAGCCCAGCTATTAACAGGCAGGCCCAAACGATATATGTGCTGTATTTCCTTTGCATGTTACGGTTGTTTTGTTGTGGCGGTTTTAATAAAGCTTTCACTGTCTACCAGGTACCAGGCGTTGCGCGCTACCTGCCATCCTGCAATACTGTCCGGCACCTGTACCCGGCCGCCGGCCTTCATTCCCGTGGCAATGGCAACCGGCCGGTACACGGCGCCCTCTTTCCTGAATACAACAGCGCGGGTGCCCAGCTGCACTACAGCTGCTTCGGGCAGCCACCAGGCGGCCTTTTCCATAACAGGAATGCGGGCTTTTAATAAAGTGCCTGCATTAAAAGGCTGCCCCTGCAGGTAGGCCCTTACCAGCGTAAAGTTTTCGCCGTTGCGGAAGGAAGGTTGTATAAGTCCAACGGTAGCGGTAATAGCCTTTTCATCGCCGCTGCTGCTTTGCAGGGTTAAGGGCCGGCCTTTGCGTATATATGCCGCAGTGGCAGGCTCCAGCGCAAACTCCGCCACCAGCTTATCTGCCTTGTAAATGGTAAAAATGGTTTCACCTGCATTTACGTACTGCCCTTCTCTCAGGAGCATGGGAGCGGCAACGGTATTACCGTTTTGGGCAGCGGCCGGCGGTGGTGTAGCCGTGCCGGACATGCCATTCATGTCACCGGCAGCCGGCGGCGCGGGCGGTATTGCCACCACCTGCACCGCGGATGTTTTATCTATGATATATCCATTGGCGTTACTGTATACCGGTATTTTATAAACAGGCTGCCTGCTGCTTAGCACCCGGGCTATTTGCGCACCGGTCATACCCAGCAGCAACAACCGTTGCCTTGCGCTATTCAGCAATGCCGCATTGTCACCGGTTTCCCGGATGAACAGCAGCTCGCGCTGGGCCGCTACCAGCTCCGGCGAATATACCTGCATTAACAGCTGGCCTTTTTTTACCGGTTGGTAGTTGTAGGTGATATACAGCTTTTCTATACGGCCTGCCACCCGGCTGGCAATGCTGGTTTCACTGCGGGTATCGTAGGTGACAGCGCCCTGTATTTCTTTTATGATGGTATCATGCTGCTGCACCGGCTGCACTGTACCAATTTGCGCCAGTACCTGCTCATTTACCGGCTGCAGCAACGGCAGCAGGCTGCTATCCACGCTGTAGCTATGCTCCATGGCGGCGTGTGCCGGCGCAGCGTGCCGCCCCTGTTGCCTGCAGGCTATGCCCAGCAGGGTAAAAGCGGCTGTTATGCTAACGATATAGTTCCTTTTCATATGCTACTATCATTTCATAGTATTTCAACTTTTCATCCAGCAGGCCGGATTGGGCCATGGTAAGCGCTTCCCAGGCATCAATAATTACCGGCAGCTCCAGCCTGTTTTCCTGGTACGACTGGAAATCCGCATCCATTGCACGCTGCAGCGCAGGTATTATTTTATTTTCCGTGGCGCTAATGTGCTCCTGCATGGCCGTTATTTCTTCTTCCATACCATATAACATGCCCTGTGTTTCCTGCAGCATACCTGCTTTTTCCTTTTGCATGGACTGTACATTCAGCTGCATGGCCTTTACCTCATTTTTATAACTTTTAGACGCCCAGGGCGCAATAGGAATGCTTACCATGCCCATAAGGCT
>NZ_DASTRI010000038.1:0-14444 GCF_035761305.1 Chitinophaga sp. | reverse complement strand
AGTAATAATACTGTCTACTTTTTTTAGGACATGACAGGGAGAGAAGGACAGGCTGCTGCCAGGGGCGGGCTTGCGGGCTATTGGTATTTATATTAACCGGGGAGTGTGGCAGCCGGCCGTTTCCGGAAGCTGCAAAACACGAAGTTTTGCAGGGTGTTGAACGGGGTTTTATGGTCAACAGTAATGCATTTTATTTTCTCAAAAAACTTTTCCAGGCGTTTCGTCATGGTGCTTGCTGAATACTGTTTTATGCGGATGCCGCTGCATTTTTCAGGCCCCTGCCCCGAAAAAGTTCCGATTACCAGTAAGCCGCCGGGGGCAAGGCTTTGCTGCGCGGTGTTTAAATAGTTTGATATTTCCTGTTCGTTTGTAAGAAAGTGAAAGGCCGCCCGGTCATGCCAAAGATCGTATTGCACTGTGGGGTGAAAGTTTGCAGCATCTGCAACAATCCACTTTACATTGCTGCCTTTGCTGCCGATCCGCTTTTTAGCGTTCTCAATGGCGGTGGCGGATATATCCAGTACGGTAATGTTTTGGTAGCCTTTGTTCAGCAGGTGATCGACAAGCAAGCTGTCGCCGCCGCCAATGTCAATGATGCCCGCAGTTAAAGGCACCTTAAGCTCATTAATAAAATCAAGCGAAGTTTGAGGTATGGGCTGATACCAGCTTACTTCATCCGGCTGCTTGGTTTGGTAAATATGCTCCCAATGGTTTTTGCGGTCAAAAAGATCCATTGTTTGTTCGTTACGTTGTTACAAATATCGCAATACCGGTCAAAAATTCCGGGCTTTAGTGTTTTCAGCCGTGTCCCGCAACCCCGCCATATATTAATTATTAATTATTCATTATTAATTATTCACCAAACAGGCCTGCTAAAATAACCCGTTTTAATTTGATTAACATATTTTAGATAATATTCACGTTACCGATTTTGAAATTAGAAATCTTCAAATAAATTCAAATATTCTTTTACTATTTTTAGCCCCGCTGAACAGAGGTTTTCCCTTAAATTAGCAATGTTATTTTAACATAAACGCATACTTATTTAACGTACCATGCCGGACATTCCACTTCAGAAAATCCAGAAATTACTGGTAGCCAACCGGGGAGAGATTGCAGTACGGGTATTGCGGGCCGCAGCAGAACTACGCATCCGCACCGTAGCTATTTTTACGTATGAAGATCGTTATTCGCTCCACCGCTATAAAGCCGACGAAGCCTACCAGATAGGCAAAGATGATGATCCATTAAAACCTTACCTGGATATTGAGGCCATCATTCACCTGGCCAAAGAGCAGCAGGTAGACGCCATCCATCCCGGCTACGGCTTTCTGAGTGAGAACGTGCAGTTTGCCCGCCGCTGCCGGGAAGAAGGCATTATTTTCGTAGGCCCCACCCCCGAAGTAATGGCGCAGCTGGGCGATAAGGTGGCAGCCAAAGCCCTGGCCCGTGAAGCACAGGTACCGCTGATAGAAGACAGCCAGGTAAAGCTGAATTCCGTGGCCGTGGCCCTGCAGGAAGCTACCCGTATCGGCTTTCCCGTAATGCTTAAAGCAGCAGCGGGCGGCGGAGGCAGGGGCATGCGCGTGGTGCATAGCGCCGACGCCCTGGAAAAGTCGTTCACAGAAGCGCGCAGCGAAGCTGCCAAAGCCTTCGGAGACGATACCATTTTCATAGAAAAGTTTATAGAAGAGCCCAAGCATATTGAAGTGCAGCTGATGGGCGATAATTATGGCAATATTGTGCACCTGTATGAGCGCGACTGCTCTGTGCAGCGCCGCTTTCAGAAAGTGGTGGAAATAGCGCCCAGTCCCAACCTGCCCGATACCACACGGGAAGAGATATACGAATATGCGCTGCGCCTGGCCCGCAAGGTGAACTATAACAACGTAGGCACCGTAGAGTTCCTGGTAGACCGCCACAACACGGTATATTTCATTGAGGTGAACCCCCGCATACAGGTTGAGCATACTGTAACGGAAGAGGTAACCGGTATTGATATTGTACGTTCGCAGATACTGATTGCACAGGGCCATCAGCTCAGCGATCCTGAAATATTCCTGAAAGGGCAGGAGGATGTAAAGCTGAACGGCTTTGCCGTGCAATGCCGCATTACCACCGAAGACCCGGAGAACAATTTTACGCCGGATTACGGCACGGTGATCGCTTACCGCAACGCCGGCGGGTTTGGCATACGCCTGGATGAAGGCAGCACCTATTCCGGCGTAAAGATCTCGCCCTTCTTTGACTCCATGCTGGTAAAGGTTACCGCCTCCGGCCGCACCCTCTCGGGCGCTACCGGCCGCCTGCACCGCACGCTGCGCGAGTTTCGCATACGCGGTGTTAAAACCAACATCGGCTTCCTGGAAAACGTGATCACCCACGATATTTTCCGCAAAGGCAACTGCACCGTAGGTTTTATTGATAAGCACCCCGAGCTGTTTAAGCTGGCGCAGATCCGCGACCGCGGCACCAAAACCCTGCTGTACCTGGCCAACGTAACGGTAAACGGCCACCCGGATGTGAAGGTGAAAGACCCGCACCGTAAGTTCCGCGTGCCGCAGGTGCCCGCCTACTCGCGCTTAACGCCTTTCCCCGCAGGTTCCCGCAACCGGCTGCTGCAATTGGGCCGCGATGATTTTGCCCATTGGCTGCGGCAGGAAAAGCCGGTGTACTTCACAGACACTACTTACCGCGATGCGCACCAAAGCCTGCTGGCTACCCGTGTGCGCACCAAAGATATTATGGCCGTAGCAGAAGGCTATGCGCGCAACAACCCGCAGCTGTTCTCTATGGAGGTATGGGGCGGCGCTACCTTCGACGTATCTATGCGCTTCCTGCATGAATGTCCCTGGCGCCGGCTTCAGCAGATCCGGGAAGCCATGCCCAACGTGCTGCTGCAGATGCTTTTCCGCGGCTCCAATGGCGTAGGCTACTCTGCCTACCCTGAGAACCTGCTTGCTACCTTCATTGAAAAAAGCTGGGAGAACGGGATTGACGTGTTCCGCATTTTTGACTCCCTTAACTGGGTAGATGCCATGGCCCCCAGCATCCGCTTTGTACGGGAACGTACACAGGCGCTGGCGCAGGCCGCCATCAGCTACACGGGCGACATACTGAATAAAGACAACAAAAAATATACGCTTCAGTACTATACCGACCTGGCCAAACGCCTGGAAGATGCCGGTGCGCACATGCTGGCGGTAAAGGACATGGCAGGGCTGCTGAAACCGCAGGCCGCCACAGTGCTGATAAGCGCCCTGCGCGAAGCCGTGCAGCTGCCCATTGTGCTGCATACGCACGATACTTCTTCTGTGCAGGCAGCCACTTACCTGAAGGCCATAGAAGCCGGGGTGAATGTGGTAGATGCGGCCATCGCCTCTCTCAGCGGCCTTACCTCACAGCCTAACCTGAATGCGTTGGTAGCCATACTGGAAGGCCATGAAAGAAGCCAGCCCATGAACCTGGCCTCTTTAAATGAGTACAGCAATTACTGGGAAGATGTGCGCGAGTACTATTATCCCTTTGAGTCGGATATGAAGGCCGGCACAGCGCAGATATATGAAAACGAGATACCCGGCGGGCAATACTCCAACCTGCGCCAGCAGGCAGAGTCGCTGGGACTGGGTGCGCAGCTGGAAACCATTAAAAAGAACTACGCAATAGTAAACCAGCTGTTCGGCGATATTGTGAAAGTAACACCCAGCTCAAAGGTTGTAGGGGATATGGCTCTGTTTATGACAGCAAACGGCCTTACAAAAGAAGATGTGCTGGACGAAAGCCGCAACCTCTCTTTCCCTGCTTCAGTTACCGGCTTTTTCCGCGGCGACCTGGGCGTGCCTCACGGCGGTTTTCCCGAAAAGCTGCAGCGCATTGTGCTGAAAGGGGAGCAGCCGCTCAAAGGCAAGCCCAATGAGCATTTACCGCCTGTTGATTTTGACAGCGACTTTGCGGCCTTCCAGCTCAAATATCCCCAGGCGGGCTTCCTGGATTACCTGAGCTATCATATGTTTCCCAAAGTGTTTGACGAGTATTACCAGCACGCTGCCATTTACGGCAACGTGGAAGCCATTCCCACGCCTGCCTTCTTTTACGGGCTGAAGCTGGGAGAGGAGATACTGGTAACCCTCAGCAAAGGCAAAACCATTATTGTAAAGCTGCTGTATGTGCAGCCGGCCGATGAAAGCGGTATGCGTACCGTGGTGTTTGAGCTGAACGGCTACACCCGCCGCGTACAGGTGCGCGACCATAATGTTGCCAGCGTGGTGCCGGTGAACAGGAAGGCCGCCAACCCCGAGCTGGAAATAGGCGCGCCCCTGCAGGGCAAGCTTTCCAAGCTGCTGGTACGTGCAGGCGACACCGTAGGAAGCAATACGCCCCTGTTCATTATTGAAGCCATGAAAATGGAAACCACTGTAACCGCTACCCGCGAAACAAAGGTAAAGGCTGTGCACCTGCCGGAAGGCACCATGGTGCAGCAGGACGACCTGGTGGTTGAGCTGGGAGAATAACCTGTCTTTTTAGATACTATAGTGATACAGCGGCGGTCTTCATTAAGGCTGCCGCTTTTTTGTCCGTAAGCGGACAGCCTCCTGTACCGATACCGGACAAGATCGCTGCCTGCTGTGCTTTAAATGTATGATTACCAATTGTATAAAACTCCGGCATTGCTTTAGCAGGCCTCACGTTATCTTACAAAAGTGAAAATCAGCTGTACATGGTTACCCTTCAACTCAAAACTGCCTGGCGCAACCTGGTAAAGAACAAGTCGCAATCTGTGATCAACATTGCAGGACTGTCCGTAGGCATGGCCTTATCCATTGTTATAGGCTTGCTTATATGGAACGAGCTGTCGTTTAATAAAAGCCTGCCTAATCACAGCCGCATCGCAAAAGTGATGACCAGTGAGGAGATCAACGGGGAAATTAGTGTTAACGACTCACAGCCCATGCAAATGGCGCCGGAGCTGCGGATAAAATACGGCAGCTATTTTAAGTACATCGTAACTTCCACCTATCCCGGAGGACATATACTCGCTTACGGAAATAATAACCTTAACAGGAACGGCGCTTACATGGAGCCGCAGGCGCCGGATATGCTTGCGCTGCGTATGCTGAAAGGTTCGCGCGCCGGCCTGCAGGACCCCGCTGCCGTGCTGCTTTCCGCTTCTGCCGCCAAAGCTTTTTTTGGCGATGCCGACCCCGTGGGTAAGCTTATGAAAATTGACAACCGGCTGGATGTAAAGGTAACGGGGGTATATGAAGATCTGCCCGTTAACAGCAGCTTTGCCGGCCTGGATTTTATATCGCCCTGGGAGCTGTACGCGCGCAGCGAAAACCTGGCCGGCCGTGTAGACTGGGGCCATCACTGGTTTAATATTTACGTGCAGCTGGCAAACAATGCCAACGTTCAGCAGGTGTCTGCCGCTATCAGGAATGCAGGGGTAGAAGCCGCCGGCGGCGAAAAAGCGCGGGTACACATATTCCTGCATCCTATGGACCGCTGGCACCTGTACTCGGGGTTCCGGAACGGGCAGCCTGCGGGCGGCCGCATAGAGCTGATCTGGTACTTTGGCATTATTGGCGGATTTGTGCTGTTGCTGGCATGCATCAACTTTATGAACCTGGCCACTGCGCGTTCGGAAAAGCGCGCAAAGGAAGTAGGGGTGCGCAAGGCCATTGGCTCCGGCCGCGGGCAGCTGGTGGCGCAGTTCCTGGCCGAGTCCGTGCTTACGGCATTCGTTTGTTTCCTGTTATCCCTGCTGCTGGCAGGTTGTATACTGCCCTGGTTCAACAACCTGGCAGGTATGCAGCTTGCTATTTTATGGAACAATCCTGTATTCTGGGCGCTATGCCTGGGTTTTACGCTGCTCACCGGCCTGGTGGCCGGCAGCTACCCGGCTCTGTACCTGTCTGCATTAAAGCCGGTAAAGGTGTTAAAGGGATCTTTCAAGGCGGGGCGTTTTGCTGCCGTGCCGCGTAAAACGCTGGTGGTAATGCAATTTGCCATTTCTGTAACGCTTATCATCTGCACCATTATAGTGTTTAAGCAGGTATTGTTTGCCAAAGACCGCCCTATTGGATTTAACCGGCACGGGCTGGTAACCATGCGGATGATCACCGAAGAAAGCAGGCAGCAATACCCCGCCTTCCGCGATGCGCTGCTGCAAAGCGGTGTGGTAACCAGCGTGTCGCAGTCGCAAAGCTCGGCCATGAATGCCGGTGTTATTAATATGGGCTTTGCCTGGCGCGGCAAAGATCCCAATTTGCACGATGAGATACTGACCATGGCTGTTACCCCCGATTTTGGCAATACCGTTAACTGGCAGGTAGTGGAAGGCCGCGGTTTTTTAAAGGATTTTGCCACGGACTCCGGCGCTTTTGTGCTGAACGAAGCCGCGGTAAGGTACATGGGTTTTAAAAACCCAGTGGGAGAAATGATAGGCGCTTTTGACCGGCAGTTCAGGGTAATTGGCGTGGTAAAGGATATGCTCATGCAATCTATGTACGACCCTGCAAAACCAACCGTGTTTTACCTGGATGTATTTCACCGCGCAAAATTCATTAACCTGCGCATTAACCCTGCCATGAGCGCCGGTAAAGCTATGCAGGAGATAGCGCGTATTTTTAAACAATACCATACTGCCACGCCCTTTGAGTACGCTTTTGCAGATGATGATTTCCAGGCCAAGTTCCGGAATGAGGAAACCATGGGGCAGCTGGCCGCCTTTTTTACCATAGTGGCTATTTTCATCAGCTGCCTGGGACTGTATGCGCTGGCTGCATTTATAGCGGAGCAGCGCACCCGGGAAATAGGCGTGCGCAAGGTAATGGGCGCCACGGTGTTTAATGTATGGTGCCTGCTGTCCAAAGACTTTGTAATGCTTGTTATTATAGCCCTGCTTATAGCGCTTCCTTTGGGATATTATTGCATGTCGGGCTGGCTGCAGCATTATGCATACCATGCGCCGTTGTCGTGGGAAATATTTGCAGGAGTGAGCATTGGCGCGCTGCTGCTGATACTGGGAACTGTGAGTTTTCAGACCATTAAGGCAGCGCTGGCCAACCCGGTGAAGAGCCTGAGAACGGAGTAATGGAAGGATGGAATGTAAAATGTAAAAGTCGGGGCGGTGATTTTTTGTACAACAATTGCTACCGGACAGGCGCTGGTTTTACTTTTGAATGCAGCATTGATTTAAACAGGTAATGTACTTTCTTGTACCAAACAGGCGCGGGTTATTTGCATGTGGCAATTAATTTAAGCAGGCACTGCATTTACTTTTACATTTAGCGTTTTACATCTTACATTTTACATTCTAATAAAAACGCCGTTACAATTAACTGTAACGGCGCTTTTATTATACAAACACGTTTTTATTAGAACTGTTCCAATCCGCTGAAGAAAAAGCTGCCTTCAATAGCGGCGTTTTCATCGGAGTCAGAACCGTGAATGGCGTTGCGGCCCACGGATTCTGCATACAGCTTGCGGATGGTGCCTGCTTCGGCATTGGCAGGGTTGGTAGCGCCGATCAGTTTGCGGAAATCTTCCACGGCATTTTCCTTTTCGAGGATGGCAGCTACAATGTGGCCGCTGCTCATAAATTCAACCAGCTCGCCGTAAAAGGGACGCTCTTTGTGCACCGCGTAAAATTCACCTGCTTTTTCGGTTGATAACCGGGTCATTTTGAGCGCCGCAATGCGGAAACCGGCTGCATTGATCTTTTCCAGGATGGCGCCGATATGCCCGTTGCTTACCGCGTCCGGCTTAATCATTGTAAATGTTCTGTTGCCCATAGTTATATTGTAATTCCAAGTTTAGACAAAAAAAAGCGCCTTTCGGCGGCAGCGCAAAGGTAACCAGATTTTGTTTATCAGATAAATCCGGCACAAAATTTTGAAATTCTGCACCAAATAAAGAACTTCGCACTTCGTTTGAAATGAACGCATAACATTATTTTATCATCCGCTTATTCTAGGTATGAAGCCGATCGAGGAAATCAAGCCTTTGCTGGAAACCCCTAAAAAAGTGGTGATTACCATGCACCAGAAACCGGATGCGGATGCCATGGGCTCCTCACTGGCCATGTACCACTACCTGCGCCAGAAAGGACATAATATCACCGTTATTTCTCCCACCAACTTCCCGGATTTTCTGAAATGGATGCCCGGTGCCGACCTGGTGGTGGATTTTGAGTCTATGCAGGACAAAGCCATGAGCGCCCTGGAAGGGGTGGAGCTGCTGTTTTGCCTGGATTTCAACGCACTGTACCGCACCAAAAACCTGGCGCCCTACCTGGAGCGGCTTACATGCCCTAAAATACTTATAGATCATCATCTTGAACCGCAGCCTACCTTTGATTATGGCGTTAGCGATACCGCAGCTTCCTCTACTGCTCAGCTGGTATATGAAACGCTTTATAAATTGGGAGAAGAACAGTATATTAACGACGAAATTGCGCAATGTATCTACGCTGGTACCATGACGGACACGGGTTCTTTCCGGTTCGCTTCTACCTCCGCCAGGGTACACCGCATGGTAGCAGATCTGTTAGACAGAGGGCTGAAGCATGAAATCATCCATCAGTCTATCTACGACAACTTCCTGGAAAACCGCCTGCGCTTCATTGGCCACAGCCTGCTGCACCGGATGGAGGTCTTCTATGAATACAACACCGCCATGATGGCCATCCCTTATGCCGATCTGAAAAGATTTGACCTGCAAACAGGAGATACAGAAGGGCTGGTGAACTTTTTACTATCCATACAGGGTATTAAAATGGCAGCGCTGATCATAGACCGCCGGGAAGAAGTAAAGCTGTCTTTCCGCTCCAAGGGCGATTTTGATGTGAACACATTTGCCCGCAGGTATTTTGAAGGCGGCGGCCACTTTAACGCCGCCGGCGGCAGAAGCACTGATACGCTGGAAAAAACCGTACAGCGCTTTATCAAGGCCATGGAAGAGAATGAAGAATTATTACAGGATCATATAAAAGTTTAAGGACGCAACATTTTACGGACTTCAACCGTTAAAGTCAGACCAAAAAAAATAAAGACAAATACCTACAGATGAAAAAAAACAATCAGTTACTTGTAGCAGCATTAGGCTTGTTCATGGCCAGCTGCGGTGCCGGTGGGCCCAAGAAAACACCCAGTGGTGTAGAATACACCGTACATAAATCGGGCAGCGGTGCACAGCTGAAGCTGGGCGATACGGTGCTGATGAACATTACACAGCGTCTTAACGATTCCATCCTGGCGGAGTCCCGCAAGATGGTGGGTGCGCCTGTGCCGGTGCTGATCTCCAAATCAGTGAACAAATACGACCTGATGGAAGGATTGGCCCTGTTGCATGAAGGTGACAGCGCTACCTTTATTATTCCCTGGGACTCTTTACCTGAGCCGCGTCCGCCGTTTGGTAAAAAAGGCGACAAGCTGAAGGTAACGTTTGCCGTAGAGAACAAATACTCTGCAGCTGCACAAACCGCCAAAGAAGAAAAGGAAATAAAAGATTACCTGGATGCGCATAAGCTGAACGCCACCAAGAACGAAGAAGGTGTGTACATTGCTGTTAGCGAGCCCGGTACCGGCGATAAGCCTAAAGCAGGCGATACCGTGTTTGTACATTATACCGGTAAGCTGCTGAACGGTAAGGTATTTGACTCCAGCCAGGATTCCACCTTACGCCCCGGCATGCCGCTGGAGCCGATCAAATTCCCTATCGGACAGGGTTTTGTGATCAAAGGATGGGATGCCGGCATTGGTTCCCTGAGCAAAGGTTCCAAGGCTACGCTGGTAATACCGTCTTCCCTGGCATATGGCCTGCAGGGCAGTCCCCCGGCTATTCCCAGCAACTCTGTACTGGTATTTGACGTGCAGCTGGTAGACGTAAAGTCTGCTACACCTGCTACTGCCAAAAAGAAATAATCATCTTTAGCAGCTTAATATAAAGCGGCCGTTTTCAATTGGTTTGAAAACGGCCGCTTTTTTATGAAGCCCTTAAACGTTACCCGGCCGGTAAACACGGAGGTAGTAACAACATCATCCGCCCAGGGGCGGTCAATTAATTATTCATTCTTCATTATTAATTAAAGCTCAGCTTTCCCCGTCCACCAAAATCTCGTACAGCTTCACCTTCAGCTCTTCCAGCGATACATCCTGTACCAGGTACCCATCCTGCGCATAAGAGATGGTAGCTCTTTCCTCTGATACTACTATGGCCAGGTTATCACTGTGTTCTGTAATACCAACGGCAGAGCGGTGGCGCAGGCCAATACGGGTAGGCAGGTCCGGGTTGTCAGATACCGGTAGTATTACCTTGGCAGCCAGTATTTTATTGCCTACAATAATCAGCGCGCCATCGTGCAGCGGGCTGCTTTTGGCAAAAATGCTTTCTATGAGCTTGGCGCTGATATTGCCGTCAATGCCAACGCTGCTGGCCGTATCGAATTTTACGCGGTGGGTGGTGGCAATTACAATCAGCGCCCCGGTATGGCGGGCAGCCATGTGGCTAACGGCTATAATCACTTCATTGATAATATTTTCTTCCTCACGGTAGCTTTTAAACCGGTCCGGCATAAACAGCTTGGTAAAAAAGCTGTCTTTGCTCAGGGGCGTTTTTTTACCCAATACCAGCAGGAATTTGCGGATCTCCGGCTGGAATATGATAATAATGGCAATCAGCCCAACATTGATGAAATTCTGTAAAATATTGGTGAGAATGGGCATTCCCAGCGCCTGCACCAGGAAGTAGGCCAGGTACACCATCAGCAGCCCCACAAAAATGTTGAAAGCCAGGCTGCCTTTTAACAGCCGGTACAGTTGAATGACCAGGAAAATAACAATAAGGAGGTCGAGAATGTTGAGCCAGTTAAATCTATATCCGTAAAATTGAAACATATCCATACCTGTAAAAATATGTTTTAATTTCAGATTTACAGTTTAGGATTTCACCGGAAATCGTTGTATGTGTATTTTATTTTATAGGTATTGCGGTGTAATTATCAAGCTGTTGTAACCTGTAAATTGTTATTCATATACTGTAGTACCCGCACGGTTTCCACGGCTTCCCTAACATCATGCACCCGCAGCAGGTGTGCGCCGTGCTGCAAAGCCAGTGTATGGATCACCGTGGTGCCGTTAAGGGCGGCATCGGCGGTGGTGTTTAACAGGCGGTATATCATGGATTTGCGCGACACGCCTACCAGCAGGGGGCATTCCAGCAGGTGCAGGGCGGCCAGGTTGCGCAGCAGGGTGTAATTATGGGCCAGGGTTTTACCAAAACCGAAGCCGGGGTCAATAATCACATCATTAATGCCGGCTGCGCGGCACTGCGCCACTTTTTGTATAAAATAGTCGAGCACTTCCCGGGTAACATCTTCATACTGCGGGTCTTTTTGCATAGTGGCGGGCGTGCCCTTCATGTGCATGGCAATGTAGGGTACCTGCAGGCGGGCTACCGTGGCCAGCATATCGCGGTCCAGCTCACCGGCGCTGATGTCGTTCACAATGGCGGCGCCTGCCTGCACTGTTTTTTCCGCTACGGCGGCATAATAGGTATCTACGGAAATAATAGCTTCAGGGTAATGGTTTATAATGCCGTGTATGGCGGGCAGCAGGCGGTCCAGCTCTTCCTCTACGCCAATAGTGGCGGCGCCGGGCCGGGTGCTTTGCGCGCCCAGGTCCAGTATGCGTGCGCCCGCAGCCAGGTGCTGTCCGGCTTTGTCTATAATATGCTGCAGGTGCCGGCTGCGGCTTTCGGCATAAAAAGAGTCGTCGGTAATATTTATTATGCCCATTACCATTGGGGTGCTAAGATCCAGCAGCTGTCCGCGGCAGTTGATGGTATATGGCTGTAAGTTCATGGCAACAATGTTTGATGTGCAGATGTGCAGATATGCAAATGTTCAGATGCCTGTGTTGTGTCTTTCATCTGCACATCTGCATATTTGCACATCCGCACATTTTCATTACTTTGCCCTGCAAATTAAAATATCTTCCTTTAATAGCAACAATGAGCAACACCTTAGCGCAATACCAGCAGGCCATCGGCAAGTGTAAAGATATATTCCTTAAAAAAGCCAGCGACTATGGCACCTCCTGGCGGGTGTTAAGGCTCATTTCCGTTACCGACCAGCTGTTTATAAAAGCACAGCGCATCCGTAACATACAGGAGCTGGGCACCCAAAAGGTGGCTGATGAGATAGACGGTGAATTTCGCGGTATTGTGAACTACGGTATTATAGGGCTCATACAGTTGGGGCAGCATGGCAATCCGTACCAGGATTTGCCGGTAAAAGAAGTATCGCGCCTGTACGATGAGCAGGCCCGTTTTGTACAGCAGGTAATGGAGGCCAAAAACCACGATTACGGAGAGGCCTGGCGCGATATGAGCCAGGAGTCGTTCGTAGATCTTATTCTTACCAAGCTGCTGCGCATTAAGCAGATATTGCGCAACGATGGTAAAACCCTTATCTCCGAAGGTATAGACGCTAATTTTGTGGACATTATTAATTATGCGCTGTTTGCGCTGATCAAAATAGAAGAGGCCTCCCATGCCTGATACCTTTGATCATTAATTATTCGCCGTTCCTTATTATTTATTTAAATTGACCGCTGTTTTATAATTGCAGATATGAAGTTTATCCTGATCCTATTACGGGTACTCGTTGGCGTACTCTTTATCTTCTCGGGCCTTATAAAGGCCAATGACCCGCTGGGCCTCAGCTACAAGATGGATGAGTTTTTTGAGGTGCTGCACCTTACATTTCTCTCACCCTATTCCCTTGTGTTTTCCGTAGTGATGAACATGTTCGAGATCATAGCCGGGGTGGCTGTGCTGCTGGGCTACCGCATGCGCCTGTTTTCCGTGCTGCTGCTGCTGCTGATATTGTTCTTCACCTTCCTTACCGGTTATGCTCTGTTCAGCGGCACTGTAAAAGAATGCGGCTGCTTTGGGGATTGTATTAAGCTCACAGCTTCCCAAACCTTTTATAAAGATGTAGCCCTGCTGCTGATGATACTGGTAATATTTGCCTACCGCAAACGCATACGGCCGCTGTTTGGCAAAATGGCTTCCAATATTTTAATGGCGGTAGCACTGGTGCTGTCTTTCGGCGTACAGTGGTACACGTTAAACCACCTGCCGTTTATTGACTGCCTGGCCTACAAGGTAGGCAACAACATACCGGAAAAAATGAAAGTGCCGCCGGGCGCTACGCCGGATGTGTATGAAACCACCATGATCTATGAAAAGAACGGGGAGCGGAAGGAATTTACCGTGGATAATTATCCCTGGCAGGACACTACCTGGAAATTCGTTGACCGTAAAGACAAGCTGGTGAAAAAAGGCAATGCCGAGCCGGAAGTAAAGGATTTTATACTTACTGATTTCGACGGCAACAACCAAACCCAGGCCATTTTAACGGAAACAAAACCCGTGTACCTGTTCCTGGTGCTGAACACGGCCACTGCCGGCAAAGGATGGGATGCTAAAATGCAGGCGCTGCAAAAAAAGGTGGCAGCCGGCGAAGCATATATTTATGGTGTAACCGCCTCCGGTAAGGAAGCGGTGGCTGCTTTTGAAAAAGCCCACGGCCTTACCTTCCCCTTTGTGCAGATGGATGGCACGGCCATTAAAACGGCGGGCCGCAGCAATCCCTGCCTCATACTGCTGCAGCAGGGCACTGTTAAAGGCAAATGGCATTATAATGATATTCCGTAGCAGGTATGCGCTACCTCCTGAAAAAAATATCGTACGGGCTGCTGGTGCTGTTAGGCGTTGTGATACTGGTGTTTGTGCTGTTTAACGTGCTGCCGGCAGATCCTGCCCGCCTTACGCTGGGGCAGCGGGCGGATGTGGCTTCGCTGGAAAATGTACGCAGGGAGCTGCACCTGGATAAGCCTATCCCCATGCAGTTCCTGCTGTACCTGAACGACCTGCTGCCCGTAAGCATACATAACGAAAAAGAAGCGCGTGAAAAGCTGCACTATATAACGTTAATGCATATATCCGGCTCCAGCATACTGGTGCTGAAAACACCTTACCTGCGCCGCTCATACCAGGGTAAAAAAGATGTGTGGGAAATACTCATTGAAGCATTGCCCGGTACCCTGCTGCTGGCGCTGGCCGCCATGCTGTTTGCCACAGTAGCCGGCATTGCGCTGGGCGTGCTTTCGGCCGTAAAGCAAAACACCTGGATGGACACCGGCGCTATTTTCGGCAGTGTGCTGGGTATTTCCGTGCCCTCATTTTTTGCCGGCATTGTGCTGGCCTACCTGTTTGGCTTTGTGCTGAGCCGCTACACCGGCCTGCATATGACCGGCAGCCTGTTTGATATGGACCCTTTTGCGGGCCGGGTGCTGAACCTGCGCAACCTGGTGCTGCCGGCCCTTACCCTGGGCATACGCCCCCTGGCCATTATTGTGCAGCTTACCCGCAGCGCCATG
>NZ_DASTRI010000037.1:0-9132 GCF_035761305.1 Chitinophaga sp. | reverse complement strand
CGGCTGGTGGTATTGTCGATCACTTCTGCTACCAGCTCGTCGTTTTCGCCGAAATATAATTTGTTACCGACACGGATCTTACGGGCGGGATCAACGATCACGTCCCATAAGCGGTTCGGTTTGTTCAGCTCACGCAGCAGGAACACTTCTATTTTAGCACCGGTTTTTTCCTTACGGCCATACAAACGTGCAGGGAACACTTTGGTATTGTTTACCATCATTACATCCTTGTCGTTGAAATAGCCGATAATATCTTTAAAAACCTTATGCTCAATTTTCCCGGTTGCACGGTTAACTACCATTAAACGGGACTCATCTCTGGTTTTGGAAGGGTGCTGTGCGATCAGATTTAAAGGAAGATCGAACTTGAATTGCGATAATTTCATATTACGGTATGAATGAATTTAAAGGTTGCAAAGGTATTAATAAGTGTCAAGTATACCAAAAAAACATTCCTAAAATTGTTAATCAATACTTTATGCATACCTGTTTTTAGGAATGGCGGCTATCAGCTGCTGCGTGTATGGGCTTTGCGGCCGGTCATATACCTGGGCCGCCGGCCCGCTTTCCACAATTTTGCCTTTGTTCATTACTATCATGCGATCGCTCATAAACCGTACCACGGAAAGGTCGTGCGAAATAAAAATGTAGGTGAACCCATATTCCTGCCGCAGCTGTATCAGTAAATTCAGCACCTGTGCCTGTATGCTCACATCCAGGGCAGCTACCGATTCATCGCAGATAATAAAAGAGGGGTGCAGGGCCAATGCCCGGGCTATGACCACCCGCTGCCGCTGTCCGCCGGAAAACTCATGGGGGTACCGGTAAAAATGTTCAGGGTGCAGGTTCACCTTTTCCAGCAGCTCCAGCACTTTTTGCTTACGGCCCTGCTCCTGGCCGTACAAACCATGTACCAGCATAGGCTCCATAATGGCCTGGCCAATGGTTTGCCGCGGGTTCAGGGAGGAGTATGGATCCTGGAAAATGATCTGCATATCTTTACGCAGGTCGCGCATATCTGCGGCCGGCAAGGTGCTCAGCTCCCTGCCTTTGTATATAATGCTGCCGCTGCTGGGCGTTATGAGGCGCAGCAACGTTCTGCCCAGGGTGGTTTTGCCGCAGCCCGACTCGCCCACCAGCCCAAGGGTGGCCCCCTGCTGCACGGTAAAGCTTACACCATCTACCGCCTTTACCCAACCTTTTACCTTTCCCAGCAGGCTGCGTTGTGCCGGAAACCAGGTATGCAGGTCCCGCACCTCCAGCAAAGGCGGGCTTTGCTGCAGCTGCTGCTCACGTATCACCAGTTCGGCAACGGGTATTTCCAGGTTGCTTACCAGCTCCTTTACGGCATAGGGCTTTTCGTGGATGTGCCCTGCTGCGTCTACTTCCATAAAATCGGCAGTAACAGGCAGGCGGTACAGCTGTTTATCCAGGGGCGGGCGGCAGGCCAGCAGGCCCCGCGTGTAAGGGTGCTGCGGATTACGGAACAGGTCCTGTACCGGGCCCTGTTCTACAATATTGCCCTTGTACATGACCACCACCTGGCTGGCTATTTCAGCAATTACCCCCAGGTCGTGTGTAATAAATACAATGCTCATACCTGTTTGCTGCTGCAGCTCTTTGAGCAGCTCCAGGATGGCTTTTTGCACGGTAACATCCAGCGCGGTAGTAGGTTCATCTGCTATCAGCAACCGGGGCTGGCAGCTGATGGCCATGGCGATCATTACCCGCTGTTTTTGCCCGCCCGACAGCTCATGCGGGTAACGGTGCAGCAGCTGTTCGGGGTTGGGCAGCTTTACCTGTTGAAATAACGCAATGGTTTGCTGCTGTGCTGCTGAACGGGATATGCCTTTATGCAGGCGAATGGTTTCGGCAACCTGGTGTCCGCAGGTATGCAGGGGGTTCAGGGAGGTCATGGGCTCCTGGAAGATCATGGCTATTTCATTGCCGCGCCGGGTGCGCATTGCTTCGGGAGATAGCTGTAAGAGGTCAACCGCGGCCGACCCGGGCGCCTGATATAAAATGCTGCCGGCCGTTATTTTACCCGGCGCCTGCACCAGGCGCATAAGGGATAACGCGGTTACCGATTTGCCGGAGCCGGATTCGCCCACAATGCCCAGCATACTGCCTTCAGGAATATCCAGGGAGATATTATTAACGGCCTTTACGGCTTCCTGCTCTACTGCAAAAGTAACGGTGAGGTTTTGAATAGACACCAGCATGCAGTAATATACGATTTTAGATTTACGATTCCTGCTATGCACTGTAACCGGTTACGGCTTAAAATCGTAGGTGCTTTACCGTTTGGTGGCTGTTAATGAGGTTCTTTAATGAGTCGATGCCGATTTTCAGGTGGCGCTCCACGTAGTCGGTGGTTACTTTTTTATCACTTTCCTCTGTTTTTACGCCTTCCGGCACCATAGGCTGATCACTCACCAGCAGCAGGGCGCCGGTAGGTATTTTATTGTAAAACCCTACGGAAAAAATGGTGGCGGTTTCCATATCCACCGCCATGGCGCGGATGCGTTTCAGGTAATCTTTAAATTCAAGATCGTGTTCCCAAACCCGGCGGTTAGTGCTGTAGCAGGTACCGGTCCAGTAATCGCAGCCATATTCGCGTATACTGGTAGAAATGGCTTTTTGCAGCGCAAACGCCGGCAGGGCGGGTACTTCGGGCGGGAAATAGTCGTCGGAGGTACCTTCTCCGCGAATAGCTGCAATGGGCAGAATGAGGTCGCCGATACTGTTCTTTTTCTTTAACCCGCCACATTTGCCCAGGAATAACACCGCCTTGGGGTGAATGGCGCTTAGCAGGTCCATAATAGTGGCGGCGCTGGGACTGCCCATACCAAAGTTGATGATGGTAATGTCGTTAGCGGTTACACATTGCATAGGGCGGCCCTGGCCAACAACAGTGGCGTCATTCCATTCTGCAAAAAGTGCGAGGTAGTTGCTAAAGTTAGTGAGGAGGATGTGGGAGCCAAAATTCTCCAGTTTTTCCCCGGTATAACGGGGAAGCCAATTAGCTACAATGTCTTCTTTTGTTTTCATAGCCTTTTGACACGCAAATATACGCCTTTTCCCCCGGATTTGCCGGTTTTTCAATCGCCGCGGCTGTTCGGGGTTTCCGGCGGCATTTTTATATTAGTTTTACAGTATGATCGCCATTGAGTTTCCTGCGCCTGATTTTAAGCTGGTACGTGAAGGCGGCAAAGAGCTGATTTTTGATGCGTACCGTAAAAAATATGTTGTGCTTACACCGGAAGAGTGGGTAAGACAGAATTTCCTGAACTACCTGGTGAAAAGTTTACAATATCCCCGTGCGCTCATTGGCATTGAAAAGGAAATATACCTGGGTGAGCTGAAAAAACGCTGCGATATTGTAGTGTATAACCGTGCCATGCAACCCTGGATGATTGTGGAGTGCAAGGAAATGAATGTGCCATTAAGCCTGCTGACCGTGGAGCAGATTGCGCGGTACCACATGGTGCTGCAGGCAGTGTACCTGGTAATTACCAATGGCGTGCATACTTATTGCGGGGTAAACCAGCCGGACCAGGGGAAATGGGCGTTTTTAGAGGCGCTGCCGGCGTACAACAGGTAATTACGAATTGTTCAATTACTACCCCGCACAAGCGGTGCATGAGCGCCATTGAAAATTTTTATGAATACGAATAATTACGAATTGAATGCAGCAGAAGAAAGGAATTTGTGACTGTTAACGCAGATAACTACGAATTATTAATTACAGATAAAATGCAGCGGAAGAAAAAGTATTTGTGATCAGGAATTACGACTCCGCAAGACAAAGGTTGCCGGTTCCGCTTTGCGGAGCAAGCAGCTGAAAATAATGATGAATTAAAAATACCAGTGGTTACAGGGCATTAGCGTAACGCAGTTTAAATGTTCTTGTGAATACTGTAAATAACAAAAAGCCTCCATCATTTTTTAGCAATGATGGAGGCTTTTTTATTTAAGCAATTACTTTTTAGTCACGCTACCACTCCAATCCGGATACCTGTTACATTTACAAGTACCCCTGCCACTAAGCACACAATGCCCAATTTGTAATTCGTAATTGAACAATTCGTAATTCCCCATGATGTTCCATCATGGGAATATGCCCAGCTGCTCGTATGCGGCGCCTACTTTGTCAATGGCGCAAACATAAGCGGCCGTGCGCATATCATGTATTTTGCTGTTGGTAACCATAATTTCGCGCACTTCATGCAAAGCGGCGTGCATGGTTTCTTCGAGGCCGGAATATACCAGGTCTATCTCATCGGCGCCATGGGCAATGAACTTCCTTTCCTTGTCAGATACTTTTTTCCCCGTGAGGTCCTCTATCGTGTTCAGGATGTGAATGTTCATATTCTCATCAAAGCGTTTGCCCAAACGGCCATAGCGTACATGGCTCAGGTTCTTTAACCATTCAAAATAAGAAACGGTTACCCCGCCGGCGTTCAGGAACATATCCGGCACTACAATTACGCCTTTTTTGTTCAGGATGGCATCGGCATCGGGTGTTAACGGGCCGTTAGCTGCTTCACCGATTATTTTGGCTTTGATATTGGGTGCATTGTCTTTATGGATCACATTTTCCAACGCCGCCGGTATCAGGATGTCACAATCCATTTCCAGGCCGTCGGTGTTTTTTTTCAGGTTGGTTGCACCGGGAAAGCCAACAATAGAACCGGTTTCATTGCGGTGCTTCAGCACGGCGTCGGGGTCCATCCCTTTTGCATTATAGATTGCGCCATCCCATTCTATCAGGCATACTATAACAGCGCCTGCCTCATGGAAATACTTGGCAGCGTGGTAACCTACATTACCCATACCCTGTACAATCACTCTTTTCCCTTCGAGCCCCGGCTCCAGTCCCAGCCTCTGCATATCCTCCTTTATATTACACAGTTCCTGCAGGCCATAAAATACGCCCATGCCGGTAGCTTCCTTGCGGCCGCGCACCCCGCCCTGTGATACCGGTTTGCCGGTTACGCAGCCGTAGCCGTCAATCTCGCCGGGGCGCAGGCTCATGTAGGTATCTAATATCCAGCTCATTTCACGTTCGCCGGTGCCGTAGTCGGGCGCGGGCACATCCACGCCGGGGCCTATGAAGTTCTTTTTTACCAGCTCCGCGGTGTAGCGGCGGGTAATATTCTCCAGCTGAAAAGGGCTGTAATTGCGTGGGTTGATCTTAATACCCCCTTTTGCGCCGCCAAAAGGTACGTTTACAATGGCGCATTTATAGGTCATGAGCGCAGCCAGGGCCATTACCTCATCCTGGTTCACCTCATCGCTGAAACGAATACCGCCTTTACAGGGTAGCTTGTGGTGGGAGTGTTGTACACGGTAAGCCTCAATTACCTCAATGGTATCTCCTACCCTTACCGGGAATTTAATACGGTACACTGCATTGCAGGCCTTGATCTGCTCCAGAATACCTTTTTCCCATTTGGTGAATTGCGCGGCCTTATCGAAGCTCCGTTCTACGCTTTCAAAGAAGTTATACTGCTGAACTTGCGACATAAGAAATTGTTTTGGAAGTATTGTTTTGGTTATGATTTAGACTGTTGTTGGTGTTCCAGCTTCGTAATCTTTCGATCCAGCCGGATGAGGTACAAAATGATGCCGATAAAAATAATGACCAGTACCGCTACCACCACATAAATTTTGCCATTGCTGCGCAGCATTTCATTCACAGGGCCGGTTTCGGTATTTTGCTGCTGCGCCTTGGCCAGCATGGAAGTAAACAGTAAGACCAGGGTAAAGAGAAAGTAAGACGTTCTTCTGTTGATCATTTAAAAATATTTTTTAGCTCTAGTCTTTTATAACGCGCCAATAAAGTGTAAATCCATATACTCAGAAGGGTCCAGCCGGTAAAGGCAGGGTAAAATACCATCATTAATGTACCGTCTGTGTCCTTTGATTTAAAGCCCGGGCTGGTGGCGCTGCCAGGATGCAGGGAGTCTACCATGCGGGGAATAATATATGTTAAAGGTATTAACAACGCAAAGGCAAATATGTTATAGATGGCAGATACCCGCGCACGTTTGTCAATATCGGTAAAAGACATGCGCAGCACCAGGTAAGCCAGGTAAATAAGCAGGGCTACGGCTGTGGCAATCTGCTTGGGATCATTGGTAATAGTGCTGCCCCAGGTATAGGTAGCCCACAGGGAGCCGGTTACAAACCCCATCAGCCCAAACAGTACGCCTACATTGGCGGCACAGCTGGCCCGGATGTCTTTTTTCAGATCGTATTTGGTAAGGTAAAGAAGCGAGTTAACAACAGAGATAGTGAATAAAGTGTACATGCATACCCACATGGGTACGTGAAAGAAGAGGTTGCGCGTGGATTGCTGGTTATTTTCTATGACCGGCACCTTTACCAGGAACCCGGCTATGATCGTATACAGCAGCAGTATTACTGCCAGCGCCTTCCACCAATGTTTTGCCATTTTTTTGTCAACTATATTGGGGGCAAACCTACAGGTTTTATCACTAACCACAAAATCGGGAGCGTTGTTAATACCCCTTTATCAGTGGAGAGCGGCTGCTGCTTTCTTTAATCTTTCCATAAAAAAGGGAACAGGATCATGGCCAGGCCTATGATCAGCGCATCCATACCTGCCAGCAGCAGGAACATGTTGAGCAATCCCGGCTGGTACACCGGCACAAAGGCAGAGCGGGAGATGCTGGACAGCATCATCAGCAGGGGCATCATAATAGGAAAGCCCATAATGGCCATGAGCGCGGCGTTCTGGTTAGCCTGGGCCGCAATGGCAGCCAGCATGGTAAACAGCAGCGACAGGCTAATGCCGCCTAACATTACCACGCCAATAAAATATCCCACCTTAATTATGGGGTTGCCCAGGAACACAATGCAGCTTACGAGCGCAATAATGCTCATGATGGCCATTAACAATATGTTATACAACAGTTTGGCGGCAATAAAACAGCGGGGGTGCACTACCGAGTAAAAATACAGCAGCCGCCCCCGGCTTTCCTGCATAAAGCTTTTGGCAATGGCGTTTACCGATACAAACAGCTGCACCACCCAGAACAGGGCATTCCATATCTGCTCTTCCGGCTTGCCCATCATCATATTAATCACAAACACGGTGGAAATAATATACAGCAATATGCCATAGAATGCATATTTCTGGCGCAGCTCCAGCACCAGGTCTTTTTTAACAAGGGTAAGTGTTTGATGTAATGCAGGCATATGAGCGGCAAAGATAATAATTAGCTGTTAGCTGGCAGCCGCGGTTTTCCCAACTTGCCAACAGTTAAGGCTAATACCTAATAAATATTATCTTCGTTCCCTAACAATTATAACGGATGCAAAAAATACTGGTTGCTAACAGGGGAGAAATTGCCTTGCGGGTAATGCGCTCTGCAAGGGAAATGGGCATACAAACAGTGGCGGTATATTCCACGGCAGACCGTACCATGCCGTTTGTACAGTATGCAGATGAAGCGGTGTGCATTGGCCCTGCGCCTTCTAACCAGTCTTATTTATCAGGAGATAAAATTATTGCTGCCGCCAAACAAACCGGTGCAGACGCCATACACCCGGGGTACGGTTTCCTGAGCGAGAACGCCGGTTTTGCGCAGGCAGTGGCCGGCGCCGGCCTTACTTTTATAGGCCCCAGCGCCCATGCCATTGAAATAATGGGCAGCAAGCTGGCGGCCAAACAGGCGGCGCAAAAGTTTGGGGTGCCCATGGTGCCTGGCACCGAAACCCCGCTACGCAGCCTGGAAGAAGCACAGGAAGTAGTGAAAAAAACGGGGTTCCCCATTCTTATCAAAGCCTCTGCCGGCGGGGGCGGCAAGGGAATGCGGGTAGTAAACGGCGAGCATGAGCTGGCCGAACAAATACGGCTGGCTAAAAGCGAAGCGCTGAATGCTTTTGGAGATGATGCGGTATTTATTGAAAAATATGTAGGCGCGCCCCGCCATATTGAAATACAGGTGCTGGGCGACCAGCAGGGCAATTATGTGTACCTGTTTGAACGGGAATGCAGCATACAGCGCCGCCACCAGAAGCTGATAGAAGAAGCGCCCTCCTCCTGCCTTACCCCTGCCATACGCGCGGCCATGGGCAAATGTGCGCTGGATGTAGCCCACGCCTGCCAGTACTACGGCGCTGGCACCGTGGAGTTCCTGGTAGATGAAAACCTGGATTTTTATTTCCTGGAAATGAACACCCGCCTGCAGGTAGAGCATCCCGTAACAGAAATGATCACGGGCCTGGACCTGGTGAAAGAGCAAATACGTATAGCCAGGGGCGAAAGCCTTTCCTTTACGCAGGATAGCCTGCAGATAAACGGGCATGCCATAGAGCTGCGCGTTTGCGCCGAAGACCCCACCAATAACTTTTTACCCGATACCGGCACCCTTACCACCTACATACGCCCGCAGGGCTACGGCGTGCGGGTGGATGACGGTTATGAGCCGGGCATGGATATTCCTATTTATTATGATCCCATGATCGCCAAGCTGGTTGCCTGGGGCGCCGACCGTGAAGAGGCCCGGCTGCGGCTGCTCCGCGCTATTGAGGAATACCAGGTAAAAGGTATTCATACTACGCTTTCCTTTGGCCACTGGGCGCTGCAGCAGCCCGCATTCATCAATGGCCGGTTCGATACACATTTTATTGGCAAGTATTTTGCCCCGGAGGTGCTGCGCCGGCAAGATGATGCAGCCAAACGCGCTGCAGCCATCCTGGCGGCGCAGCTATGGCAGGAGAACCGGGCCGCACAGGCGCCGTTACCTGCTGCTATCGCCAACGGCAGCTGGAAGAAAA
This sequence comes from Chitinophaga sp., assembly GCF_035761305.1. GTDB lineage: Bacteria > Bacteroidota > Bacteroidia > Chitinophagales > Chitinophagaceae > Chitinophaga. The sequence continues at coordinate 321 of NZ_DASTRI010000037.1, read as the reverse complement.
GAAAAACGCTAAGATAACAGACTGCGGTTGGGTGATAGATAAAATGGTCTAACTTTGTACTTAGTTATAATATGATGAGATGAGGAATTTTCTACTGCAGTTTATCGATTTCTTTTACCGTCCGTTCGCCAGGCTAATGCCGTTACAAACCTTTCGCTACCTGGCTTGCGGCGGAGGGAATACCGCGCTGGATATTTTCCTCTATTTTATTATGTATAACTTTGTGCTGCATAAACAAATGGTGCATTTGCCTTTTGTAACCATTACACCGCACATTGCCGCCTTGTTCATGTCGCTGTCCATTACTTTTCCTACCGGCTT
>NZ_DASTRI010000036.1:0-38044 GCF_035761305.1 Chitinophaga sp. | reverse complement strand
GAGCTTTGCCATTGATAGGTATAAGCCCCGTTACCACCACTACGTGCAGCGGTTATTGCTCCCGGGCTGGTATTATAGTTAATACTTTTTGCCGTAGGGCTTATGCTGGTGGTCAGCTGCGGATATACCGTTACAGTTGATACATTACTGGTAACAGATACGCCATTGCTGGTTGTGATAACGCGGTAATACACGGAAGCAACCAGGTTACCGGGGGTATAGGTTTGCGCTGTGGCGCCGTTGATATTGCTCCAGGTACTATTATTAGGAGAGCTTTGCCATTGATAGGTATAAGCCCCGTTACCACCACTACGTGCAGCGGTTATTGCTCCCGGGCTGGTATTATAGTTAATACTTTTTGCCGTAGGGCTTATGCTGGTGGTCAGCTGCGGATATACCGTTACAGTAGCTGTATTGGTTGAATAAACAGTAACCCCATTATTGGTAGCAGCCCTGCGGTAATGCGTTGTGGCCGTAAGACTGCCCGGCTGGTAATTTTGGGAGGTGGCGCCATTGATATTATTCCAGGTAGTACCATTTGATGAGCTTTGCCACTGGTAAGTATATGGCAAATAACTACAGCCGCCAGCGGCCACAGAGCAAACGATGCTCGCAGGAGTAGTATTGTAATTAATTGCCTGTGCAGTATTGGAGATAGTGCCGGCTGTTATTGTTGGTGTGGTTATTACAACCGTGGCAGTGCTGCTGGTTACCGTATAATCGAAAGAGGTAACCGCTACCCTGAAATATGTAGTGGCACTCAGGCCTGAGGGCGTATAAGTATTGCCAGTGGCGCCGCTGATATTATTCCAGGTGCTGCCGTTAGATGAGCTTTGCCACTGGTAGGTGTAAGTATTATCTCCACCGGAAGGTGTGCTGGCAGTAAGCGTTGCGCCGGTAGTACCGCAGTTAATGGTTTGGGATGCCGGGCTGATTGTTATATTATCTGCTAACGGTGGAACAATGGTAACATTAGTGGAAGCAAAGTTGCCGCACTTTTCCTCCACTATCACTGTTGTTTGCACAATAGTTGAATAACTGTTAAAGGTAATAGACATGTTATTATAACAGTTACAATTAGTAGGCGGCGGGTTACCCGGGCCTACAACTATAGACCCACAACTATTGTTAAGAGTTCCGGCACCGGATTTTATTCCCCAGCAAAAACCAGTGGAAGACTGCCAGCAGCTGGACATTGCATAGTAAGTAACCGTTGCTCCGCCTCGTACTTTTGTGGGTCCGGACATAGTTACCTGCCCGTTTGCAATATTTATGCATACAAACAATAGCAGGGATATAAACTGTATAACTTTTTGCATACAAGTAGCTTTATAATTATATATCGGAACCTAATTGCTTACAGCTCGATATAGTGATAATCGAATGTTTTAATGATGTGCTGGTCCTTGTCACGTATCAGCTTCAGGCGCCCGAACGAGTCATACTCGTAATAGGTAGTTTTGCCGGTAGGATCTGTTTCACTGGTCACGCCTACTAATGGCTTATAGGTATAGGTAATTACAAGCGCCTGGCCGGCCAGTGCCGTTCTGAGGTTATCCAGCTCAGCTTTCAGCTGCTGATCGCTTCCGGGGTGCTGCAACACCTCCGGATCTACCAGCGCCGCAGCAGCGGTATAGGTGGTTCCGACTATTTTTGCAACCGGGTACTGGTTATTATAGCCCCATAGGTATACTTCATTTACATCATTGGCTTTGGATTGTTCCGTTACATTGCCGCGGTCGTCATAGGCATGATATTCCAATGTGATGGGAGATGCTGTATTTCCGTAAGACACTTCCTTTTTAAAGGGCCGTACCAGGTTATCATTATTATTCCAGCTTTGGAGCATATTCTTTTCTGAGAATACCAGCTTATTGCTGTTGCCGGCATCCCAATAACGGTAGCTCTCCACTGGTTTGCTGATCATATTATTGGCCAGCATCCGGTTTAGAACGGGGTCACTCCCTGCAACATCTGCGGGGTATTTCATAAGCTGCCGTATGATTTTACCCTTGCTATCTGCACTGATAATTTCTACGGGATAGTAGTGAGATGTATTGTCATATGTGTATTCTTTCCTGGTTAAAATGCTATTTGCGGTGTTAGCCTGGTCATATACCCTGGTTTCTTCCGAAACCATTTTATTAATACCCGTAGCAATTGAGTATTCGTAATAGGCAAAATACTGTCTGCCGTCAATATACCCTACCGTACAACCAGTTGGGCCCGACCCTGATGTTTCACAGAATTTGCGTAAAACCACGGCATACTCCTTCTGGAAATCAAAGCGCTGGTAAGTATAATTTTTTTCCATAACCGGCGTATAGCCACCACCAGAATTTTTATAGGTAATTTCCTGCCTTAAATCTCCCTGGTACCAGGCATTATCCAGCGAGCCGTAATTACCCAGCGATCTGAACGTATGGGGAACAAAGTTGGCGCCCTTGTTAATGTTGTAGTAATATTCAGTTTTGCCGATGTTATTATCCGGCGTACCATTATACTTGGTTACCAGCCAATATAGAACAGGAGAGCCGTTATAGGTTATAGTAGTATTATCTGCAACACCCTGGTAGGTACGATAATAGGCACGTTCAACCTGGCAGGCAACAGCACCAGGATCATATTCTGTATGCTCTGACATGGCATCCACATAACTTTTAGCAAAATAATCATAGTCAAATATAGGCTCTCCCAACCCCTCCTCATTTTCGCCATAGGTATACCATTCCTGATTCAGCAGCTTGTTGTCGTAACCATAGTTTTTAATACTTTTTATCCTCAATCCTCCTCCGATCTTCTCAATATCCTGGAGGGTGTGCTCCGTCCACTCCACCCTTGCATCTACATAAACATCCGGCTCTCCGTAAACAATTATATCCAGCTCATAAGTATGCGTTGCCTGCATTGTAAATTCTTCATTTACATCCAGTGCTACTGAGTAATTGTCGTTATGCGTCCAGGTTTTTACATTCTCGCCGGCAGTTACGTCTTTCAGGATTACCTGTTGCGTTTCAGGGATCAAATGACCGCTCATAACTGTAGGTGAAAAATGGATGATCATCTTTGCATTGGCTACTACCGCATTGCTAAAGGTTGTAGTAGCTTCCTGTTTTGTGTCTAAATTAACACCTATTACTCTTGGCACACTGGCTGTATGCTTTATGTCTACAGGATAACCCTTTAGCCGATAGTGATGCGGCTCGAAATCGAATACACTATAGCCTCCGGTAGGATATGTTACCTTTTCGAGCATGGCAGCCTTCATGGCATCCGCATCCGGCTCACGGTCCGCATCGCCAAAATCCATTTCCACAGCACAGGTACCGGCATTTGCTCCATATGCGCCAAAGGATGCCCCTAGCTCGCCTCTTTCAAGGTGTGTATGTGGTATAAGGGTTGTATTACTCTTAGCATTATAAAACCCAAAGTAATCCTGGCTGGTAGAATTATAGGGCGGTAACGGCGTGCTGTTGTACTCAAATTTGTACTTCTTCTCAATATTGCCGGCTTCGTCGGTATAATTTAAGCCGTCCAGCTTCAGCCGGTAATAGTCGCGGCTATCATAAAAAGGATCTGTTTGGAAATAGCTTTGAAGAAAATTTACCTGCTTCACAAATTCGTAACTACCGTCTGACCTCTTGCTGTATTCCGTAATATGCTCCAGTTTGTAACCACCGCCGTCTTTGCGGAGGGTCAAAGGATCATTTCTCTCAAAAACCAGCTTGCCTTCTTTAAAAGTAATTTCATTCAGCTGCAACTCACCTGTACGGGAAGCGCTGGAGCTGGACTGTATAGTGTTTGATGAGCATCCGCCGCCCAATCCCTGCCCAACAGTATAGGAATAACCATTTACATAGCTGTCGATCCCGTTTATAGTATAAGTAAAGGAAATAGTGTCCCTGCGGGATGCAGATATCATGTATGTTAAATACCAGGAAGCAGTATGCACATCATTGAGCGGATGCGCTGTTTGAGGCATAGTAGTTTCCAGGTCCTTAAACTGGTAAATGGTGCCGTCATCATCCACAATCTCAAAAGTTATATCATCTATTGTATTCGGCTTTTCCGCGAAGCTGATCTTAATAGGAGCATAAGGTATTGTCATAAACTTCTTCTCCCTGGTATAAATAAACTTACCATTCTTACTTCCTGCTGTATACACAAACAGGTCCGGTTCAAGGTCATCATCCAGGTAATACCTGTTCAGCGCATCGTATGACATATCATTTGATAAATCAGTCCCTCTTGGAGGATGGTACCCGGCACTCATAAAACCATTGCCGCCTTCATCTTTCTTGCCGAAGATAGTTCTTGAGATTACCCCACCTGCATTTAAAGCCCATCCCAACCCTACCCAGCTGGCCATCTGGTTTACCTTAATGCCGGAGGCGTGGTATGAAAGGGTAACCGGTAAGCTAAGCTCTCCGGATTGTATTGTAAACAGGTTATAACTTATTTCAGGAGTACCGGTAACTGTTCCTACAGGATAGGTAGCATACTTACCCAATTCTGCCGCATTAGGCGAAGGCGGCGCATATTTTTCCAGCGCCACAGCTTGTTCCTGTGCAAAGCCGGTGCTTCCTGCAGCCAATAAAACGGCAGTCAAAAGGGCGGTAACCTTATGTTTACTGATCTGGTATAGGGTATGTGCACTCATTGGCTATCTGTTATTTTATCACTTATTATTCAGATCTATCTTTTAAAAATCATCCCGGTTTAAACGTATCTGTACCATGTACCCGCCCGGTTATACAATAGAAGCATGCTGCGCATGTACAGGGCACGGATATAATAATAAACAGCCTGTACCACGAAATGTGGTAAGTACGTATACGAACTAAACTCCGCGAGCAGCGTATCAATCAACGGTATACGCGTTTGCCGCATACTGCAGATTGTAAGCACAATAAAAATTCAAAGGTTGAAATCTACCGTAGGGTCATGGGTCAACCTGTACTCTTATGTTGTGATTTATCTTTTCATCATAGAAACGCGGTATAGGGTACAACTTAAATACCTTCTCTTAACATTCAGATACAAATATGAATAACTTTTTTCCAAAAAGAAAGCTTTGAATAAAAAATTTTCCCATGCCAAACGACACATTTCGTTTAGCCACAAACTAGACCTCCGCCATCACCCACTCCTATCCCAACTTCGCAATCAAACTTTCCAGCGCCTCTTTTACACTGGGTACATCTGTACAAATCCTGGGGTCCATAATGTTCCCGCCAAAATCATCCTCCTCTTCATTCGCATGCTTTACCAGCGCTTCCAACTGTGGCTTTATGCTTTGAGCATTCATTTCACCCAATGACCATACGCACATTACCTGCACAAATCCCCGACGGGTAGTATCGCCTATTACTTTCAGCAGCGCTTCCTTGCTGCCGGCAGTATTAAAAGCGGCCATGGCCCTTGCGGCAGATACCTGGTTGTGAAAATTTTTACTATCCTCCAGGAAGGGCAGTATTAAACTTTCCCCGGTGTTCAGCTTCAGGTGATGCACGCATTCCAGTGCCACATGCTGCAGAAAAAAAGTATGGATCTCATCTTCCCCAAAGCCTGCAGGCTTTTTGCTGAGCTGCTCCTTTACAAAGCTGCTGATGTATGCCTGGTCATAAGGTGCACCGTGATAGTTATTGAAGATGGCCGTCATGGTTTTTTCATAAACAGCTACCGGCGCCAGCGCCTGGTGATAAGAGTGCCGGAAGGTGGCGCGCACATTTCCATTCTCCGCATAGTCGTACCCGGTAGTAGGCGTGGCTATACAGTAATTACCTGCCTTATTTTGCTGAATGAAAAAGTAGCAGCTGTCTGTTGGCGTGGTATAAAACTCCGGCCCATGCCCTGCAGAAGTGCTGCAAAGATGCAAAAGGTAAAAACCGGTAATGGTAAGGTTATCTTTAAGCGGTTGGCCGCCCAATGTTTTAATGACCTGCAGGGTAATACCTCTTTGCTCGTCAGTGGCTACCACTTTAGCCAGCACAAATGAGGTGGCGTCTTTAATTACCTTATCAGCCCAGGGCTCATCCCAGGTAGTGGCATAGGAACGGCTTGTTGCAAACGTAATGGTTAACATTAACAGCAGCAGTATTTTTTTCATATTGTATAGGCATTAAATTCCGGCAATTGCACAGGTATCACGTTATCCAGGCGGATAGCCGTGTGTTATTGTCGCTAACAAACAAATTTAGCATAAATATTAATTAAAATCATAATTTATCTTTCCTGCTCCTGTTGCGCACAAGCAGAATTTTCATTTTAGCAAGGCCTGGTTAATCACAAACGGAAAAATTTCCTACCCGGGGTGTTCACATCTTTCCCCTACTTCCTTCCCCGGCTAACAAAAAAGATAATCAGCCCGATGATAATTGCTACTATTAATACGCCGGTCCACACACCGGCCTTAAATATGCCCCCTATTACTTCACAGCTGCTGAGTGTTACAGCCAATAGTACCATTATGCCATAATTAAACTGCTTCATGTATTTTGTTTTGGTGTAATAAGGGAAAAGCATAATCTGTGCCGTATTCAGATCAGGTTGCCGGCGCCATAAAACAGGCGGGCGCCCATGCGCCCGCCCCTGTACTATATGTTACTATCCCTGTTTTACCTGTAATCGCCATCGCGGCTGCCGGTTTGTTCCCATACAGTTTCCCGCTCTTTCCTGGAAGGCGTATGCGTGCTTTCAGTCCGGCCTTCTTCCTCATTACTGATCTCGTTAAGCTTGCGGGCATTGGCGGCTGCGCCGGTGGTGCCCAGCAGGTCAGACATGAACACATGCATTTTGGTTTTGGCCCCGGAAATAATTTTGCTTTCTCCTTTCATCAGCGCATCATAGCCGTCCCTGGCCACTTCTGCGGGAGAAGCCAGCTGGTTTTCGCGATAGGTGACCGTATCTTCCTGTTGTGCTTTGTGAAAGAAATCCGTATCTGTTGCGCCTGGCAGCAGCACGGTAACCGTAACGCCGGTATCTTTCAGCTCATTGGACAGCGCAGCGCTGAACGAAATCACAAACGCCTTGGTAGCGGCGTATACAGACAGCAGCGGCATAGGCGTAGTACCTGCCTCAGAGCCCAGCTGCAGTATTCGCCCTTCATTGCGCGTTACCATGTCCTTTACAAAATACTTGGTAAGTGACAGCAGGGAAATAATGTTCAGCTGTATAATATCAATGTCCCGTTCAAGGTCGGTTTCCAGGAAGGGGCCCCACTGGCCCTGCCCTGCGTCGTTCACCAATACGTTAACGGTTATACGCATCGCCTTTACATCGTCATACAGCTCTTTGGCGGCGGCCGGACGGAACAGGTCTTTTACCATAGGCGTAACCTCCACGGCATAGGCTGTTTTCAATTCATTGGTCACCTCCTGCAGCCGTTCCTTATTACGTGCTACCAGTATAAGATTGTAGCCGTCCTGTGCAAACAACCTGGCCAGCTCGTACCCGATACCGCTGGTAGCGCCGGTTATAAGCGCATACTGATTGCGGTTTTCGCTATTTAAAGTTTCCATATGCATTTATTTTCTTAATGGGTCGCAAAAACAAGGCCACGCGATCCTCTTAAACAAGCTGCTGTAGCGGGTTCTGTGTTAGCCTGCCGCTAACTGCACGCATGCCCTGTAAACGCGTACCGCCTTCTTTTTTGTTTTGCGCCATACCCCGCGCACCGTTGGCAAAAACCTCCGAACTCCGCTGTAACAGGGCATTAGCGGCTATGGACATTGCGTGGAACAATGTTCTCAACTGCGCCAATTTGTGGACATTCCACTTGTACATTTTTGATTGCAAACCATACCGCTATCTTATTTTTTTGCAATTATTTATCAGAAGCGCTTCCAATAAGCGTTTCAGCAGGTTTTGATCGGCCCGCAACAGCAGCATTCCCTACTGTTCCCAACTGTGCCGCAACCTGGCGTCCAGTTGCAGGTAAACGTTTGGTTTACTTCTTGAACGTTTGTTTTACAGGTATTCATCAAAACCAGTAAACAGAGCAGTATGCAAACACACGCTAAGCCGGCATTGAAAATAGGTAATTACATATACCGTATGCTGCCGCGTGCGTTTCAACAGCTGCCGCTTTACTGCAAACGGGTTACAACTTATTCATAAAGTAATTGCGCGCCAGGAGCAGGCGGTGTAAATGCCGCCCTGCATACAATGGCTGCCGCATAAAGGAGCGCAAAGCGCCGGAGCATTATCATTTAAACCTAATTGTCATGCATATGAAATCCAGGATTGCATTCATCAGTGAGCACGCCTCTCCCCTCTCCACCATTGGCGGTGTAGACGCCGGCGGACAAAACGTGTACGTGGGGGAACTGGCCAGGCAGCTGGCTAAAAAGGGATATGAAATAGACATCTTTACCCGGCGTGAGGACCCGCAGCTTCCACAATGCCTGCAATGGGCCAACGGGGTACGTATCGTACATGTAGATGCCGGTCCTGCCCAATGCATTCCCAAAGAGCAGCTGCTGCCGTATATGGGCGCCTTCCGCAATAACATGCTGCAGTTTATACAGCAGCATGGCATCCGTTATAAACTCATACACGCCAACTTTTTTATGTCGGCCCAGGTGGCTATGGAGCTGAAGCAGATACTGCATATCCCCTTTGTGGTAACCTTTCATGCGCTTGGACATATACGTCGCCTGCACCAGGGATCGCAGGACAAATTCCCTGCGGAAAGAATTGCAATTGAAGAAGCAGTCATACACCAGGCCGACTGCATTATCGCGGAGTGCCCGCAGGATAAGGAAGACCTGCTGCAGCATTATAAAGCGCCGGCCGATAAGATCACTATTATTCCCGGCGGCGTGAACCCCGATCAAATGTACCCGGTAGATAAACAGATAGCCCGTATGAAATTAAAGCTGTCGCCCAGGGAAACAGTGCTGCTGCAGCTGGGGCGCATGGTGCCGCGCAAAGGGGTAGACAATGTAATACAGGCCCTGCCCCTGCTGAAATACACCGGCGCCAAGGTACGCCTGATCATTGTAGGCGGTGAGGAGGAAGTATGCGGCCAGGGCTTTAACCCGGAAATAGCGCGGTTAAAACAGCTGGCAAAAGATCTGGGTGTGGCCGGCAGTGTTACCTTTACCGGTCAGCGCCCCCGCGATGAATTGCGGTATTATTATGCAGCCGCCGATCTTTTTATTACCACTCCCTGGTATGAGCCCTTTGGCATTACGCCGCTGGAAGCTATGGCCTGCGGCACGCCGGTAATAGGCGCGAATGTGGGCGGTATTAAATACAGCGTGCAGGACGGCAAAACCGGCCTGCTGGTGCCGCCGCAGCAGCCGGAAATACTGGCCGAAAAAATCAGCGGGCTGCTGCACAACAAACCGCTGCTGGAAGAAATGAGCGCTAACGCCATTAAACGGGTGCAGGCGCTTTTCACCTGGCAACGGGTAGCGCACCTGGTACATAATATGTATGAAAAGGTGATCACAAATCACAGCATTGCCGTAAACGGTACCATGCTGGAAGATTTTTCTATCATAGATAATGCATTTGAAAGCCTGTTAAACACGGTTACGGTGTGCAGGCAACAGCTGCGCGCTCCCCTGCAGGCCGCTGCCCGGCAATTATACCGCTGCCTGCTGCAGGGCAAAAAAATACTGGTGTGCGGTAACGGCGGCTCCGCTGCTCAAAGCCAGCATTTTGCCGCGGAGCTGGTAGGCCGTTTTGAAATACCGGAACGGGCCGCCATGCCGGCCATTGCGCTTACCGCCGATACTGCCGTGCTCACGGCCTGGGCAAATGATTACAGTTACGACCAGGTATTTGCCCGGCAGGTACAGGCGCTTGGCCGCAAGGGCGATGTGCTGTTGTGCCTGAGCACCAGCGGCCACTCGCCCAATGTGCTGCTGGCCATGGAAGCAGCGCAGCAGCAGCAGATGACCTGCATTGCACTGCTGGGCAAAGACGGCGGTCCTGCAGCGGATTATGCAGACATCAGCCTGATAGTGCCTTCCGGCAACACGGCGCGCATACAGGAAATGCACATGCACCTGCTGCATATGTTATGCACCCTGGTGGAACGCAGGTTTGAAGGTCAGCAGACCGCCACGTCCGCGCCTGAGCAAAAAAACGATACCCTGTCTATTATAAACGGATGAATATGAACAGATGAACATGAAAAAAGCAGTATTCCTGGATAAAGACGGCACACTGGTGGCAGACGTACCTTACAATGCGGATCCTGCAAAGGTGCAGTGGATGCCCGACGCCATGGACGCGTTACAACTGTTACGCGCACACGGGTATGCGCTGGTAGTAGTGTCCAACCAGTCCGGTATTGCCAGGGGTTATTTTGATGAGCAGCAGCTGCAGGCGCTGATTGCCGGTATGCAAAGCCGGCTGCAGTATAACGGGTTGCACCTGGATGGCTTTTATTATTGTCCCCACCATCCGGAAGGCGCAGTAGAAGATTACGCCATTGCCTGCCGTTGCCGCAAACCCCTGCCTGGCCTGCTGGAGCTGGCTGCCCGGGAGCTGCATATTTGCCTGCCCCAATCCTGGATGATAGGTGATATACTGAATGATGTAGAAGCGGGAAACCGCGCCGGCTGTCGCACGGTATTAATAGATAATGGCAATGAAACAGAGTGGATAATGGCAGATTACAGAACACCGGCTTACTATGCCCAAAGCCTGGCAGATGCCGCCGGTTATATTATTTCTTCACCTACTTCCTAAAACAAGCGTTGTATGTACACCCATATCACCAATCAATTTTCACACTTTAATATCCTGTGCATAGGCGACCTGATGGTTGATGTATACCTGCGCGGCGCCAGCACCCGGCTTTCACCCGAAGCGCCGGTGCCGGTAGTGAATGTTACCTCCACCACCGTATCACTCGGCGGCGGGGCCAACACCGCCGCCAACCTCAGCCACCTGGGCGCCCGGGTTACCTATTGCAGCGTAACCGGCGCCGATACAGACGGCGGGCGCGCCATTACCCTGCTGCAGCACGCAGGCGTGCAATGCAGGGTAATACAGCATAACAGCCGTAACACCATTGTTAAAACAAGGGTAATGGCCGGTTCCCAGATGCTCACGCGCTATGATGCAGGATCGGAGCACGCCATACTTCCGGAGGTGGAAAACGAATTTATTCAGCTGCTGCAGGAGCTGTACCCGCAATACGACGCAGTAGTAATTGCAGATTATGGCAAAGGGCTGCTTACGCCCGCTGTGCTGAATGCGCTGGTGCAGCTGCAGCAGGAGCATCCGCTGTGCGTGGCAGTTGACTCCAAGCGGCTGGAATATTTTATGCCCCTGCGCCCCACCCTGGTAAAACCCAACTACCGGGAAGCAGTCATGATGCTGCAGCTGGAAGAGCAGGCCACCAACCGTCACCAGCAGCTGGAAGACAAAGGCAGCAGCCTGTATGCCCAAACCGGCGCCGCTATTACCGCCTTAACGCTGGATGAAGCAGGCGCCCTGGTATTTGAGGGAGAAAAACCGGTGTACCGCGCTTTTGCAAGACCTATTCCCATGCCCAATGTTTCTGGTGCGGGAGATACTTACATCAGCGCCTTTACGCTGGCATGGCTGGCCGGCGCAGGCATACCCGCCTGTGCTGAAATAGCCGGCGCCGCAGCGGCAGTGGCTATTGGCAAGCAGGAAACAGCGCATTGCCTGCAGCATGAGCTGGAAGCATTCTTTTCTGTAAACGAAAAGTATGTTACCGACCTGCAGCAGCTGCGCCACATCTGCAACATCTATAAAGGCCAGGGCAAGAAAGTGGTGTTTACCAACGGCTGCTTTGACATTTTGCACAGCGGCCACGTAAGCTACCTTAACCGCGCCCGCGAGCTGGGCGATGTGCTGCTGGTAGGTATTAATACCGACGACAGCATACGCCGCCTGAAAGGCAGCACCCGGCCCGTAAACCAGCTGTATGACCGTATGCAGGTGCTGGCGGGGCTGGAAGCCGTACGCCATATTGTACCCTTTGGCAGCCTGGAAGATGATACCCCCGCCGCATTAATTGAAGTGATACAGCCGCATATTTTTGTTAAAGGCGGCGACTATACGAAAGAAACGCTGCCCGAAGCAGCGCTGGTAGAACAGTTTGGCGGCGAAGTGGTATTGCTGCCGCTGGTGCCCGACCGCTCTACCACACATATCATCAGGCGTATTAACACCACTCCTGCATTAAAAGTGGCGAAGTAAAAAAAGAATGACAATACAAAAAACTATATCCGCAGACTGGCAGCATTGTAAACGCATTTTATGCATACGGCTGGATAATATGGGCGATCTTTTAATGAGCGAGCCGGCCCTTCGCGCCCTGAAACAAAGCCTGGGCTGCCACCTTACATTGCTTACCTCCTCCATGGCGCAGCCGCTGGCGGCCAGCATTCCTGAAATTGACGACGTGCTGCTGTTTGATGCGCCCTGGGTGAAAACAAACACCGCAGCCGACAGCAGCGCCTTTAACAACCTGGTGCAGCAGCTTGCCAACGGTAAGTTTGACGGCGCCGTTGTTTTTACGGTGTACAGCCAAAACCCCATGCCGGCCATTATGCTGGCCTACCTGGCCCGTATTCCGCTGCGGCTGGCCTATTGCCGGGAAAACCCTTATGGGCTGCTTACACATTGGGTGCCAGAAAAAGAGCCTTATGCTTTTATACACCACCAGGTGCAGCGCGACCTTGACCTGGTGAAGAACATCGGAGCCGTAAGCATTAACAGCAAGCTGAATTTGCAGGTAAACGAAAGCTTATGGCCCGGCGTGCAGCAGCAGCTGCAGGCAGCCGGCGCCAACCCGCACCGCCCCTGGCTGCTGCTGCATGCCGGCGTAAGCGAGCGCAAAAGACAATATCCCGGGAAAGACTGGATAGCCATAGGCCACCGGCTGCGGGAAGCACTGCCCGGCCACCAGCTGGTTTTTACAGGGGTAGATGCAGAAAAGGAATGGGTGCAGGGCATTGTGAACGGCATAGGCCCCGGCGCATTTTCCGTGGTGGGGCAGCTAACACTCGAAGCCTTTATTACCCTTATCAGGCACAGCCTCCTGCTGCTGTCTGTAAACACCAGCGCCGCACATTTTGCGGCAGCTGTTGGCACGCCGGAAGTAATATTATACGCCAAAACCAATCCGCAACATACCCCCTGGCAGGCGCACAGCCGTGTGCTGTACTTTGATGTGCCTACCCTGCTGCAAAGCAATAATGAAGTGATACGCTTTGCCTGCCGCGAATTTGATAAACGGGAGCTGCCCGCGGCCACTGTTGAAAATGCCGTACAGGCCGTGCTGGAGCTGCTAGGAAAAACTGGCAAGCGGCGGAACGGTGAAGCGGTTACCACGTTCCTGCAGTAAGGAAAGCACCGCTGTTTTTACCTTTTGTATATCTTTTTGTTTAGTCCAGTCAATGGTGCGGTGCAATGTTGTGTCCAACGCTGCCCAGCGGTACGCCTCCCCGTCCATGCTGATAACAACGCTGGGTGTTTGCAGCGCATCTGCCATATGCGCTACGCCCGTGCAGTTGGAAAGCAGCAGCGCACAGTCTTTCAGCAATGCGCCCATGGCGCCCAGGTTGGTTTGCCCCGCAGTATTAAGGGCAGGGTAACGCATATGGCCGGCTACCGCATCCAGTATGGATGCTTCAGCCGCTGTACCGGTAAGCACCACCTGGTAACCCTGCTCCGCAATGCTGTCGGCCACCGCTGCAAATGCAGCCGGCGGCCATTGCCGCCATACGCCCCTTGATCCAGGGTGCACGCACACATAGGGCTGGCGCAGCGGCAGCCCCGCAGCAGCCAGGTCGTGATGGTCCTGCGCCGTTAAAGGAAACTCCAGGTATGTGCCCTGCCAGGGGATGCCCAGGTGTTGCATGAGCACCAGGTGGCGCATTACTTCCGGCACATCACCAGGGTACTCTATGTAATAATCGGGGTTGGGGCAATAATCGGCCTTACGCCAGAAACCCGCAGTATGGCGGGCGCCCATTAAGGCCACCATGGGGTTCACAATGGAACCGTTGCCCTGCATCTGTAACACCAGGTCAAATTCCTGCTGCTGCATGGCGGTAAAAAATTCCGGCAGACGGCTAACATCCACCTCCTGCTCCGGCAGGCCGGGAAAGCCGGGAAAATGAATGAACGCGTTAAAATACCGGTTAAACCGTTGCACCAGGTCCTTACCCCACGGAAGGCCCAGTAACGTGATATGCGCATCGGGGTGCGCGGCGCGCAGCGCGCGTACAGCAGGTATGGAGCACAACATATCCCCCAGCTGCAAGGCCCTGAAAATGCCTATTTTTTTCATTACGGCAGTTTAAATAAATAAAACCCTGTACCTGAAAGCGCCATACAGGTTCCAGTATACAGAGAGGAAAGGAATAAAAATGGAAGTGACCACCATCTCCAGTACGTGCGGCCAGGCACGGCTGGTATAGGTGAGCCGCTTTTTAATAAAGGCGCCCAGGAATATAAGCCATACCGGCAATGCTATAACCGTAAGCCAGGTGGCATGCGCCAGCAACCCGGCCAGGGCGGCTACCAGCGACACAATCATAATGTAATAGTTCCAGGGCGGCGACTGCCGTATTTTACGGCGGTACAGCTCGGGGTATTTTTTATACAGCAGCGCGTTGAACATGCTTTTACGCTGCTCGCGCAGGCTTATGCCCCAGTCTGCCGGCCGCACGGGATGTACTACTATTGCATTGTTCAGGTGAACAATAGGAATGTTGTTCAGCAGCAGCTTAAACTCCAGGTCACTGTCTTCCCGCCATGCCAGCTCAAAGCGCTCGTCAAAGCCGCCGGTTTTTTCCAGGGCCAGGCGGGTGCAGGCGCAGTTGGCGGTAATAAAATCCGCTTTCTCCAGCTGCGCGGTATTCCATTCATGATCTGTTGGCTTTTCCGGCGCCGGTACAATAACGCGGCCGGTAAAAGCAATATACGGCTGCGAGCAATACTGCTCCCAGATGTTGCGCAGCCAGTTTTCATCCGGCTGGCAATCATCGTCGGTAAAAGCAATAATGACGCCGCCGGCAGCCCGCCAGCCTGCATTACGGGCAGCGGCGGGGCCTTTTTTGGCGGGCAGCGGAATGTAGCGGATGTCCAGCAGGCCGGTATGTTTCCAGGACACTACCTGTTTTTTGGTAATGCTGTCAGGCCCGTCGCTTACTACGATCACCTCAAAATCATCCCGCTCAAAATGCTGCCTGGCCAGCGCTGTAATACACTGCATCAGCAGCTGCGGGCGGCGGTAGGTGGGAATAACTACAGAGATCTTTTTTTCCATACTACTTTTCAATTAAAAATGAACCTATTACCAGCGCATCAAAAGGGGAAGACCAGAAAGCTTCCAGCGCATCGCGGGGGGTGCATACAATCGGTTTGCCCAGGGTATTGAAAGAGGTATTAATGAGCACCGGCACGCCGGTTTTTTCCTTAAAGGCTTTCAGCAGGTCGTAATAACGCGGATGCTGCTGCCGGTTAATGGTTTGTATACGGGCCGTGCCATCCACATGGGTTACCGCGGGTATCTTGTCTTTTTTATCGTCCTTTACCCTGTACACAAACAGCATAAAAGGAGAATAACCTGCCTGCTCAAACCATTCGCCGGCGTCTTCTTCCATTACTACCGGCGCCACCGGGCGGAAATCTTCCCGGTCCTTTACTTCGTTCAGGCGCGCCTGCATATTGGCATGTATGGGAGAAGCCAGTATGGAGCGGCTGCCCAGCGCGCGCGGGCCAAACTCCATGCGGCCCTGGTACCAGCCAATGATCTTGTCCTGCGCCAGCAGGGCGGCTGTTGCTGCGGCTACGTTTTCCAGCCGGCGGTAAGGCGTTTTTGTCCAGTCCAGGAAGGCTTTAATTTCATCATCGTTATACGCTGGTCCCCAGTAGGCATGCTCCATTACAAAAGAGCGGGCGGATGTTTTGCGCTCCTGCGCATCTATCCACATGGCGGCGCCCAGTGAAGTGCCTGCATCGCCGGCAGCGGGCTGCACCCATATGTTACGGAAAATACCGGCATCGCGCAGGGTGGCGTTCAGCACACAGTTCAGCGCCACGCCGCCTGCAAAGCACAGGTTTTCCTGTCCGGTAGCGGTTTTCAGCGACTGCGCCAGGTCCAGCACAGCTTCCTGCAGCACGGCCTGCAGCGAGTGGGCAATGTTAAAATGATGCGCGGTAAATTCCTCATGGCGTTTTCTGGCAGGGCCAAAGCGTTCCGTGAGCCGCTCATTGTCAATAGTAAAATCACCGTTGCCATGCATGTGTATCATTTCCCGGAAATCCTTTACAAATACCGGTTTGCCGTACGAAGCCAGCGCCATTACCTTATACTCGTCCGACGAGCGGAGAAAGCCCAGGTAACCCGTTACTTCTTCATACAACAGTCCCAGCGAGTGCGGCATATTCACCTGTGAAATACGCTCCAGGTTGTTGCCGGTGCCTATGTTAAAGGTAGTGGTAGCTTTTTCGCCGCGGCCGTCAACCGTTAGCACGGCTGCTTCCAGGAAAGGAGATGGCAGAAAAGCGCTGGCTGCGTGCGCCAGGTGATGCTCCACAAAATGCCATTGTTCCGGTTTTACGGCAGCGCCGGCAAAGCGCTGCTGCAGGTGATGCGGATAACCGTCTACCAGCTGCCGGGGCGCATTTACAATATAGCTCAGGAACAGCGGGTCCCAGGGCGACATCCACTTTTCAGGCATCTTTTGCCGGGAAGGCTCCAGCGGAATACTGATGTTGCTGCGGTCTTTTGCCTGCTCGCCCAGCAGGATGAAAGGATCAAAAGAATAAGCAACATGATCTATATCGGAAAGATGTATGCCGGCTGTTTTCAGGCAATAGTCAATAGCATGAAACGGCAGCTCGTACGTAGAAAAAGGAACCGGCCGTTTCCCGTGCTTGATGTGCGTAAACCGCTCGTCTTCCGCGGCAGCCAGCAGCTGCCCGTCTTTCATAAGACACGCTGATGAGTCGTGAAATGCGGCGTTAATACCCAAAGTGTACATGTGTAATAGTTAAGTGGTAATGAAATAGGTTAAAGCAGCTATGCCTAAGCTCGTAACAGTGTTTCACACAAACTGTTCCAGAAGTGCATGCCAATACCCGGCAGCAGGCGCATAATCACCAAATCCTTTACCCGCAAGCATTACAGAGCAGCTACAACTAAAGTTACCGGGTACATCATTGTTTTTTACCGCTAAAACCGGTTAATTTTGTGTGGCATTTTTTAGTCAACAGTAAGACCGGCACAGCGATACAACAGGATAACCGTAATTGCATTAATACTACAACATTAACAGACCACAACATTATGTATCAGCATGTTTTTGCATGCCTTCAAAAAATAACCGTATACACCTATGAAATTACTTCCCTCTGAGCGCCTGTCGGAGGCAGAAGTGCAGGAGGGCCTGCAGTTCTCCATCCGCGACGGCATGGCGGCTGAAACAATGATTGTATTAACCGGCGGCGCTTTCTTAACCTCCCTTGCGCTGAAACTGGGCGCTTCCAATTTCCAGATAGGGGTGCTGGCGGCTTTGCCAACCTTCACCAACATTTTTCAGCTGCTATCGCTATGGCTGCTGCAGCGGTACCGCAACCGCCGGGTGATTGCAGTGGCGGGCTCGTTCCTGGCCCGTTTTCCGCTGCTGATGATAGGCACGCTGCCCCTGCTGTTTTCCGGCGGCGCCAGCCTGTATGCGCTCATCAGCTTTTTGTGCTTTCACTACTTCTTTGGCTCGCTGGTAGGCACCAGCTGGAACTCATGGATGAAAGACCTGGTGCCTGAGCGGATGCTCGGCTCCTTTTTCTCGCGCCGCACGCGGCTTTGCCAAACGCTGAATGTTACGCTTAGCCTTACTTCGGCGCTGGTGGTTGACTATATTAAATCGCACCACCCGCAGCAGGAGATCATTGCCTATACCACTATGTTTATGCTGGCTGGTGTGGCCGGCATGGTGGGCGTGTGGATGCTGTCGCGCGTGCCGGAGCCGCGTATGCAGGTAGTGAATAAAAACGTGTTCAGCCAGCTGCGGCAGCCTTTACGCGACCGCAATTTCCGTAACATGCTGCTGTTTAACGCAAGCTGGATATTTGCCCTGAACCTGGCCACGCCTTTCTTTAACGTGTATATGATAAAAGCCCTGCAGCTGCCTTTGTCCGGCATTATTGCACTGGGGCTGCTTTCACAGGTGAGCAGCATTTTCTCTGTACGCATGTGGGGACGGTATATTGACCGGTACAGCAATAAGAACGTGCTGTACATTTGTGCGCCCATATACACCTTTTGCCTGCTGGCATGGGCGCTTACGGCGCTGGTGTCGTCACTGGCGGGCATTACAGCGCTGCTTATATTTATTAATATCGGCAGCGGCATATCTACCGCGGGCATTAACCTTTCATTGAACAATATTGGCATTAAGCTGGCGGCCAAAGAGCAGGGTATGGTGTACCTCACGGCCAAAAGCATGATCATTGCCGCTGCTTCCGCCACTGCGCCGCTGCTGGGCGGCCTGCTGGCCGACTCATTCTCGGCCTGGCAGCATACCCTTACCGGGCCATTGCCGCACCTGCATACCTATACCTGGAACATCTTTTTCCTTATAAGCGCCGTATTTGCCATGCTGGCCATCAAGCTGCTGCGGAGAGTAAAAGAAAACGGTGAAGTGGATAAAACCGTTATTAACCTGCGCATGATGGCCGACTTCCGCTATCACCTGCGGGAAGCGCCCTCCCGGCAAATGCTTCGCCGGATCATTTATTTACCTGAAAAGCGTAAAAGCGCAGGCCACCGTAAAAAAAGCGCCTGACAGTAACATATACAGGCGCCAGTTATTGAAGACGCCGGTGTTTTTTTAGGATCATACTGCACCTTAAATTTGTAGCACAAGTTTGGTTTTGCAGAGAAGCCACAAAACACTGTTTTACAAACAGCCGCCCTGGCTGTTGTGAATGTTTAAAACATTCTTATGTCTAAAATACTGGTGCTTGATGATAACCGGGATGTCCTGGAAGCCGTTACCTTTATTCTTGGGAAGCGGAGAAAAATGGACGTTGTTACGCTGAATGATCCCTCCCTGCTGCATTTATTCCTGAAGGAACATAAGCCCGATGTGCTGCTGATGGATGTGTGCCTGGGCGACTATGACGGCATGGACCTTTGCCGGCAGATAAAAAAGCGGAGGCAGGAAAAGCAAAAAACAGCCATCGTGCTTTTTACCGCTAAAACCTGCACCGACGCCGCTATTACCGCCTCACTGGCAGATGCCTTCATAGAAAAACCTTTTCATATAAACCAGTTGTACACGGTTGTAGAAAAATTTCTGCCGCAATAATGCCTGCCGGCTGCTACCGCCTTCTTTGCCGCCCATGTTTATTCCCCAACTGTTGTAAGCCATCCCCACTTTGTATAGCTGCAAAAGCCCACGCCGTGGAGCCTGCCGGCTATTTCCCCTTATCTGGCGCGCTGCGGGCCTCCTGCAGCGGGTTATCATGATCGGAATATTCTTTGTATTACCAATAACGCCTTTATTGTTTTTCATTTAAAAACCGATCTTATGAAAAAGGTAACAGGATTTTTTGCCTTGTGTACAGCCTGCATACTGCTGTCATGGACAGATATTCCTTTTATTTCAGGCCACCAGGCACAGGCAGACAGGGCTTTTGTGATGAAAGCAGCCCGGGGCAACCTGGCGGAGATAGCTGCCGGTAAAATAGCGGCATCAAAAGCCGCATCTCCCGATGTAAGGGACTTTGGGCAGATGATGGTAGCTGACCATACCCTGGCGTTGAAAAAGCTGGACTCTATTGTGCGCAAAAATAACGGCGCGGCCCTGCCCACTGAACCGGACGCCAAACACCAGAAAAAGGCGCAGGAGTTGGAAGCGCTGAGCGATAAACAGTTTGATGCCGCTTACATTGATGCGCAGATAAAAGACCATAAAGAAACCATTGCCCTGTTTGAGAAAGAGTCATCCGGCGGACAGGACCCTGCATTAAAATCATACGCCATTGAAACCTTGCCACAGCTGCGTACGCACCTGATGCGCATACAGGCCATCGCATCCGCATCCGGAACCGCTGGCCAGTAACAGCCTTGTGCATACAATTATATTACTACAAACAATCGCATATGAAAAAGATGATGAGCCTGCTGCTGGGGCTGTACCTGTTAGGTGCCTGCGGCACCCCTGTGCACATTGAAAAAAGCTGGCGCGATCCTGACGTGAGTGTAGATGTATCAAAGCTGAACAAAGTACTGGTAGTGGCGCTGTTAAAGTCCGAAGCGTACCGCCGGTCAACCGAAGACCGGCTGGTAGCTATGCTGGGCGGCAAGGCAGTGCCTTCTTATAACTACCTCACAAAAGATATTACCAAAGAAGACGAAGCTTCGCTGCGCGAAAAGTTTAAAGACGAAGGCTTTGATGGTATTGTGATAATGCGGCTGGCAGATGTGCAAAAAGACAAGCAGTACGTAAGGGACGGCGCTTACCCCTACCCCTTTTACTACCGGCGTTTCTGGGGTTACTACTGGAATGCATGGAACGCGTTCTATGATCCGGGCTATTATAAAACCACCAAAACCTACACGGTAGAAACCAATGTATATTCCCTGAAAAGGGATAAGCTGATCTGGAGCAGCACCACCACTTCGGTAGATCCCTCCAATGTAGATAAGCTGATGGACGCTACGGCCCAGGTGGTGTATAAGGAAATGAAAAAGCAGGGATTTATTTCAGGCGTATAATAAGCGAAGCGCCTGCACTATGGATTAGTAAAAGGATATTTAACTATTTTAACTTAAATTAAGCTTGATTAAACCACACCGTCTTGAAGTTATGGAGATAACGCCATTAAATGGCCCTGTTCACGATGATGCATTTTCCGGGGAGTTGAAATATATAGCGGGGGAAAATGCAGCCTATTACCAGCAATTGATACAAACACTGCCGGTAGCTGTGTACAGCACGGATGTACATGGATATATTACGTCGTATAACCCCGCAGCAGTAACGCTATGGGGGCGCAGGCCCGAACCGGGGAAAGACCGGTGGACCGGCTTTCAAAAGCTTTATTTTGCAGACGGCGCCTTTTTGCCCGCGGAAAACAGCCCGCTGGCATTAACGCTGAAGGAAGGCCATGCGGTAACGCTGGACCTGTTGATGGCTGAGCAGCCGGATGGTAAAAAAAGATATATAAAAATGCATCCGAGGCCTGTTTTTGACAGTACCGGCAACCTGTCCGGCGCCATTAACGTGCTGATAGATTTTACGGATGTATTAAGATCCGAACAGGAGCTGAAAGAAAATGAAAGAAAGCTGCGGATGACGACGGAAGCGCAGGCCGCAGAGATCAGGCGGTGGAACGATGAGCTGCGGAAAGCAGAGGAACGCCACCACAAGCTGATTGAGGAAGTAGAAGATTATGCCATACTACTGCTGAACCGGGAAGGTATTATACAAAACTGGAATAAAGGCGCGGAAAAAATAAAAGGATATAAGGAGCATGAAATTGTAGGCCGGCACTTCAGGATATTTTACCAGCCGGAAGACCAGCAGAAACGCGTGCCCGAAAGCCTGATTGAGCAGGCGGCCAAAACCGGCAAAGCCCTGCATGAAGGCTGGCGGGTAAGAAAAGACGGCACCCGGTTCTGGGGAAGCATTGTTATAACTGCTTTGCACGACGCTGATAACAATATAATCGGCTTTTCCAAAGTTACCCGCGACCTTACGGAGCGTAAAAATGCGGAAGATGAAACCAGGCGCCATGCCCAGCTGCTGGAAGCGCAGAACAGCGAGCTGCGGCACTTTACCTATGCAGCGGCCCATGATATAAAAGAACCGTTAAGAAAAGTGCTGTTTTACACTACCACGGTACTGGATAATGATACGCTGCAGCTGCCGGAAAAAGAACGGAATTACCTGAAACGCGCTGCAGACGCTTCCAGGCGTATGCAGCGGCTCATTGAAGACCTGCTCACCTATACTAAAAGCACATTAGACGGCGCCATATTTGAACCCGTAGACCTGAATACCATACTGGATGAGGTTAAAACCCTTCACCAGGAAACCATTGACCAAACACAGGCTGTACTGGAAATAAAACCCCTGCCGCATATATGGGGCATTCCTTTCCAGGTGCGCCAGCTGTTTGATAATGTGGTGGGCAATGCGCTTAAATACCACCACAGCAGCCGCAGGCCGCACATACAGGTAAGCTGTGAAACAGCGCGGGCCGTTGCCGCAGATGCTGTAAGCCAGGCCTCACAGCTGTTTCATAAAATATCAATACAGGATAACGGGATAGGATTTGAGCCGGAGCATGCGGAAAAGATATTTGAGATGTTTGAGCGGCTGCATAACCGTGACAGCTACCCGGGTACAGGAATTGGCCTTTCCCTATGCAAAAAGATCGTGCAAAACCACAAAGGCACCATATATGCCAGCGGCAAAACAGGTGAAGGCGCCCGCTTTGATATTTACCTGCCGGCCGAGAACGGGTATTAACCTGCCTGGTTGTTTTTTATGGCTATCAGCTTATTTACCAGCTCTTTCAGCTCCTGCTGCCCCGAAGGCTTTATGAAATAGGCCATTGCGCCTTTTTCCAGGCACTCTTTCATGTGCTCCGGCTGGCGGGAGGTGCTCCATACCACTTTGGGAATAGTGGCGTAATGCGGGTCGTGACCAATATTGTCCAGCACTTCTGCGGCGGTTAAGAACGGCATTTTATAATCCAATATCACCAGGCCTGGCAGCTCCTGCGGGGCACATGCCTCCAGGTGCCGGATCAGCTGCGGCCCGTTTATAACGGTTTTGATCACTAATTGATCGTCATGCGCCAAAATTGCTTCTGTCAATATCTCCTGGTCCTCCAGGTCATCATCTGCCAGCAGGATATATTTTTCTCTTTCGGCCATACTTATGTTTAAATCTATAATTGCAGGGCTGTAAATATAAAACTACCCGCGTTACCACAAGGTTTTTAATTGTTTCAGCATCAGCAGAAAACCGGGTCCGGGCATATCTCCATGCGCAAAACCGTCAAATTCATACAGGTAGGTGCGCTTGTGGCCGGCCAGCTTCATCATGCGCGCCAGGTAAGCGTTTTCCTCATAACGGCCCAGCATTTCCTGCTCGCGGTCGCCGGTGTAAAGGTACATGGGCGGCGCATCGGCCCGTACATGGTATAAAGGCGCATAAGTATCTATAATCACCTGCGTATCGCCAAGCCCGCGCTCCTTACGCACCGTAAAATGGGTGATGGCCTGCCCGCTAAAGGGAAACAGGGCCGCTATGCGGTTTGCATCAATATTATATTTCGCCAGCCATTGCTTGTCGAGCCCCACCATTTCCGTGAGGTAAGCGCCGGCAGAGTGGCCTGATACAATAATCTTTGACGGGTTGCCCCCGTATTCCTTTGCGTGGTTAAACGCCCAGGCTACGGCTGCCGCCGCATCCTCAATATAGGCCGGGCAGGTTACCTTTGGGCTTAAACGGTAGTTTACAGCTATGATAATCATATGCTGCTTTTTCAGCGCAGCAGGTATCTCCTTACTGCCGCCGGTTAATCCCCCGCCGTGGAACCACACAATAACCGGTACATTGGCATGCCGTGCGGGATAGTAAATATCCAGGCGGCAGCGTGTTTTCATATAATCGGTCTGCTCGCCGCTACGGTAGGGAATATCCTGCTGTTCCAGGTAAGTAGTAGTGTCCTGCGCAAGTACAGGCATTGCAAAACAAAGCAGCAGCAGTAAGATCCGATATTGCATAATTTAAGAAATTTACCGGTAAAGAAAGCAAAAAAATCTGTTACATCCTCTTTTACGTATAAGGATGACAGGTAGCCACGCATTCCCGCCTGAAAATTCAGGATGGCAAAGATAAGGATGTTGCCACTTCTTCAATAACAGATTGCAGCTGCGCCACCAACTGGCTGAATTCAGGCGTGGCGCGGCCTTCTTTGGCCAGTACCTCTATACGCCGCACCGCGTAATACAATGAATGAATGTCCATATTATCCAGGGTGGGTTTTATACGGTGGGCAAGGAAGGCAATGGCAGGGAAATCGTTATTGCTGTAGGCAGCGGCAATTTGCGCTGCGGCGGGCGGAATTTGCTCCAGGAAAAGCCCGACCATTTTGTCCAGGAAATGTTTATCGCCGCCGCACATTTTTTCCAGCTTTTGCAGGCTATACAACCTACCGGGTATGGCTGGTGTTTTTTCCGTTTTCACCCAGTGCGCAATGGTATTTATAAGCAGCTCTTCTTCAAAGGGTTTGGATATGTAATCGTTCATGCCGGCGTTAATACACCGTTCATTTTCTCCTTTAATGGCGTTGGCGGTAAGCGCAATAACCGGCACCTGTTTGCTGATATGCCTGCGGATATAGGCGGTGGCCTCCAACCCGTCCATCACCGGCATCTGCATGTCCATTAACACCACGTCGAAAGAGGCGGCGGCCAGGGCTTCCACGGCTTCCTTTCCATTGTTTACGGCTGTTACCTGTAAACCGTATTTACGCAGGATAATGGATGCTATCAGCTGGTTAATATCATTATCCTCTACCAGCAGCACCCGGCAGTTGCGCAGTATGGAGGTATTGGCGGTGAGCTTTTCCCTGCGGGGTATATCCTTTTCGGCGCCGGTGGCAAAAGGCACGCGAAAGGTAACGGTGGTGCCTGCATTCACCTGGCTTTTTACCTCAATGTAGCCGCCCATCATCTCTACCAGCTGCTTGCAGATAGACATGCCCAGTCCTGTACCGCCGTATTTGCGGGCAGTGGTTTTATCGTTCTGTGTAAAGTTCTCAAAAATGGTTTGCAGGAACGTGGGCTCCATACCAATACCGGTATCGGTTACGGAAAGCATTACCTCTACACGCGCAGGACGGGTGGGGCGCACCTGGCAGGTAATGGTAACGCCGCCTTTTTCCGTGAACTTAATGGAATTGCTTACCAGGTTCAGTAAAACCTGCTTCAGGCGAAAGGGGTCGCCCAATAATACCAGCGAGGGGTCGGCCTCCACTTGCATGGAAAGGGCCAGCCCTTTTTCCTCTGCGCGTATCATCATTACCTGCAGCACCTGCCCTACTACTTCGTGCAGCCGGAAACCGATGCATTCCAGCTGCAGCATGCCGGCCTCTATCTTGGAAATATCCAGTATATCATTAATGATCACCAGCAGGTGCTCAGATGCCTTGTTAATGGTGCCCAGGAAAAAAGCCTGCTCCGCATTCAGGCTGGTTTCGCCCAGCTGACGGCTCATACCTAAAATGGCGCTGATGGGGGTACGTATCTCATGGCTCATATTAGCCAGGAAGTTTTCCTTGGCGCGGGCCGATTCTTCCGCGGCCTGCCGGGCGGCTGTAAGCTCCAGCTCCGCCTGTTTACGGCTGGTAATGTCACTGTACTTCCAGAGATGGCCTTCATATTGGCCGTCGATAAATAAGGGGGTATAGGTACGCTCCAGCACCTTGCCGTCTATTGTTTGCAGCTCCTCTCTTGCCTGGGCTTCGCGTTTATCAACAATTTCCCGCACCCTTTGCAGAAAGCCCTCCTGGTCACGGAACAGGAACCTGGCCCGTTGGGTATATTCCACGCAGTTCATGCCTGCCAGCGCTTCCGGCGGAAGCGGTATGGCAAACAGGTTACAGAACTGCTGGTTGGCCAGCACAATTTTCCCGTTGCCGTCTTCCACCAGCACCCCGGCATTCAGGCTGGCCAGCAGCCCGGATAAGCGGTTGGCGGTAGCGCGCAGCGCCGCCTGCGCTTTTTTCAGTGTATCTATATCCGTTATGGCGCCTACTATTTTTATTACCCGGCCATCGGCTCCCCTTTCTATAACGCCGCCGCGGTTCAAAATCCATCTAACGGTACCGTCTGCACTGTGTATACGGTATTCTATAGAATGCTTGCTGATGGCGCCCTGCTTATACTTCCGGAATATATCTATTGCAATGGGCAGGTCTTCCTCATAAATAACGTCCCACCACTCATCATGCTGGTCAACATACTCCAGGCGGTCCAGCTTCAGGATCGACTTATCAACCTGGGCAAATACCATCCTGCGTTTATCAAAATCATATTCCCATATATTGTCCTCAATGGTTTGCAGGGCCAGGCGCATGCGCTGCTCCGCGGTATGGTCCCTTTCATAGGCTTCATACGAATTATTTACCGCCTGCAGAAAGCGCAGCAGGTGCGGCTGCCCGGTAAGATCTATCCCCGGCAGGTACTTTTTTAACTGTTTTTCCAGCAGTTTGTTAAACCCCATAGTTATTACATCTGAATTTCACATGGCATAGCAATGCTGACTTAAGAATGCACATTTATTTCTTTATTCTGGATCAGCTTATAAATGGTTGATTTACCGATGTCGAGCAAATCGGCTACTTTTTGTATGTTATTGTTATTTCTCCGCAGGTAATGCTCAATGATCAGC
This sequence comes from Chitinophaga sp., assembly GCF_035761305.1. Taxonomy (GTDB): domain Bacteria; phylum Bacteroidota; class Bacteroidia; order Chitinophagales; family Chitinophagaceae; genus Chitinophaga. The sequence continues at coordinate 11,618 of NZ_DASTRI010000036.1, read as the reverse complement.
TTTTCATATTCTTTGAGCGTTTTAGCTTCTGACAATAAAAAGTTATTACCGCCTACGCGTGTAAACGTAATATTCTCGGCGGTTATCTCCCTGCCATCGCACATTACGGCGGCCAGGTCTATTACCGCCTTCAGCTCGCGTACATTGCCGGGGAAGCTGTACTGCATCAGCTTTTCGCGGGCGCTGCTGCCCAGCTGCAGGGGCGGCAGCCTGTTCACCCGGCAGGCTTCTTCCAGGAAGGCTTTGGCCAGCAGCAGCATATCATTATCGCGCTCGCGCAGCGGGGGCAGGTGAATGGGCAGGCCAATAATGCGGTAAAAAAGATCTTCCCGGAAACGGCCCTGCTTTACCTCTTCCGCCAGGTTTTTATGGGAGGCTACAATAAGGCGTATGTCCAGCTTCACCTTTTCGTTGCCGCCCACACGCGTAAGCTCGCGCTCCTGCAGCACGCGCAGCAGCTTGCTTTGCAGGTTAAGGTTCAGCTCTGCAATTTCATCCAGGAAAAGGGTGCCTTTATTGGCTTCCTCAAACCGGCCGGTTTTACGTGCTATGGCGCCTGTAAAAGCGCCTTTTTCATGCCCGAACAGCTCACTTTCGAGCAGGTCTGCGGGAATGGCCGCCATGTTCACAGCCACAAACGGTTTTTTAGCGCGGTCTGAGTTGTAGTGGATGGTTTTGGCTACCAGCTCTTTGCCGGTGCCTGTTTCGCCGGTAACAGATACATTAATGGTGGTGCGGGTGGCTCTTTCCATGAGGGCAAATACCTTTTTCATAGCGGCGGCATTGCCCAGCATTACTTTTTCCAGGTCGTATTTATGGCCCAGCTCCTGGCGCAGCTGCTCTACCTCTTTTTTAAGGTGTTGGGTTTCCCGTATTTTTATTACGGCATTCCACAGCAGGTCTTTGGTATTATCGTTCTTTACCAGGTAATCATTGGCGCCGGCTTTCAGCAGCTCTACGGCTGTGCCTACATCTTCCTGTGCGCTGATAATAATTACCGGCACGTCGGGGTCGGCCGCCCGTATGCTCTTCAGCAGCTGTATGCCGGTTATATCCGGCAGCGTATAATCAACGGTAATCAGCTGGGGGCGCCTGTACAGGTTTTTCATACAATCCGCCCCGCAGGTAAAACGTGTGATGCTGTACTCAGGATTTAAGGATAGATGATATTCCAAAATCTCGCCGTACCATGGGTCATCTTCAACAATAAAAATACTGTAGCTCTCCATTCAACCCAGATTTATATCTGAATTTAGGAAATATTTGCACCCATATGAACTGCTTATTATAAAAAAATATAATTATCATATAAAAACATATACATCAACCACTTACAATGTTTCTCTTTGCTTAACAAAGCGGTTCCAGCGTTGGAAATCATAGTTCAGCTTCAGCACCCTCACCCTGGTGAATACCGCCACGGCTATGACCTGCAGGGCTATAACCTGCACCAGCGGCAGCGCATAAATACTGATACAGGTAAGCACTATGAACAGCAGCCTGCCGTACGGCACATGGGCCGTCATTTGCGGCACAGGATACTGCCGGGGCGCTGTGCTCACCACATTATCCAGCAACCCGGCATAACGGGCGGCAACATTTTTCCAGGTATAGCGGCGGTAGGCGATGGCCTGCATATCTGCGCCTGTTTGCCGGTACTGCGGCATGCGCCTGGTGTTAAGCAGGTGAACAATATCTTCGGCGGAGCGGAAGTAAAAGGCCCGGCCTTCGGTAGTAGCCCGGTTATAAGATACGCCGTAGGCAATAACCGGCAGGCCCAGGTACATGGCCTCTACCAGGTACGGGTGGGTGCCGCCGGCGCTGTGGCCGTGCAGGTACACAAAGCAGTTGCCCCGCAGCACATCCAGCTCCCGCGGGTTGCTCACGGGGTCCATCATGTGAATGTTTAAACAGGCGGCATACTTTTTCCGCAGCTGCAAACCATATTTATGCCGGCCCCAATTACCAGTGAGCACCAGGGTTTGCAACGGCAGCCGGGAAAAAGCATCCAGTATGAGGTGAATATTATTTTCCGGCTCAATATCGGCTACCGCAAAGGCGTACGGCTTGCGCAGGAAAGGGTACCGGACCAGGTCCTGCGGGGTGGGTGATTCCTTCACCGCATGATCGGCGCCGCATTCAATCATGGTGCTGAGGGTTTTGTAGCGGATAGCCGTGTAGTCTTTTATGGCTTCGTTATCCGATACATTTGCATGCGAATATTTAACGGCCATCCATTCCGCCATCCACAGGTACAGGCCCGCGAGCCTGCTTCTTTCGCCGCGTTTCCACTCAATGCCGTTTATTGCGGTCACAATTTTTTTATTGGTGAACAGCCTTACAAAAGGCAGCATAAACCCGCCGCTTACGCCTAGCACCAGCAGCACATCGGCATAAAACAATGCATGCAATATGCTGAAACAGTTGTAAAAAATGCTTTGTATACCGGTGGCTTTAAAAGGCAGGTAAAACAGGCGGGCGCCGTTATAGTTTTTTATGCGGCTTTCTTTGGGATATTTTTTTGCACTGCAGTAAACCGACATTTCAAAACGGCTTTGCAGCCCGGTAATAAGATGCCCCGCAAGGATCTCAAACCCGCCGTACTTTGCGGGCGCTCCTGCTGTTCCGATAATGGCCACATGCTTCTTTTTCATAGATATAAGATTTTGCTGTTAACCGTGGGGCGGCTGTTGCCTACCTGCAGCGCCAAAGGCATGCCGGTTATACAAACCGTTTAAAAACAGTGGATTAATGCATTTGCAGGCGCTCCTGTTTTCCAGGAAATGGAAAAATATTCCGGGAAAGAGAAAATGAGGGGCGGGTATTATGCGAAAACCCGCGCCAAAGAAATGGCTGCACACCCGGTTGGCCAGGCTGGCCATGAGCGTTCAATCGCGCTTTGTTATGCGCCTGCCCAAGACAGCCGGGGTATTCACCAGCACTAGGTACCACGCCCTGCCCCGGAACGGGTGGTGAAAGCTGTTAAAAATTTTCAATTTCTGATAAGATATTGGCTTTGGTTTACCCTGCACTAGCAGTTTATTGCATTATTGCATAATTTAAGCGGGTAACCCAAAAACGTTCACGTATGAAAAACAGGAACAGGCGCCGCGATTTCCTAAAGCAAATCACATTGGGCGGACTTGGTGCAGGTCTTGCGCCTTTAACGCTGCATGCGGCAGATACAAACAAAACAGCTGTAAACAACGCGGAAAGCACCGGGCTGCCTGCAGCTGCGCGCCCTTATAACGGCCCTTACGCCGGCGCATTCAACAACAAAATAGCATTTCCCATAGGCGGCATTGGCACCGGCATGTTCTGCGTGGAAGGCACCGGCGCCATTTCACATATGTCTGTAAGGCACGTACCGGATATTTACAATGAGCCGGCCATGTTTGCCGCCATCCGGGTAAAAGGCGCGGCTACGCCCAAAGTGCTGGAAGGCCCGGTGCCTGACTGGAAAAAGTTCGGGCAGCACGACTCGGGCCTGGGTGGCCGCGGCGGCGCAACCTGGGGGCTGCCCCGGTTTAACAGCGCAGCATTTGAGGCCCGGTTCCCGTTTTGTACCGTGGAAATAACAGACCAGGATATACCCCTTGCCGTTAGTATGCAGGCCTGGAACCCTTTTATACCCAATAACGCCGACCACTCAGGCCTGCCGGTGGGCGCGCTGGAATATACTTTTAAAAATACCGGCAGCAGCCCGCAGGAAGCTGTTTTCTCGTACCACTCCAGGAACTTTATGCAGCAGCCGGAAGCGGAGCATTCCATTGGCGGCATGCAGCATGGCTTTATACTTTCCGCTGCCGGCACCGGCAAGGCGCCGGCCAAAGAAGGGCATTTTGCCATATTCACCAATGAACCGGCCACGGTGGTTGACCATTGCTGGTTCCGGGGCGGATGGTTTGATCCATTAACCATGGTGTGGCAAACCGTTAGCAACGGCGATCTGAAAAATACGCCGCCGGTACCCAAAGACGCGCCCGGCGCATCGTTATACGTGCCCTTTACGCTGGCGCCGGGGCAGCAAAAAACCATCCGGGTAATGATGGCCTGGTATGTGCCCCACTCCACTTTAAGGATCGGCGAGTTTGAGCCGGCAGATGAAGCGGATCAGTCGCCCGCAAGGTACTACCGCCCCTGGTACGCCAGCCGTTTTAAAAACATACAGGATGTAGCAGGTTACTGGAAAGATAATTATGCATCATTACAGCAACAATCGTTGCTGTTCCGGCGGGCATTTTATAACTCCACCCTGCCGCCGGAAGTGCTGGAAGCAATAGCCGCTAACCTTACCATCCTGAAATCCACTACTGTCATGCGCGTGCACGATGGCCGCTTTTGGGCATGGGAAGGTTCGGGCGACAGCTGGGGCAGCTGCCACGGCTCCTGCACGCACGTATGGAACTATGCGCAGGCCGTGCCGCATTTATTTCCGGCACTGGAAAGAACCCTGCGGGACACGGAGTTTGCCGAAAACCAGGATGGGGAAGGCCACCAGGTATTCCGCGCCAACATGCCTATTACCAAAGCACGGCACACCTTTCATGCCGCAGCCGACGGGCAGCTGGGCGGTATTATGAAGGTGTACCGCGAGTGGCGTATCAGCAATGACAAAGCCTGGCTGGAAAAGAAATATCCTTTTGTGCAAAAAAGCCTGGATTACTGCATACGCACCTGGGACCCGGATAAAAAAGGCATGATAGCAGAGCCGCACCATAATACCTACGACATTGAGTTCTGGGGCGCTACCGGCATGTGCACCAGCTTTTACCTGGGCGCGTTGCGCGCATTTGCGGCCATGGGAAAATACCTGGGGCACGATGTATCGGCCTATGAAGCATTGTATGAAAAAGGCAGAACGCAGCTGGAGAATGCCCTGTACAACGGCGAATATTTTATCCAGCAGATACAGTGGAAAGGGTTGCATGCGCCCGATCCCGTAAAGGCGCAATCGTTCAGCACCGGCTACTCACCCGAAGCGCTGGCGCTGCTCCAAAAAGAAGGGCCTAAATACCAGTATGGCGCCGGCTGCCTGTCAGACGGTGTGCTAGGCGCCTGGATAGCGCGCATGTGCGGGCTGGATGATATTGCCGACCCGGATAAAATTAAAAGCCACCTGCAGGCAGTGCATAAATATAACCTGCGGCAAAACCTGGCGGAACATGTTAACCCGCAAAGGCCCACATTCGCGCTGGGCGCGGAAGGCGGGCTGCTGCTGTGCTCCTGGCCAAAAGGCGGCAAGCTTTCCCTGCCTTTTGTTTACAGCAATGAGGCATGGACGGGCATTGAATACCAGGTAGCATCGCACCTGGTTATGATGGGTGAAGTGGAAAAGGGGCTTGATATCGTAAGGACCTGCCGTAACCGTTACAACGGGCAGGTGCGCAACCCCTTTAATGAGTACGAGTGCGGCCACTGGTATGCAAGGGCCATGGCCAGCTACGGGCTGCTGCAGGCATTAACCGGCCTGCGGTACGATGCGGTGGATAAAACCCTGTACGTGCATTCCCGGGTAGGTGATTTCACCAGCTTCCTGAGCACGGCCGGCGGCTTTGGCAATGTTACGCTGAAGAACGGCAAAGTAGCTGTGAACATGGTCAGCGGCCGGCTGGATGTAAGCAGGATTGTTGTAAACGGGAAAACGTTGCAGGCCTAGCGCACCGGCACATTGCCGCGCCCTGCTTTTTAGTATTGCCTTGCCTGTTTCCCGGGGAAAGCTGCTATTTTAGCGCTGTTTTAGTCATGTGTTGCCCTTTTAATGCGCATAAATGTGAAAAAGCTTTTACAGAAGATATTCCGTAAGCCCGTGATATGGCTGGCCGACAAGCTATCCTCCCACCCGGAGGAAGCGGCTATTTTCAGCTCCCTTACGCAGCTGCGGAAAGACCTCCTTGGCGGTAAAACAAACCGGGGCGTTATTTTTTCCTGCCTGCCGGAAAACACGCGCTTTATCATTTTCTCCGACCAGCACAAGGGCGCCAGGGATGCGGCAGACGATTTCCTGCGTGCCGCGGATAATTACATGACTGCCCTGGGCTGGTATTACGGCAATGGCTACACGCTGATTAATTTAGGCGACTGTGAGGAGTTGTGGGAAAACACGCCTGCCACGGTTATTGAAAAGAACCGTTTGGCATTGCTGGAAGAGGCAAAGTTCCTGCAGCAGGACCGCTACCACCGCATTTTCGGCAATCATGACCTGGAATGGAATTACGCAGTGCCCCGGCAGCAATTCCTGCGGCCCCTGTTCGGTAAAAAGCTGAAGGTGTATGAGGGGCTTATACTGCAGGTGCCTTATAACAGCCATACCTACTCTTTTCTGCTAACGCATGGCCACCAGGGCGACAAGCGCAGCGACGGCAATGCCTTTTCCAAATGGTTTGTAGCTGCCATCTGGACACCGGTTCAGCGTTTCCTGGACATTAGCGTAAACACCATTTCCGACTCGTTTGACCTGGTGGACCGGCACAACATTATCATGTACAAATGGACCCTGCAGTTTAAAAACACATTCCTGATCTCGGGGCACACGCATAAACCGGTGTTTGCCTCCCTGGATCATATAGACCGGCTCACGAAGCAGCTGGAAAAGGCAAAACAGGCAGGCAACACCATGCTTATAAACAACCTGGAAGCAGCGCTGGAAAAGCGCCGCGCGGAGTATGCCGGCAAAAAATTTGTAAAAACCATGGCGCAACCCTCCTACTTTAATACAGGCTGCTGCTGCTTTAACGACGGCGACATTACAGGCATTGAGATTGCGGAAGGCTTTATACGCCTTATTAAATGGGAAGAGGGCCAGCGGAAGGTGCTGGAGGAGTCGCCGTTATATTATTTATTTGACCAGCTGCCGGCAGAAAATTTAAACCAATGAAAATATGAAAATACCTGCCATCCTGCTGCTGACGGGGTGCCTGTTTTACACCGGCGCTGTTGCCCAAACCGCACAACCGCCCGTGCAAACTGTTATTCCCCTGGGCGGCAATGCCTGGGTAAATGAACCGGCTACCATCTCAGATGAAGGCCTTACCGGCTGGAGCGATGCGGCCTCCATACCTGCAGTGTATTTCAGGGTAAGCAAGGCACAGCCGGTGCGTTTATTGCTAAAGGCGCGGGTGCCGGAAGGGGAAAGCAGCATATCCGTATCGGCGGCAGCAACAACCATCACAAAAGAGGTAACCAATACCGCTTATGATACTATTCCCATTGGCACATTCAATATTACAGCGCCCGGCTATGTAAAGGTAACGCTGCGGGGTATACGTAAAACAGGCGCTGTATATGCACAGGTGAGTGACCTTATTATACAGCTGCCGCAGCCGGACAGTGACCTGGTGTTTGTAAAACCCGGCAGCTCCTTCTATTACGGGCGCAGGGGCCCCTCTGTGCATTTAAGGTATGATGTTCCCGAAGCGGTAAAGCCTGCTGTAAAATACTTTTACAGCGAGATAAATGTGCCTGCACAAATGGATGTAACCGGCTCGTACTTTATGGCCGGCGGCTTCCGCGAAGGCTACTTTGGCATGCAGGTAAATTCAGCTTCGGAGCGGCGCATCCTGTTCTCGGTATGGAGCCCCTTTAATACCAACGATCCCAAAGCCATACCCGACAGCATGAAGATTGTTTTAATAAAGAAAGGGAAAAGCGTGCATGCCAATGATTTTGGCAATGAAGGCGCAGGCGGTCAAAGCTTTATGCTATACCCCTGGCAAGCTGGTAAAAGCTATGGGTTTTTAGTATGCGCCCAGCCGGATCCTGTTAAAAATGCCACTGTCTTTACCGCTTATTTTAAAGATATAGCAGCCGGCAAATGGTGGCTGGTGGCCAGCTTTAGCCGGCCGCAAACCAGCAGCTACCTGAACGGCCTGTATTCCTTTGTGGAAAATTTCATACCGGATAATGGCGATCAAACCCGCATGGCCTACTTCACGCATCAATGGGTAGCCGGCCCTGACGGCCGCTGGCAGCCCATAACACGGGCAACGCTGAGCGTTGACGCTACTGCCAAAGGCAACTACCGTAAAGATTATGCTGGCGGTATGCTGCATGGCGAGCTTTATATGAAGAACGGCGGTTTCTTTAACAACTTTGTGCCGCCTGGGCAAACCTTCCGTAAAACACAATACGGCGCTGCGCCCGCCGTGCCTTTGCAGCACCTGCCGCAGCAATAAACTGGTATTTATAATGCCGGTTATGTAACTTGCGCCGGTTTTCTCCCTATATACATGCGGCTATGAAACAACTGTTAACGCACCTGAAGAACATTCATCATTTAAGTGAAACAATACAGGAACAGCTGCAGCACTGTTTTACCCAACTGGTGTTGCCCCGCAATGAGCTGCTTATTGCTGAGGGGAAAATATGCCGGCATTTATATTTTCTGGAGCAGGGCTGCCTGCGCGGGTTTTATAACCTGGATGGCAAGGAAGTAACGCACTGGTTCGGGTTTGAGAACGACTTTGTAACATCGTTCCACAGCTTTATTACCCAGGAGCCTGCGGTAGAGAACATTCAGCTGATGGAGGGCTGTGTGCTGTGGGCCATTTCCAGGGAAACGCTCAACGGCCTGCTGGATAAATACCACGAAGTGGAACGGCTAACACGCATTGCGTATGAACAATATTACCTGCGGCTGGAGGAACGTTATGTAAACGGACAGTTTAAAACCGCCGCCGAGCTGTATGAAAACCTGTTAAAGCGCACCCCGCATATTATTGAAAGGGTGCCGCTGGGCTATATAGCCTCTTACCTGGGCATGTCGCAGGAAACCTTGAGCCGCGTACGCAGCCGGCTTTAACATTTACGATGCGTGATTTTGACCAATGTCAAAAGTTCTGTTCCTCCCCCGCCCTAGCTTTGCTTCCATAAAGTTACACTATGGAACAAAAAAATGCCCAGCAGCCTTCAGCTGCCTTTATTGCCGCCTCCTGGGTGGGGCTTTTAACCGGCATGGTTGCTTTTTTTATCGGCCTGTGGAATGCCAACATGCAGCTCAATGAAAAGGGATATTATTTTACCGTATTAATGTTTGGCCTGTTCTCCGCTATTTCCCTGCAAAAAGCCGTGCGCGACCAGCTTGAAGGTATTCCCGTTACCAGCATTTACTACGGTCTTGCCTGGTTTTCCGCAATACTGTGTATTGTGCTGCTAACCGTAGGGCTGTGGAATGCCGACATGAGCAAAAGCGAAAAAGGGTTTTACGCCATGTCGTTTGTGCTCAGCATGTTCTCGGCCATTGCCGTGCAAAAAAATACGCGCGATATGAAAGCAGCGCAACCGTCCAAACCAACAGATACAAATTTCCAATAACTGAACTTCCAATGCTTGTTAAACCAGGAAGCGCCACGAGAGGCGCTTCCTTATTTTTTGTCGCAAACACCACCCCATAATGAGCCAACCGCCCCTCATAAATGTGTGTCTGTTATATTAATTTCATGAAATGGAAAAACAAACTATTACTGTTGAGGCATTTATAAATGCGCCGCTGGCGGCTGTTTGGGAATACTGGACGGCGCCGCAGCACATTATTAACTGGAACCAGCCTTCGGGAGATTGGCGTACTGCCCGCGTTGAAAATGATCCCCGTACTAACGGGCGGTTCCTTTTTGTGATGGAAAAAAAAGACGGCAGCGCCGGTTTTGATTTCCAGGGCGCTTACGATAAGGTGGTGCGTCATGAGCTGATGCGCTACACGCTGGATGACGGCAGAACAACCACCAATGTTTTCGCCGTAACAGGTAACGGCGCAACCATTACCGAAACCTTTGAACCGGAAGGTCAAACGCCGCTGGAAGAGCAGCGGCGTTTTTGTGCAGGGGTGCTGCAGAATTTTAAAGCTTATGCCGAAGCACAAGCGGGGGCCAACCCCAAAAATGTAACATCATAGATCTAAGATGCAAAATGTAAAAGTATAGCATTGCTTTGCGGCGTTATCCTCAAAACCGCTCCATTACCCGGTTTTGAAAACCCTCCCTTTACCGCCTGCAAAGTGTACGGCATGCCTTCAAAGCTGCAATGCAGCTGCTGCGGGGTTACCTGCTCAAAAGGCAGCTGCGCGCCTGCCGCTGCATTCAGCTCAAGGTACCAGCTGCAGGGCTCACTGCTCACCAGCTGCATGTGAAAGCTTTTTTCATCCAGGTCTATTTCCAGCGTGCCGCTTACAGTTGTTAACGGCCAGGATATATGCACGGCTTTTGTTCCAACGTTTTTAAACACCGCCGCTTTACCTTCCGGTAAAACCTCTTTCCCCTTTATTAAAGCTTTCAGGCGCAGCCCGGCCAGCAGGTTTTGGTTGCTCCACAGGTAACCGTCCACCACCGGCAGGGTAAAAAACGTACATTCATTAGCGGTAGCCACCTGCGTGGTATAAACATCGGCCAGGTTTTCATTGAACAAATGTATATCACGGATGCGCAGGCGGCCGTTCTCCCACAGGATGTTCATCCTGTAAAAACGGCTGTTGAACCAGATCGTTTGCCGGTAGCTGCCGGCTATATCTTTACTTACGGCAAAGGAAGTAGGCGGCGTTACAGGGTAACGCTGTTTGAACCAGCGGCCCGACTGTTCCAGGGTTTCCACCTTCAGCCTGCCCGCTGCCCGCAGCTTTGCAATAAGCGGCATTTGTATCTCAAATCCTTTGGCCATCCCCTCCCAGGTAAAGGAATTTTCCTGCCCGGCCTGCGTGTAGTTGAACCCCAGGGATGGATCGTTGGTAAAGGATGTAAGGAACCAGCTTACCCAGGCGCTGTCGCCGCCGCCAAAGCGGTATACCGGCTCCAGGGTAACAACGCCCTGCCTGCCGCTGCCCACGCCATTATCGTACTGCCTTACAGGATCGCTGCCCAGCATCCTGAAAATGGGCACCGGTATCTGCTGCTGCGCGTGCTGTGCAGGCATGTAAGAATTGATTTTGCTGGGATAGTAGGCCTGGTTCCAGTAGCCACCCCATAACGTATAACCGTCGGTTCCGTACTGGTCTTTACAGTTGGCGGATGCCACTATGTGGTACTTCTCATACATATAGCCCAGGCTATGCGCATCTATGAACCAGGAGGCAACAGATGCGGGATAGCGGCCGAAGATCTTTTTAAAGTCTGCCATGTACACATCTATCAGCTTTTCCCGCTCTTCCGGCGTATAGCCGGTGGAAAACCCGATGTTGGCCCGCCAATCCCACGGGTAGCGGCCCCGCCATTTAAGCCCGGCTTTTTCCACCAGCGGCTGCGGTATCTCCCACCAGGCCCCTATCTCAAACGAGCCTTTGGGCAGCCCTGCCAGCAGCTGCTGGTACCGGGCATCCATTAAGGCGTCATATTGCAGCAGGAAGGTGCCGGGCAGGTTATATTTTTTCATGATCTCCACCTGCTTTACCACGGTCTGGTACAGCACATCTTCGGTGATCTTGGCGTCGCGGGGCTCCAGCAAACGGATAAAGTTTACGATGTTCACGATCTTAGGCCCGTCCGTGCTTTTGCTTTGTGAAAAAACGCCGGTAAACGAACCAAACAGGCATACCACTACTATACAGGCTATCTTAAAAAACCAGAGCTGGATGTGCTTCATCATTTCTCTATACAATTTATTTTGAACAGGACAAAACTATAAAAAGGCGGGTA
>NZ_DASTRI010000035.1:0-4571 GCF_035761305.1 Chitinophaga sp. | reverse complement strand
ATATTACAGGCGCTTTATACCACGCAAACAGGCGGCATTAAAACATATGTGGATGGCACTTACGAAATAGGCGCCACTGTAAACTTTGGCAGAAACCGCTAGCCGGAAACGCGTAAATAATTAATACCGGCGGGACGTGATTGGTCCCGCCGGTTTTTTTATGCCCGCTGCCTTCAGCATTTGTAAAGCGTTTATTAGTCATTATATTGGGCGGGAAACCATCCTGTAAATGCGCAAACAATTATTGCGGCTAATCATCGGCATCCTGCTGGTTGGCGGTATACCCGGCTTTTCAGAAGCACAAACAGCTATGCCGCCGGTACACGCACCTGCGGCAGACAGCCTCCGGCAGGACTTTAATTTCCTGCGCACGTTGCTCAACACGTATTACCCATCGCTGTACCGCTACAATAGTAAAAGCAGTATGCAGGCCATGCTGGACAGCTGCTATGCCGCCATCCATGAAAATACTACCGCCGCCGGCTTTTATAAAATGCTGAAAGCATTGGTAAGCAGCATTAAAGACGGGCATTTATACGTAGGTCCCCCGCCGGCTGTAAGAAAATATTTCGGCGATACCGCTGTGTTTTTTCCCGTAAAGCTGCGGTTCATTAACAATAAGGTATACAGCATGCAGGCGATGGCCGGCCGGCCGGCGGGCGCCGAAATACTGGCCATTAACCATCGGCCGGTTGCCCGCATCCGGGAAGCGCTGTTTAAATACATTGCCGGCGACGGAGATATAACAACAAAGAAAAACTACGTGCTTAACTCCTTTTTTCATATTTACTATAACATGGTATATGGCAACACCGCAGCATTTAGCGTGGCGGTGAAAACAGCCGGTAACGCCGTTGATACCGTTACATTGCACGCCGTTCCACTGAAGCGCATTCCCGGCATGCGCGATACTCCCGGGAAATTGCTGCAATGCGCCTTCAGGAAAAACAACATTGCCGTGCTCACCATCAGCAGTTTCGACAGCGCTACCCTGCGGAATGCGGGCTTTGATTACCGGCGTTTCCTGGACTCGGCATTTACAGCCATCCACCGGCGCAATGCAGCGGCGCTAATTATCGATCTTCGTGGAAACGGCGGCGGAACAGACCTGTACGGCTCATTGTTATATGCCTATTTAACCAGCCGGCCGTTCCATTATTATAAAAGTCTTACCGCAGCCACCCGGCAGCTGCCTTATGAGCAGTTTAGCCGTACCGTTTCATCGTATAATGATCTAACTTCCGGTATGCTGGATAGCATTGCGCCCCACAGCTACCGGCTGCAACCACAGGCCCATACGAACCTGCAGCTGCTGCAGCCCGCCGGCCACCATTACAATGGAAGGGTGCTGATACTGGCGGATGGATTGAGCTATTCTGTTACGGCTGAATTTTGCGCCGTTGCTAAAAGCTATCGCAGGGCCATATTTATTGGCGAGGAAACCGGCGGGGGATATGAGGGAAACACCTCTGCCGTACAAATTGACACGGTGCTGCCTGCGTCAAAAATCCCCGTTTCATTCGGCACTATTGCATACACCATGGATGTGCGTAAACCCGCCCGCACCGGCCGGGGAACTATTCCGGAATATATTGTCAGCCCCACCATCGATAACATTATTCATAAACGGGATGTACAGTTGGAGTTTGCGCTGAAGCTGGCGGCAGGCGTACCGGAACGCAAATCCCGGCCGCGGCCTTAAGGCGGTTTTGCCGGTTGGGAATTATGACCGAAATTATGCGGATAACCATAAAACCTTTGTTATGAAAACAAAAAAAATCTGGGCCAATTTCAGTGTGCAGGATTTAAACCGAACCACGCAATTCTATAAACAACTCGGATTTAAACAAAACGGGGAGTCGGACCAGCTCACCAGCTTCTTCTTTGGCGACGATAACTTTATCATCCATTTCTTTTTGAAGGATGTACTTGAACCCGGCATGAAGGGACAAATAATCGATACAAAGGCCGGGAACGAAATTATATTTACCCTGGCTGCTGATAGTAAGGAAGCGGTTGACGATTGGGAAAAAGAGGTGCAGCAGGCGGGGGGAACAATTGTTTCCAGGCCGGAAGAATTTGGGAAGGGTTATTACGGTTTCGTGTTTGCTGACCCTGACGGTCACAGATTCAATGTATTTCATATGTAAGCGCATTTAACATTGGTTGCCTCCCGGAATATCTGCACCTTTGTTATACTAAAATCTGAAACCATGATTACAAGCAAAACCGCACTGACCTACGCCCTGGGTGGTCAGCTGAATATCAACCGGGTAGGATATGGCGCCATGCAGCTCACCGGCAACGGCGTATTCGGAGAAGTAGCCGACCGTGAGAACGCTAAAAAAGTATTGCAGGCCGCAGTAGACGCAGGAGTTAACTTTATAGACACTGCCGAAGCCTACGGACCCCAGCTGAATGAAACCCTTATTGCCGATGCTTTATACCCTTACAAACCCGGCCTGGTAATTGCCACCAAAGGCGGCTTTAACCGCCCTGGCCCCGGCGAGTGGGTGCCCAACGGCAAGCCCGACTTCATCCGTCAGAATATTGAAGGCAGCCTGAAACGCCTGAAAGTAGAAACCATTGACCTGTGGCAGCTGCACCGCTTTGATCCCAATGTACCGGTTGAAGAAACACTGGCGCCGGTAGCCGAAGCGGTAAAGGCAGGCAAGATCCGCTATGTAGGTTTATCGGAGGTGGATGTTGAGCAGATCGAAAGGGCAGAGAAGGTAGTGCCCATTGTATCGGTACAGAACCTGTACAACCTGGGCGACCGTAAATGGGAGAATGTGCTGGACTATACCACCCAACGCAACATGGCTTTTATTCCCTGGTTTCCGCTGGCCTCCGGCCCCGAAAGCATGGCGGATAAGATCGGCCGGATTGCCGCCAAACACAATGCCACCACCGCCCAGGTTGCGCTGGCCTGGCTGCTGCAGCGTGCAGATAACATTTTGCTCATTCCCGGCACCAAGTCGTTGCAGCACCTGCACGAAAATATGAAAGCAGCGGAGATAACGCTGTCTGCGGAGGAGTTTGAGGAGCTGGCGAAATAATGTTGTTTATATATTGCAGGAAGAGGTGGTATTTACGTACCACCTCTTTTTGTATGCTTGCGGGGCAGCCTGTATCAAACTTCTTCCGGGCGGCCTGCTCCTGCCTGCGCCCGCCTGTTCACCTTACTATCAGGCATCATCAATCGGGTAAGTAGCCTATCGCTTACAAACATTGTCAACCGTGTCACACCGGGCAAGGTTCGTCGTCGGGCTTGCCCGGTGCTCATTTTTTCGGTTGGTATCGTGCTCCTTTCCGGGCAGCCCGCTCCGGCCTGCGCCCGCCTGTTCACCTTACTATCAGGCATCATCAATCGGGTAAGTAGCCATCGCTGATAAACATTATCAACCGTGTCACACCGGGCAAGGTCCGTCGTCGGGCTTGCCCGGTGCCGAAGCCCCCGGGAAGCAGTGTGTACGCAGCTTTAGCATGTGGCTTTCAACCACTATGCTGCTGGCATTCAGCTTACATACAAGGCTTTCAACATCAGGTATTCAATATCCGACGTACAATACCTGAACCCAACATCCTGCTATAGGTACGGTGACAGATGCACGCGGCAACCCCTTTGCCAGGCTAGGCATTGTGATCAAAGGACAAAAAACCGGCGCCATAGTAGATGAAACCAGCATGACCAGATGAATGCGCCCTACAGGGGAACACTGTGTTCAGCTTTGTAGGCTACATATTCAACATTGGTCCTCAGTATCGGCTTGCAATAACGGTATCAATAACGGGTATTCAGTACTTACATAGGACCCGTTGGTAGTAAGCAAGGGGTAATTACTTTCCGAGCGGTTTTCAATATGTGGTTTTCAATATCCGGGCTCCAATATCCAGGTCTTCCTCCGCATCTCTTGCAAGGCCAAATGACGGCCCTTTGCCCGGCGTGATGCGATGGATGCAGTTTAATAGTGTTGCCGATGCTTATACGCCATATAAGGCTACATGGCAGCACAAACAGGCGGGTGCAGGCCGGAGTTGGCCTTGCAAGAGATAAGGACAAGGATAAGGACAAGGATAAGGACAAGGATAAGGACAAGAGATAAGGACACAAGAGATGAGGACACAAAAGATAAGAATACAAATGATAACAACACAAAAGATAACAACGCAAGAGATAAGGAATGCTTCCTACAAATCCCCCCGCTTCAGCTCCTGCACGGCATAATCGGCAGCGCGGGCGGTAAGCGCCATGTACAGCAGGGAAGGGCTTTGGTTGCCGGTGCTGGCCATGCAGGCGCCGTCGGTTACAAACACATTTTTGCAGTGGTGCAGCTGGTTCCACTTGTTTAACAGCGATGTTTTGGGATCGCTGCCCATGCGGCAGCCACCCATTTCATGAATGTCAAGCCCGGGAGCCTGGTGGTTATCGTATGGCTGTATGTTTTTGCAGCCGGCCTTGTCCAGCATTTCCGCGCTTTGCGTGAGGAAGTCGCGGATCATCCGTTCGTCGTTCTCGTCATAGTCAACCGATATTTTCAGCAGCGGCATGCCGAATTGATCTTTCCGGT
>NZ_DASTRI010000034.1:0-77598 GCF_035761305.1 Chitinophaga sp. | reverse complement strand
ACCTGCCGCCCCTGGCGGAGTCTGATAAGTATCAACCGCATGTGCTGTCGGGTAATTTATCGTGCTGGGATGCGCTGGAGCAGGCCATGCACATAGAAGGAGCAATATCTGTTGATTATCGCACGGAAGTATTTACCATGGACAGCCGCTCGCTGATGACTGCCATACAAGTGTATAAGCAAACCACTGCTAATGGAACCGCAACAAAGCTTTCTTGATTTTGTACAGCAGGAGTCCGGCAAGCTGCTGGAACAAACCCTGCAGCATATAGGCCTAACCTTTATATCCCTGCTCGTAGCAGTGCTCATTGGCGTGCCCCTGGGTATATTGATTACCCGCAGGAAAGCGCTGGCAGGGCCTGTACTGGGCCTGGCCGGCATTATGCAAACCATTCCTAGCATTGCGCTGTTAGGCTTTATGATCCCGTTGCTGGGCATTGGCGCACAGCCTGCCATTGTGGCCCTGTTCCTGTATGCGCTGCTGCCCATTATCCGCAATACCTACACCGGTATTAATGAAGTGGATGCCACGGTTACCGATGCGGCTATTGGCATGGGCATGAATAAACGGCAGTTATTATACAGGATCCAGCTGCCCCTGGCTATGCCCGTGCTGCTGGCCGGCATACGCACTGCAACGGTTATTAACGTAGGCGTGGCTACCCTGGCTGCTTATATTGCAGCCGGCGGACTGGGTGAGTTTATTTTTGGCGGCATTGCGCTCAACAATACCAACATGATACTGGCCGGCGCTATTCCGGCAGCACTGCTGGCCATTTTGTTCGACGGTTTATTGTCCCTGCTGCAGCGCATGCAGCTGCGCAAAGCGCGCCGGGCCCTGTATGCGCTGCCGGTGCTCATTGTGCTGCTGTCATCTTTTTACCTGCTGCCCGCTGCTTACGGCAGTAAGCTGGTAGCCGGTTTTACCCCCGAGTTCATGGGCCGTAAAGACGGCGACCTGGGACTGAAAAAAGTGTACGGCCTTCACATGCGCACAGTGGTGATCAGCGATATGATCATGTATAAAGCCGCCTATGAAAAAAAGCTGGACGTGATCAGCGGCAGCAGCACCGACGGGCGCGCCAAAGCATTTGACCTGGTAGTGCTGGATGACGACAAGCACATTTTCCCCCCCTACTCTGCAGCCCCCATTGTACGCGACGCCACCCTGCGGCAATACCCCCAGCTGGCGCCCGCGCTCAATAAACTGTCTGGTACAATTAATGATAGCATTATGACGGAGCTCAACTACAGGGTGGATTACCTGAAGCAGGCCCCGGCAAAGGTTGCCCGGGATTTCCTGGTGGCTCAAAACCTGTGGGCGCCGCCCCGGAACGGTACAAAAGGCACCATCCGCATCGGGTCAAAAATATTTGGCGACGGCTACATACTGGCTAATATGTACAAAATGCTGATAGACGGGTACACCGATCTGCAGGGCGTAACCAAAACCGGCCTGGGAGGCACTAAAATATGCTTTGATGCGCTGCTGAACAACCAGATAGATATGTACCCGGAATACAGCGGCACCGGGCTGCTGGTGATACTGGGTGCGGGCCAGGCCACGGTTGATTCGCTGATAGCCGATAAGCAAAAGGTGTACGATTATGTGAGCAGCGCCTTTATGCAACATTACCAGGTACGCTGGCTGCCGCCTATTGGCTTTAACAACACCTATGCATTAATGATGCGCCGGCAGCAGGCCGCTGCATTGCACATAAAAAGTATATCTGATCTGAAAGAATATATAACGGTTAACGGCAAAAAGTGAAAATCAAACACGTCAAAAGGACACCACAACATCACTGCCGGTTTCACCATTCACTTTTCTCATTTATTCAAACCTGTGACTCATGCACCTGAAAGAGAAATACGCTGCCGTACGCGAACGATCCCGGAAGATCTGCGCGCCCCTGAAAACAGAGGACTACGTTGTACAACCGGTAGTGGATGTAAGTCCGCCTAAATGGCACCTGGGCCATACCACCTGGTTTTTTGAAACCTTTTTGCTGAAGCCCAACGTACCTGACTATACGGAGTTTGATGCCGATTACAACTTTGTGTTCAACAGCTATTACGAGTCTGTTGGCGCAAGGGTGATCCGCACCAACCGTGGTAACCTGAGCCGCCCTGCCGTAGAGGACATTATGCGTTACCGCGAGTATGTGGATAAAGCCATGCTGCACCTGCTGGAGCATGAGCTGCCTGCCGGCCTGGAGGAACTGGTGGTGCTGGGGCTGAACCATGAAGAGCAGCACCAGGAGCTGCTGTACACCGATATTAAGTACATACTGGGGCATAATCCCCTGTTTCCCGCATACGACAAGCTGCGCGCCCCTGCTGCCGCACCTGTGAACAAGGGGCCTGAGTGGCTGGAAATACCTGAAGGCATATACGAAATCGGCTATGCCGGCAACGGCTTTTGCTTTGACAATGAGCAGCAGCGCCATAAGGTGTTCCTGCAGGCGTACCAGATCAGCGCCGACCTGGTGACCAATGCGGAGTATCTCGACTTTATGGCCGCCGGCGGCTATACCGATTTCCGCCACTGGCATGCCGAAGGGGGGGACTGGGTAAAGCAGCTGGAAACCCATGCACCGCTATACTGGCATAATGTGGATGGCAAGTGGATGTACTATACCTGGCAGGGGCTGCAGCCGGTAGACCCCGATGCGCAGGTATGCCATATCAGCTACTATGAGGCAGCCGCCTATGCCGCCTGGAAAGGCAAGCGCCTGCCCACGGAATTTGAGTGGGAAGCTGCGGCGCCGCAGTTACAGTGGGGCACCCGCTGGGAGTGGACGGAAAGCGCCTACCTGCCCTACCCCGGCTTTACCAAAGCCCCCGGCGCCATAGGCGAATACAACGGCAAATTTATGGTAAGCCAGATGGTGCTGCGCGGCGGATCGGAAGTAACGCCGCCTGACCACAGCCGCATTACCTATCGTAACTTTTTTCATCCAAACCTGCGCTGGCAGTTCACCGGAATAAGACTGGCACAGTAACCAATTCATGACAAATATTCGATTATGCATACCACTGTAATTCACACGTTGCAGGCCCCCGGGGTACAGCCCGGGCCGCAGGAAGCCTTTTACCAGGATGTAGTGCGCGGCCTCACCGCCATGCCCAAGTACCTGGACTCCAAGTATTTCTACGATGCCGCCGGCGACCGTATTTTTCAGCAAATCATGCAATGCCAGGAGTACTACCCTACGAATTGCGAAATGGAGATCATGACCGAACAGGCGCCGCAGATTGCCCGCGCCCTTGCCGCGCAGGCCACCTCTTTTGACCTGGTGGAACTGGGCCCCGGCGATGCTACCAAATCCGTGCACCTGCTGGAGCAGCTGATGAAGCTAAAGGCGGATTTTACCTACTACCCGATTGATATATCCACCAACGTGATTAACCAGCTGGAAAAAACGCTGCCGCAAAAGTTACCGGGCCTGCATCTGAAAGGGTTGAACGGGGAGTATTTTGAGATGGTGCAGCGCGTAGCTGCTATGAGCAGCCGCCCGAAGGTACTGCTGTTCATGGGCGCCAACATCGGCAACTTTACGCCTGTTATGGCCCGCAAGTTCTGCAGGCAGCTGCGTAGCTGTATGCAGCCCGGCGACGTGCTAATGGTGGGTTTTGACCTGAAAAAGCATCCGCAGGTGATCCTGAACGCTTATAACGACGCCGCCGGCTACACCCGCGATTTTAACCTGAACCTGCTGACCCGTATTAACCGGGAGCTGGGAGCGGATTTTGACCTGGATAAGTTTGAGCACTACCCGGTATATGATCCCATGACCGGCGCGTGCAAAAGCTACCTGGTTAGCCTGGAGGAGCATGATGTACATATTGGTAAAGCGGTAAGCATACATTTTCAGCAGCATGAGCCCATTTACATGGAAATATCGCAGAAGTACAGCCTGGGGGAAACTGATCAAATGGCGCTGCAGACCGGCTTTCAGCCCCTTACCTGCTTTACGGACAGCAAAAGGTGGTTTGCAGACTGTATGTGGAAAGCGTGAGTGGATGTGCATATCTGCACATTTACCCCCAGTTTCCCAGCAACCGGCGGAGCACAACAATCTCGCCGGTGTGATAGCTGGTATGATCGGCAATGAGCATGGCTTCCCGCAGCAGGTTTTGGCCGGTGCCGTGGGCAAAAGGCGTGTACAGGTCAGCGCCCGGTGCTTCCAGCAGCTTAATAAATTCCTTACGTTCGCGGTTTATCTGCGCAATACTTTCTTTCCAGGATTGGGCGTCTTTGGGCGCCCTTTCTTTTGGCCAGTACTCGTCGGGCCAGGAGGGCGACTGGTGGTTGGGGTTACGGGAAAACTCCAGGATGTCCCATTGGGTAATGCGGATATGCTCTACCAGCTGCCAGATGCTGTAGGGCATATTTTCCGGCACTTCTCCCCTTAGCCCCGCGGGTACGTCTTTTACAGCATCTTCAAACGTAGCATGGGCATGGCCTCCGTTCAGCAGCTCTTTTAAAGCTTTTATTACAGCAGTATCACTCATTGTAATGAATAATTAAGAATGAATAATTAATAATGCGTGGTTCGGTGTTGCCACGGCAGGTAAACAACAACTGATTTTAGTGCCTGGCATCAGCATTTTGCAACTGTTAGCATCAACAAATATGCCTCATATATCGGTTATGCCAGGTACAGTTTCCTCTGCTCCGGTCATTAATTCTTCATTCTTCATTATTAATTACCTGCCGGGCCGGGAGGGCAGTACTGCCTTAAATACTGCGTGTATAAAGTGCTTAAATGGCGGCGGGTACCCTCCCCTTCGCTGATGCTGTGCGTGCGGTTGGGATATGCCATGAACTGGAATACCTTGTTGTACT
The DNA here is from genome assembly GCF_035761305.1 of Chitinophaga sp. Lineage (GTDB taxonomy): Bacteria > Bacteroidota > Bacteroidia > Chitinophagales > Chitinophagaceae > Chitinophaga. Next base: position 72,747 of record NZ_DASTRI010000034.1, on the reverse strand, counting down.
TTATCAGCTCGTTCAGCAGCATTTCCGCGTTCTGGTAATGCACGTTATCATCGCCGGTGCCGTGTATGTACAGCAGGTGGCCCTGCAGGTTCTTTGCGTATGTAATGGGCGATCCTTTCACAAAATCTTCCCGGTTCTCTTCCGGTAAGCCCATATAGCGTTCCTGGTAAATGTTGTCGTATGTAAGCTGGTTGCCTACTGCCGCAATGGCGATACCTGTTTTATAGATGCTGGAATACTGGAACAGGAGGTTCAGCGTCATGGAGCCGCCGCCGCTCCAGCCCCATACAGCTACGCGGGAGGTGTCCATATACGGGTGCTGCTTCAGCAGCTCCGTAGCTGCCATGGCCTGGTCGCGGGCATTGAGCAGGCCTACCTTACGGTAAATGCTTTTGCGCCACTCCCGGCCTTTGGGCAGCGGTGTGCCCCGGTTGTCCATGGATATATAAATATAGCCGTCATTAGCCAGGTCGCCGTGGTACAGGAAGTTGCGGCCGGCCCCGAATTCGTCTTTGGCAGTGGCGCCGGCAGGCTCGCCGTACACATAAAACAGCACCGGGTATTTTTTGGTAGAGTCAAAGTTATTGGGCTTGCGCATCCAGCCGTCCATGGTTACCCCGTCGGCCGTGGTTACAGAAAAAAATTCAAGCTGGTTGTTGGCCGGCTGTTTGGCTTTTATTGCTGCGGAAAGGCTGGGACCATTGCTTTTATGATCCGGCAGGTGCACTATTTCAGAGAAAGGATAAAAGTAGTAGTTGGAGAACTGGTGTACGGCATACTGCCCGTCGGGCGATATTTCGTAGCTGTGCGTGCCCGGCTGGTCTTCCGGCGTAACGCGCTGCAGCTTGCCCTTGCCATCCAGGGGTACTTTGTACAGGTATTGCTGCGTGGCTACTTTGGGCGACGCCAGTATGTAAATGGTTTTGTGCGCTTCATCTACCTTGGGAATGCTTATTACGTCATAGTCGCCCGGCGTTAGCAGGGTTTCCTTACCGTTCTTCAGCTCAATATTATACAGGTGGCGCCAGCCGTCTTTTTCGCTTACCCAAATAAAGGCAGCGCCGTTGCGTACCCAATCCCACCCGGTAATATCATCATCATCCCAGCGGGATTTTACGTCTATCCAGGCGTTGTCTGTTTCCTCAAACAGCGTGTGTACGGCGCCGGTAGCGGCGTTACACAACATCAGCTTACTGTTGTTCTGCTTGCGGTTCAGCTGCTGTATGATCAGCTCATTTTTACCGGGCACCCACTCCATACGGGGAATGTAGTGCTGCCGGGCGTCGCCGGGCACCTGCATCCAGGTGGTGCGGGCGGTATTAATATCCACTACGCCCACCCGGCAGGCAGAGGGGCTTTGCCCTGCCTTGGGATATTCAACCGGTATGGTATAAGAGTAAATAGAGTCGGTATTATCTATCATCAGGAAATCGCGGATCTTAGTGGCGTCTATCTGCCAGTAGGCAATGGAGCGGCCGTCGGGGCTCCAGCGGAAACCATCGCGGCAGCCGAATTCCTCTTCGTAGGCCCAGTCGAACGTACCATTAATAAAGCGGCGGGTGCCATCTGTGGTGAGCGCTTTTACCTCACCTGTGGAAAGATCTTCTACATATAAATTGTGTTCGCTTACATAGGCTACTTTGGAAGCATCGGGCGAGAATTTGGCAAACATCAGGGACGATGCAGGCCGGCCTTTTCCCAACTGTTTGAGCTGGTGGCTGTTAACATCCAGCACCCAGTAGTCGCCCCGGGTATGATAGCGCCATACGCGTTTGGAGTTGGTATACACCAGCAGCTTTTGCTCGTTGGCCGAGAAGCTGAAATGCTCCACCTGCAGCGGCTGGGCAGCGCCCTGCGGCGTTAACCAGGCTGCCGGTATCTTTTCTGAAGACAGCCCGCTTTTTAAGCTGGTGGCTACAATAGCCGCGTTCTCAATATTATATACCGCCTGTCCGTCGGCGCTCCATTTGGTAGATTTTCCAGGCTGCGCCTGTACTCCCAGCTGCAGCAGGCAGCAGCAAAGCAATAAGCAAAAACGTAATGGTTGCATCGGATCCTGTTAAAAATAAAAACGGCAAGATAATTGTTTAGCCCGTAACTAAAAAAACCATTAGAAAAACCGAAGGACGCCTTACTGACACCGAACTAATATGCATTTCCTTTTGTAATAGATTAGCCGCCACACCGTTATGTGGAAAAAAAATCGTGTGGAAAACGTGTTTATATTTTTTTATATAAATAGTTTTCATACTTTTAGGAAATCGATATATTATGATCGTGGACAAGTAACTATCCTTTGAAAAACAGTAATTTATGGTACAAATTAGCTATTCCTACAAAAACCGCGAATTCCTGCAACTTGAAGACGCTTTGTTAAACCAATTGGCCCAAACCGGCAAAACCCTGCTTTACGCTTTACTGGAACCTATGCAGGATGCCCTGCTACGGGAAAACGGCAAGATCCGTATTAACCTGGACCAGCATCCTAAAATAGAGCTGGAGGGGTTTAGCATAGGTGTAAAAGAGCAGATTGAAATGACGTTGCGGGGAGAGGCATAACAGGTTAACACACCCAAAAACTACGCATTTCCACAGCCCCTGTTTCGCCTTTCTTCACATTTACGATTGCTTTAAACATTTATTTTTCAAGGTTGTTAACTTTTAAAGAACGCTTTGTAGCGCAAGCTGAAATCAGGCGTCCTGGCGGTTTCCACGGCAATAACCCGTAAGAGCGATCAAATTTTTTCAGATGGCAAGCATAAAGCGCCTGTTACACGGTAACGGGTATACGGCTTATTGTCCGTTTAAAAAATGCACGCACTTTTTTTTCTATAACGTGTATGAAGGTGCCGGTTGTTCAGCCGGCATAAAGAGCAAATAGACGGAACAGTACCGTATCAGCCGTCCCGGTCGCGGGATGGCTGTTATAATTAACAATGAAGAATGAATAATGAATTGATTGACCTTTTGATATGAAGCGGGGAATAGACATTTACTTTTTCAGCCAGTAAAAGGTTTGGGAGATCTTTACCAGGGGACTTTGATCGTACCGGAAATCAAGGCTGTTGTACTGCAGTGTGCTGTCGCTGATGTAAGTGGCCTGGCATAGCAGGCTATCCAGGTGAAAGAATACCGGCGTTACTTCCTCAAACAGCAAACTGTCTGTACGATGGGTAGTGCCGTTAAAGCGCAGGGCCAGGCGATTTTGTGTAAACTCAATATAGTCGGCGCCGTTATAATGCAGGGTATCAATACGGTCATAGGCGGTATCGCCTTGGCTTACCGTATATTGTTTGTTTATAGCAGCTGTATAAACCCATTTCCCGTAAAAGGAACGGTGAGGAGTGCTTGCATCTTCTTTCTTACAGGCACACAAACCCAGTATCATCAACATCAAAACTTTCCGCATGAATTTACCTCACTGATTGATTAAGAGGCAAATGTAATGAATAATGAAGAATTAATAATTAAGGGATGGACATTTGTTCATTGGCATATTTAACTGCGGATAGACGCTGCTTTATTTATCTGCACATCTGCACATTTGCATATCTGCACATCTTTTTGCATTCCACCATCTGCACATCTTCACGCCGGTTTTTTGCCCAGCTTTATTTTTACCTTGCCGCCCTTGCCTTCGTCCGTGGCGTGCAGGTGTATCACAATCCCTTTTTTGCGGCGCTCCTTTTTTTCGGCTTTGGTGGCATCTTCCTCCTTTTTAGGGTTGCGCAGGGGTACATCCATGTATATATCCGTGCCGGCAGGCATGCCGTAAACGCCGGTAACATCCATGTTCAGGGCAGTGGAGTTGATTTGCATGGGGGGGATAATGATCTTGTTGCCCTGCAGCTGCAGGGTATTTTTCAGGTTCTCAAACCTTATTTCCGACAGGTTGCGGTTAAAGAATACCAGTGAGGCCAGCCCTTCCAGCGGCTCAAAGTTCAGCAGGGCGCCCTGCCGCAGGTTAAAGCTTACGGTGCCGTACAGGGAGTGGGGCGCAATGCTGCCCCCATCGTACAGGTTACCGGTAATATCTGCTTGGGCGGATAACAGTCCACGCAGGTTGCGCGAAGTGAGCGACTCCATGCCAAAATTGTTGAACGCATAAAACAGCTGGTTAATGTGCACATTATTAATATTGGCGTGCAGCTTAAAGCGGTTGCTGCTACCCTGCTGCCGAATGGCGCCGCTTAGCTGCAGGCTGCCGCCGGCATGGGCCAATGCTATTTTCTGCAGCAGTATATCCGACTGCGTTAGGCTCAGCTGCGCCTCTACCTGCTGCGCATTAAAATGCTGGTAGCTCAGCTGTCCCAGGTGCAGGCGCATATTTACATTACACAGCTCCAGCACTACGCCCAGCTGTTTGGCCAGGCGGCTGGCTTTGCGTTGTTGCCGGCTGCCCGCTTTTGTCGCGCGCACGGTTGTTTTACGGGGCGACAGGAAGTAGCGGAACTCGTTCAGGTCAACCCGGGGGCTGGTAATGTTCCAGTCCATCAGTATTTTTTCAGGGGCGTTAAAGTACAGGCGCAGCAGGTTGCGGATGCTGCCTTCCATTTGCAGCTCGCTTTTGGCGCTTTGCATATGCACGTTCAGCACATACACATCCTGCCCGTTAAAAGCAATGGTGGCGAAACAATTATTTATCTGCATGCTGCGCGGCAAATACTCCATGGCCCCGTTCTGCAGCTTAATGGCGCCTTCCATGTAAGGGGTAATGGTATCACCGTCTGCAATGCCGCCCCTGTAAAACAGGCTGGCGGTAGCGGTGCCCTGTGTGAACCGGAAGGTTTCGCCGGTGAGGTCGTTCAGGTCCTGGAGGTTAAAGTCCGACTTAAAGCGGCCCGAAAGCACCGGGTGCTTAAGGTTCACAATATCAATAGTGTCTGCGCTGAAAGGCAGTCCCCACCATCTTGCCTTAAACCCGTAAAAGGTAATGGCGGAATTTTCATCCGTATAGCCCATACCGGGGTGCCGCTCATTGTTATAGCTGCCGCTAAAGCTGCAATTGGTCCACTCCCCTGCTTTGGTTACCAGCGTATTATCGGCGGTGTTCCATTTTACCAGCACCCGGGGCGTACCGGGGCGGTTCAGGTAGCCGGCTATGTGGGCTTCCACGTTCATGGGTTTTTGAATGTCAATGCTATCCAGCTTGCAGGAGATATTGTCCGACAGTGTGGAGGCGGCGTTGCGGAACAGCACATTTTCCGCTGTAATATTCAGTATAAAATTGTGGGTGTTAAAGTTAAAGGTGGCGCCAATGTTATAGGGCTGGTCATTTATATTAATGCGCTGGGCTGGTATTGACAACACTTTATCCGGCCTGTTGAAATTTAATTCCAGGTTTGTTTCCAGTGTTTTATTCTTCAGAAAGCTGCCGCGCTGCAGGTTAAAGGCAAAGCTGTTCACCAGCAGCCGGGTGCGTATGTGAAAACGCCAGTTGCCGTCATCGGCATCTGCGCTGCCTTTGAGGGAATGCACCTGTATGTCGAACAGCTTGTGTTTCCATTGGTTATCTACTACAAAGTGAATGTTGTGCAGCTCCAGGCGGGCAATATCGGCTTCCCTGCCTGCGCGGCTCCCCTCCTTTTCCGCAGTGCGGCTGCGGCGTTTCATTGCGCTCATATTCGTGTACCCCTGCGGGTTAGTATAGGCATAAAATACACCGTTTTCCAGTGTTATCTCCTTCACATCCAGGTGGTGGCGCAGCAGTGTGAATGTATTTACTTTAACAAATATGCGCTTTACGGCCAGCAGGGAATGCCGATGCCGGTTGTACAGGCTATCCCGCAGCTCCACGTTGTCCAGCGCCAGCGATACCTGGGGGAAACTGCGCAACAAAGAGGGCGATATATCCCCAATGGTTAGCTTGCCGTTCAGGCGGCGGTTGGCGCGCTCTATGAGCTGGGCGGCCAGCTCCCGGCGGTGCTGCTGTATGTAAAAGGCCAGCGCCAGCCATAGCAGGAACACTATTCCCAGCAGGACAGCACCGGTTTTTAAGCATATACGTAACCATTTAGGCATGGGGCGCTTTACATTAAGTTAAGGAAATTCCGGCGCATGTCCGGAATGATATACAGGTAGATAACCAAGAATGATGCCTTGCGCGGAGGGGGTTATTTCAATACATCAAACAGGTGCAGAAAGCTATCGAGATAGCGGCGGCTGTACAGGATGGCCTGCCCGTTGGACAGCACCATTTCGTTTTCCTGCAGGTTCACTTTTACCACGCCGTGTATGTTTACCATGTAGTTGCGGTGCACGCGTATGAACTGCTGTTCCGGCAGGCGCTCCAGCAGCAGCTTCAGGGGCTGCTGCACCAGGTATTTTTCCCTGCCGGCCATTATTTTACAGTACTTGCCTTCAACTTCTATATACAATATGTCGCTGAGCATAATTTTAGCCAGTGTATTGCCATGCTTTACAAAAAAGAAATCGTGCATCAGCACCGTACGCTTTTCTGCAGCGGCTGCGGGCGCGGTAAACTGCCCGGCGCCTGCGCCGGCTGTTTTTTCAATGGCCAGCTCTATGGCATATTGCAGCTCCAGCTCGTTAAAGGGTTTTAGCAGGTAGCTGAACGGGGTGGTAAGGCGGGCGGCATCAAAAGTGGTGCGGTCTGCTGCGCTGGTAAGGAAAATAAAGGGTTTTTGCATGTCGCCGCTTTCATTGATCTGCGTGGCAAAGGCAATACCATCCCTTTTACCGTGCAAAAAAACATCTATGACCACCAGGTCGGGCGGCTGCGTGTAAAACAGCTTAAGCGCCGCGGGCAGCGTGTCTGCAACACCGGTTACCTCATAGTCCTGGTCTTCCAGCATATCCTGCAGCAGGGCTGCCTGCTGCGGGTCGTCTTCCACTATCATGATCTTAACGGGTTGCATTGCTATGTTTTTGCCGGTAGTGAAATGGTAACGGTGGTACCTTTTTCCTGCTCACTGGTAACGGTAAGCTGGCCGTTGTTCTTTTCCGTCATGGTTTTGCACAGCCATAATCCCAGGCCGGTGCTTTCATAACCATGCGTGTCCTGCTGCACTCTTTTGCGGTTGGCGTCGAACAGCGCGGCCAATGTATCGCTGCTCATGCCCATGCCGGTATCAATGATCTTTATATGGCATTCATCCTGCTGCAGGCAGGCCGAAACGGTAATATAGCCGCCCACAGGCGTAAACTTGATGGCATTGTCCATTACGTTGCGCACAATGATCTTAAAGGAATGCAGATCTGCCATAAAGATAATCTCTTCCGGTATTACCTGCTTAATGGATATGTTCTTATCCGCGGCCAGGGGCGTTACATCGTGGCAAACCAGGTTTACCACGGTGCGCAGGTGCAGCTCTTCGGGCCGGAAGAACAGCTGGTCTGTTTGGCTCAGCGCCCAATGCAGCAGGTTATCCATCAGTATGTAGGTGCTGCCGGCAATTTTTTCGTTGCTGGCCGCCAGCGCGGCCGCCTGCGTAATTTCCTGCTGCCAGATGGCTTTTTTCAGCTTGGCCAGGTTGGCTTTCAGCCGGTATACGGGAGATCGCAGGTCATGCGCCACAATGGAGAATAAACGGTCTTTGGTTTGGTTGAGCACATTCAGCGCCTCTTTTTGCCGGGTAATAATCCGTTTGCTGCGGGTTTGCTGGCGGTAGGCGAACCAAATGGCGGTTCCCAGCAGCATCAGGGCTACGGCGGCTATGAGCAGGCTGTTACGTTGCCAGCCCAGTACCTGTATGGTATGCTCGCGCTGCTGCAAGGCCAGCTTTCTTTCCTGGCGGGCCAGCTCCCACAGGCGGTCGCGGTTATAAATGGTGTCCTGCAGGTCTTCATACTGTTTGCGGTATTGTATTGCCTGCGTATAGTGCTTGCGGTTCTCCTCTACCACGGCCATGTTCTTGTAGGCATTGCGCAGCACTTCCAGGTCGGTGGAATGTTTGGCGTAAGCCAGTCCTTTCTCGAACAGGGGTATGGCTTTATCGTCCTGGTACTGCATATAATACAGGTTGGCCAGGTCCATATAGGAAATGGCCAGGCCCGTGGTGTCCTGCACCTGGTCTTCGAGCTGCAGGCTCTTTTTAAAATATGCTTCTGCGGCAGGGTATTGCTGCTGGTACAGGTAGCCCAGCGCAATGTTATGGTACACGCTTTTAAGGTTGTACACATCTGCTTTGGCGGCAAACAGCTTTTCCCAGATGCCGAAGTACTTCAGGGCGGCTGCATTATCGCCCTGCTCAAGATAGCTTTCGCCCAGGGCGGTATAGCAGTTGGCCATGAGCACACTGTCAAGCCCTTTCATATGAATGAGCTGCTGGTAGCTGCGCAGCGACTCTGCATACAGGCGCTTGCTGTACAGTATTTTGGCTTTCAGGAAAAAAGCGGCCCGGTACAGCGGGTGCTGCACATCATTATCAATGCCGGCCAGCGTTTTAAGAATATACGTATAGGCGGCATCGGGATCATGATCGGCCCATGATACATGACTGTTATGATAATTTACCTGGTAGGCAGGTCCATACCCGCCGGACATGATCACACGTGCCGTATCTGCCGGGTGCTGCCGGCATATGTTACAACGCTGCTGCAGCTCATAATACCAGGCGCCACGCTGGCGCGGAGGCTGGGCTGCAGCAGCAGTTAAAAAAAAAGCGCGGCTATTACCAATATTGCTTTCATCTATTTAACCAGAATAGTTATCCGAGTAATCCGGCTTTTTTACAGCCGTTGTTTAAGCTTCGGTCTGTGTAGTTCTTTTTACGGTAGTTACGGTGCCCCTGGGTGTTTCCGGCGTTTGCGGGCCGTCATAGGAAAATAATACCAGCACTGCTTCTGCTTCGGGGCTTTCGGGTTCCAGCTGGTATTCAATGTAAACGGTCCAGAGGGAGTAATGGTGATGCGCGTTAATGTCCCAGGGTTGTATGCGCAGGTACACATATCTTACATCCAGCTCATTGGCGTCTGTATTTACAGGGCCAATAAAGCTAAGGTCTTCATCCAGCCTGGGCGCTTCCAGGTTGTCGGGCAAATACACGCTGATGAACAGGCTGTATACCCGGTTGTCCGGATCAACGGCTACTGCCGCCACCTGCGGCTCCAGGGTAAAAGGTTTTGCAAGACCGCGCACCATGCGCGTAACACGTTGGGCACGGATAATTACATTAGAGTCAGTAACTGTTGCCATAGGTAAAAGGCTAGTTTAAGGTTAAAGAAAGGTTAGATTAAGGCTATCAAAGATAATGTTTATATTCATTCTTTATCATCCATAATAGTTATTTCACAAACGCTTATACCTGTACCTGTACCGTTTATTCCCCCCGATGCGCCACTGCTGCCATTAACGGCAATGCCTTTTTGCCCCTGTATTACCTTTGGATTGTAAGGTACGCATAACAACACACCACTTATCAGATCCGGCAAAACCAGGAGGAACATGACAGACAACAGCGGCATTGTAATTTTCCAGCAGCATGAGGCCTGTATGGATGAAGCGCCGGCAACAGCCTGGCGCATGACCCGGAACGCGGGCCCCGGATGGAGCTATCCCTTTACCTATCCGGTAGCAATGGCGGCGGGGGCCGGACCTGCCGCCCTTCGGACAGGCATGACAGCGGATGTAGCTGAAGGTGTGCGGATCAACAGCGCAATTATTTCACAGGTGTATATAAAGCTTTCTCTTTCTGGCACCAGCAGTGCAGATATTATTATGACCGGTGGGGGTTTTGGCCCGGACACAACGCCGTTTCTTTTCTCTCTGCAAAACGCCAGATATGCGTGACCGTAACAGTTACCCCGCCCCGGGATCCCCTTCCCTCAGTCCCGGGGTTCTTTTTTTCTGAACAGTTATTCGTGTATATATATGGTTTATCCTACTCAATTACCAACAATGCCATTTGGCATACCACCAGGCGCTGTGATGGCCTTTGCCGGTAAGATAGCCGATCCTGATGCGGATGCGCCGGAGGAATTTTCCACACTGATTGAAACCTATGGCTGGCTGCCGTGCGACGGACGCCCGCTGCATGCGGAAGACTATCCCCTGCTATACGGGGTTATCGGCAACCAATATAACAAAGGCACCGAGCCGGAAGGCGTGTTTCGCATACCGGACTACCGTGGCTACGTATTATGTATGGCAGATATGAACAGTGGCAATGATCCCGACGCCCAAACCCGGCAGCAGGCCAATGGCCGCCCGGGGAGCGGCGTGGGCACCGTACAGCAGCCCACAGGACTGGCCGCGCTGCGCAACGGCATTACCACCCATCCGGGGAATGTGTATGTGTACTACATTATAAAGTTCATATAACGCTTTGCTTAATTACGAATTATTCAATTACGAATTGGGCGATGGTTGTAGCAGGAACTATGAGTTATCGTAATTGATAGTTGAATACCGTTTACAGGCAATACTGAACTGATACCGCATTTCCATAATTCGTAATTCGTAATTCATAATTGACCTATGTCTTTCGCGGCTTACAACGGAGTACAGCAAACAACGGTGAACAGCTGCGGCGCTTTTTCCCTGGCAGCCGCTTTCAGCCACTTTGGGCTGGCGCAAATGCCGCAGCTGCTTGATACGGGCAACCTTTCCCTGGGCTTCAGCAAGCCGGGGCCCGAAGCCTTTGCGCACCGCATTTACCAGATCACCGGCAACCTGTCGCTGGATATTATGCAGCGCACCGCCACCTACCGGTACAGCAACCCGGTGAGCGATTTTAACTCCTTTTCTTCTTTAACCTATGTGGCTAATTTGTTTGGGATGGAGATGCAACGGTTACGGGTATATTATAACGAAAGCGCGGAATGCGCCCTGAACCTGCTGCAGGTAAGCAACCAGGGGCGACACGGAAAAAAAAGCAACTTACTTGAAACAGAAATAGACCTTATTACCGGCCCGGCTTATGCCAATGTTACCGGGCCTGCCGGTTATACACAGCTCCCCCTGGATAACGCCGTGCACCTGCTGGTGGTAGACCAGTTCATGCATTCCATTGTAATATCGGCCCATGAGTGTTATGATCCTGCAACAGGTTATGTGGGTCCTTACAACACAAATGCTATTACGGCACAAGCCCCGCTTACGCAAATATCTTACCGTCACCTGGGCATGACGTACCAGATGGCTTTCAGCGGGCTTTGGCTGCAAATGACCTGAGTACTAACTATACCAGTTTATGCAGTGCGCTGTTGATGTACGGCGTAATAGGCGGCTCCCCAAAGGGCCGCCTTATCATTGCTGATAACATGTATGGGCACGGAAGCCAGCAGCTCTATCAGGCGGTCGCCCTGCAGGTAGTGGTTATAAAAACTATTATCCTGTAATAAGGGAATAATACGGGGTGGTATACCGCCACCCAGGAACAAGCCGCCGGTAGCTTTCATTTTAAAAACCAGGTTGGCCGACTCCCGGGCCAGGTAACGGACAAACAGCTCCATTGTTTTTATGCAAACGGAAACTTTCTGATCTATGGCATTGCCGCTGATAACAGCAGCAGGGTCTTTTTTCAGCACATCGTTTTCCAGCCAGTCCGGCACATGCATATGCCGTATATCGCGCAGGAACTTGAACGTATCGTAAATACCCGGGCCCGACACCAGGCGTTCCCAGCTTACGATCTGGTATTTTTCCTGCAGGTATTGCAGCAGCTCCATATCCAGCTCATTCCGCGGCGAAAAATCGCAATGGCCGCCTTCTGTTGCAAAGGGGGCATACAGCTCCCCGTCCCAGAACAGGCCAGCCTCTCCTAACCCGGTACCCGGCGCAATAATGGCCATGTTGCCGGTATTGTCGCTGGCGCCGCCATGCAGGGTAAGCAGCCCCTCCTGCCCTATGGTGGCCAGCCCGTAGGCAGTGGCTTCCAGGTCGTTAATAAGCGTGGTTTCAGATATGTTGGTTTGCTGCTGTATATCGGCCACCGACAGCTCCATAGACAGGTTGGTAAGGGAAACTTTGCCGCGTATTACCGGGCCGGCTACGCCAATGCATATACGTTCGGGCTTTCTTCCGGCCTGCCTGCCAATAAACTCTTTCACAACTGCGGGAAAGGATGTATATGCCCGGGAGGAATATACCTGTTCGTCTATGAGCTGCAGGTTGTCGGCGCCGGCTTCAAATAGCGCCAGTCTTGTTTTGGTGCCGCCTAAGTCACCGGCCAGCACATGTAGTGGCAGTTTGCCTGCGGGGCGGCTCATATGTGCGAAACGCGGCAGGAAACGTTGAACATGGGTGGTTTGCATGATATAAATGTAAGGAAAAAGCTTAAAGCTTAAGGTAAAAGGCAAAAGGTAAAAAGCAGAAAAGCTGATGTCTTCGTACTTATAATGAGGATTGTATCTGTGTTGCGCTGCATTAATTTATAAAACGGGTGACTGGTGGCATGGTCAGGCTTCCAACCTTTTACCTTTTGCCTTTTACTTTTTACTTTAAGCTTTCCGCTTTCTGCTTTGTGCTTTTTGGAACAGGTTTTGATGTTAAAATGAACATTTTTACCGGCGCAGACGTAAAGCATTTATATTAGCGGCATGGAAAGACATACCTATCAGACCGGCATCATCGGGAACTGTGCATACATTGCGCATATAAACCGGAACACCAATGTAGAGTGGCTGTGCTGGCCGCGCATGGACAGCACGTTTATATTCGGCGGCCTGCTGGATAAAGATAAAGGCGGCCAGTTTTCCATACTGCCCGAAGGAGAATATACCTCCCGTCAGTATTACATGGAAAACACCAATGTACTGTGCACGGAAATTACCAGCAGCAACGGCAAATACCTGGTTACCGACGTGGCACCCCGCTTTTTCCAGTATGAGCGTTACTTTAAACCCTTAATGCTGATACGTAAAATAGAGCCTTTGGAGGGCTCTCCCCGCATTTGCGTACGCTGTAAGCCGGTAGCCGATTACGGCGCGCAGCCCCTGCATCCGCAGCCGGGCAGCAACCATGTTGAGTTCCTGGGCGCAGGCGCGCGCGTGCGCCTTACCACCAATATACCTGTTAATTACCTGCTGGATGAGCAGGCTTTTGTGCTCAATGATACGCGCTACCTGTTGCTGTCTTACGGCAGCCCGCTGGAAGCGCCGCTGGTAAGCACCGCAGAAACCTTTGTACGGGAAACAGTAAGCTACTGGCGCACCTGGATCAAACATTCCAATATCGCCAATTTTTACCAGCCCTATGTAATACGCTCTGCCCTCACCCTGAAAATACACCAGTATGAAGATACCGGCGCCATTATAGCCGCCAGCACCACCAGCCTGCCCGAGTTTCCGGGCAGCGGCCGTAACTGGGATTACCGCTACTGCTGGTTACGCGATACCTATTATGTGATTACTGCGCTGAACCACATTGGCCACTTTGAGGAAATGGAGCGTTATTTTAACTATGTAACAGACATTTCCTTTTCCGGCGATTACCGCTACCAGCCATTGTACGGCAGTACCGGGCAAAAGCTGCTGACAGAGCAGATACTGCCCGATCTCGCAGGCTACATGGGCAACCAGCCCGTGCGCATAGGCAACCAGGCGTATGAACATATACAAAATGATATTTACGGGCAGGTGCTGATTTCTATGCTGCCGTTGTATACAGATCACCGCTTTATTTTTTCCGAGCGTAAAGACTCTGCCTGGTGGATAGAATACCTGCTGGGCAAAATTGAGCGCACAATTGATGAAGTAGATGCCGGTATATGGGAGTTCCGCAACTTTGCCAACATTCACTGCTACTCCAACCTGTTCCAGTGGACGGGCTGCTGCGCCGCGGAAAAAATGGCCCGCACCATTGGCCACCAGCCGCTGGTAGAAAGGGCCATTGCGCTGAAAGAACGCGCTGCCGCGCATATTGAGAACTGCTACGATCCTGTGCGTAAAGTGTATACCAACGCCGTTGGCAGCAAACACCTGGATGCCAGCACCCTGCAGCTGATCATGATGCAGTACCTTGACCCTGCTTCGCAAAAGGCAAAGGATCACCTGGAAGGACTGGAAAAAGAGCTGAAAACTCCGCAGGGATTGTTTTACCGGTACCTGCACCCGGACGATTTCGGCAAGCCCAAAACCACTTTCCTGGTATGCGCATTCTGGTACGTAGAGGCACTGGCGTGCGTAGGCCGGCTGGACGACGCCATCCGCGAGTTTGAGAACCTGCTGCAATACTCCAACCACCTGCTGCTGTTCAGTGAAGATGTGGATGAAGACAACGGCAGCCAGTGGGGCAACTTCCCGCAGGCGTATAGCCATGTAGGTTTGATGAACGCCGCCTACCGTATAGCTATGAAGCTGGATGTGCCGATATTCCTGTAGAAGAATATAAAATCTTAAATGTAGAATTTCAAATGTAAAAGTAAATGCCGCGAAGCTGAGTATTCGCGGCATTTACTTTTGCATTTAATATTTTACATTTTACATTCCTACACCAGTCCGGCAAGAAACTGCCTTACCTCCTGGAAGTTGCGCAGGTAATAGCGCGCGGCCGAAACCTGGCTGCCTACCTTAATAGAAATGGCATCTTCCGACAGGGCTTTGAAAATATCTTCGTCTGTATGATCATCTCCAATAGCCATTATAAAATCATACTGGTGATCCTGCAGCCAGCTTAATGCGGCGCGGCCCTTATTGATCTCCACGTTCTTTATTTCAATCACCTTATCGCCGGGCAGCACCTGCAAACCTTTATCATTGGTATAATAGCGCAGGGTGTTCATCAGCTCATTGGCGCGCAGCTCGCCCAGCCCTTCTTCCACCTTGCGGTAGTGCCAGGCCAGCGAATAGCTTTTTTCTTCAATAAAAGAGCCGGGAGTACGGTCGGTATATGTGTCAAGCGTAGGATAAATATCCTGTTTCCACTGGTCGGTTAACCCCGGTATCTTTTTCCAGCGGCCGCCTTGTTTCCTTGACCAGGCGCCGTGTTCGGCAATCAGGTCAAGCTTCAGGTGGCCAAGCCATTGTGATAAGGTTTCGTGTTTGCGCCCGCTGATCATTACCACCTCATTCTTTGGGTTGGAGGTGAGCTGTTTTAGCAGCTGGTACAGCTCCTGGTCGGGCGAAGCCTGGTCAATATTAGGCGTAAAGCCAACCAGTGTGCCGTCATAATCCAAAAATATGACGCGCTTTTCTGCGTTCCTGTACTGCCGCTGCACCTGCTGCTGCAGGTCGGTGCTCAGGCGGCGCGCCAGCATGGATTGCTGGATCTGTTTTACTTCCTGTAATCGTGTCATAAATAATTTTACCCAGTGTGCAATATTAAACTTGGCTACTACCTGCCGCATTTGTTTCATGCGGCGGTATTGCTCTGGCTGCGGCATTACCAGCGCTTCTTCAATAGCGCGGGTAATGGCGCCTATGTTGTTTGGATTTACAATCAGCGCATCTATCAGTTCCCTGGAGGCGCCGGCCATTTCACTTAGTATGAGCACGCCGTTGTTATGCGTGCGGCTGGCCACGTACTCCTTACTTACAAGGTTCATACCATCGCGCATAGGGCTTACCAGGCATATGTGCGCATAGTTGTAAAGGGCCGACAGTGTTTCTATGGGAAAAGACCGGTAAAAATAATGTACCGGGTGCCAGTTAATGGTGCGGAAACGTGCATTAATGCCGCCTACCTGCTTGTCAATCTCGTCGCGCAGGTCCTTGTATTGCGGCACGGTATCGCGTGAAGGCACTACAATCATGTACAGCACTACTTTTTCTGCGTATTCCGGATGCAGTTGCAGGAACAGGTCGTATGCCTGCAGGCGCTGGAGAATGCCTTTGCTGTAGTCAAGCCGGTCAATAGACAGGATCATCTGCATGCCCTGGAAATTGTCTTTCAGCTGGCTAAGCTGCTGCTGCACGTCATCGTTACGCACCATGTTGCCGTAACGTTCATAGTCGATACCCATGGGAAATGTTTCTGCGATCACGGCGCGGTCATTTACCATCAGTACGTTGGACGATGCGTTAATGGGCAGCAGGCGGGTAACGGCGTTTATAAAATGGCGGCTGTCATCGAACGTGTGAAACCCCAGCAGGTCGGCGCCGAGCATACCATCCAGCAGCTCTGCCCGCCAGGGTATGAGGCGGAAAAGCTCAAAGGAAGGGAACGGTATGTGCAGGAAAAAGCCAATGGAAATATCGGGCATTGCAGTGCGTATCATGCCGGGTAACAGCAGCAGCTGGTAATCGTGGATCCATATTACATCACCTGGTTCCGCTGTTTCCAGTATTACATCCCTGAACTTCTCATTTACGCGGTAGTAGCAATCCCAGTAACCCTGTTCATAGCGGGCATAGGTAGGCATGTAGTGAAATACGGGCCACAGGGTTTCATTGGAAAATCCTTCGTAGTAGTTATTGATCTCTTCCTGTGTAAGATACACCGCTTTTAAGTTCATGGTGGCCAGCTCACCTGCAATCTGCTCCTGGTCCTTTGGCGCTGTTACCTCCAGGCCGGGCCAGCCAATCCATACATTATTTCCGCCACGGTAAATAGATCCCAGGCCCGTAGCCAGTCCTCCTTCGCTTGGAGCCAGTGCATAGGCTCCATCCTTCTCTGTTATTTTTACGGGTAACCTGTTTGATACAATAATGGTCTTACTCATAGTACGTTATAATGTTCGTTTATCTACAAAAATCTTTCCTGGCAAAAAATACTTTCCCTGCAGGCTCACCTGCGGTAAATGCGCGCATTAAAATCTAGCTTCAAACATCCCAACCGGCTGCTATGATTGGCGCTCCAATGGACCTAAGCGGATAATGGATAATTTTGATTAAGTACGTATGCAGCACGTAGCGGCCCGCAAGTTAACAATAATTTAAAATATAGGCGTTGCCGTTAGTGATTAACGGAAATGGCCATGCCTGCGCCATTCATCATATTTATATACACAATAATGGGTTTCCGTACAATTATCTGTAATTTAACTGAAGATGGGGAACAATATACTCATTTTTTGCAGGGGCTGCCGTTAATGGCAATACAGGCGCGCTGCTGGTACTTTTTTTGCGGAAGTTGTTAATTTAAACTGATATAAAGATGGAAAAACGGAAACTGGGCAAATCCGCGCTCATGGTGGCTCCGCTGGCTTTCGGGGGCAACGTGTTCGGGTGGACGGTGGATGAAGCCACTGCCTTTAAGCTGCTGGATGCCTTTACCGGCGCAGGTTTTAACCTTATAGACACGGCAGATGTTTATTCAAAATGGGTAAGCGGCAATAAAGGCGGCGAGTCGGAAACCATTATCGGCAAATGGCTAAAGCAAAGCGGCAAACGGGAGCAGGTAATAGTGGCCACCAAGGTAGGCGGTGAAATGGGACCGCAGCAGAAAGGCACCTCCAAAACCTATATAACCCGCGCGGTAGAAGACTCGCTGCGCCGTCTGCAAACAGATTATATAGACCTGTACCAAACGCACTTTGATGATATTAATACCCCGGTAGAAGAAACCCTGGCTACTTATGCAACGCTTATAAAAGAAGGAAAGGTGCGTGTAATAGGCACTTCCAATATGAGCCCGGAAAGATTGCAGCTATCCCTGCATAACAGTGAAGATTACGGCTACCCGCGTTATGAAACCCTGCAGCCTGAATATAACCTGTACGACCGCCGGAAATTTGAAACTACCTACGCGCCTATCTGCCGGGAGCATGGCCTGGGCGTATTGCCTTATTATGCGCTGGCCAGCGGTTTCCTGAGCGGTAAATACCGCTCCAAAGCAGATGTTGATAAAAGCCCGCGCGGCTCAAAGGCGCTGGGCTACCTGAATGAAAGGGGCATGCGCATACTGGCTGCGCTGGATGCAGTAGCGGCGCGTTATAACACCACGCCTGCCAGCGTATCTATTGCCTGGCTGGCGCAGCGGCCTAACATTGCGGCGCCCATAGCCAGCGCCACCAGCCTGGAACAGCTGGATGCATTAATGAAAGCCGCCACATTGGCTTTAGACCAGGACGCCATTAACCAGCTGGATGTAGCCAGTAAATATTAATGTTATACGCCGCCGTTATGATGGCATTATGATCACGGTTTTGCCGGTTGCATGGCCCGCGCGGCTTTGTGCAATGGCGGCAGGCACTTCTTCGAGCGTAATATTTTTGCCTACCGGCACCTGCAGCTTACCGTCGTCTATCAGCTTCGTAAGCTTGTTCAGAGAGGGAATATCGCCTTTTGTTTCAAAGTTGCCGCCGCGTAAACCCTGCGCTTGCAGGGCTGCTTCATCTGCTACAAAAGCAGTAGTCATGGCTACGCCGCCGGGCTTCAGCAGGGCGGTATTGGCCGCAAAGGTTTCCTTATTGCTCATCAGGTCTATAAGCCCGTCAATACCATTGGGGTACAGCTGCTTTACCTGTTGTGCAACCGGCGCGGTTTTATAATTTACAGTGGTGGCGGCGCCCAACTGCCGCATGCGTGCTGCCGACGCCTCATTGCTTGCAGTGGCAATTACCAGCAAACCCTGCAGGGCAGCCAGCTGCGTAACAAAGGAGCCTACACCGCCGGTGGCCCCTACAATCAATACCGTTTGGCCTTTTTGCAGCGCCATTTTTTCCAGCAGCTGCAGCGCCGTCATACCTGCATTGGGCACAGCAGCGGCGGCGGTAAGCGCAATAGATGCGGGCGCAAGGTCTACCGCATTATTTTCCGGCACAATGGCATACGCCGCATAAGCGCCTTCGCCTATGGGGCTGTGAATGAATTGCCCGTATATTTTATCGCCTTCTTTAAAACGGGTTACGCCTTCTCCCACGGCAGCTACTGTGCCTGCGCCTTCTACCCCCATGATCAGCGGAAACTGGTGCGGCATATGCCCTTCCATGATCCCATCCACCATTTTCCAGTCAAAAGGGTTCATACCGGCAGCGGCTACACGTACCAGCACCATACCAGGGCGTACGGCTGGTTTTGGCAGCTCCATTACCTGTGGCGTATCGCGGAACTTTGAAACAGCAACAGCTTTCATCATAAAGCATGATTTTAAGTTGCTAAAGATAATTACTTTTCCAGTATGCAGATAGTGCTGTTGCTGCCAGCTCGCAAAACATGGCTATCTTGCAGGATAAACAGCTTACCATGCAACCCATAAAAATAGCTACCGCACAATTTGAAAACCGCAGCGGCGATAAAGCATACAACCTGCAGGTGATACGCGGGCTTACCACACAGGCCGCACAGGCGGGCGCGCAGGTGATTGCCTTTCATGAATGCTCCGTTACCGGCTATACGTTCGCGAGGCATTTATCAAAGGAGCAGCTGCTGGAGCTGGCAGAATATATTCCCGGAGGCCCCAGCATACAGGCATTAACCGCTATAGCCGCAGAAACAGGTGTGGCCATACTGGCCGGTTTGTTTGAGAAAGATGCAGCAGGCCATTTGTATAAAGCCTATGTATGCGTGGACAAGAACGGGCTGGTAGCGCAATACCGCAAGCTGCATCCCTTTATTAACCCGCATCTTACGCCCGGCAACAAGTATGTGGTGTTTGACCTGCTGGGCTGGAAATGCGGCATCCTGATCTGTTACGACAACAACATTATTGAAAATGTACGCGCCACTACCCTGCTGGGCGCGGATATTATTTTTATGCCGCACGTAACCATGTGCACCCCCTCTACCCGCCCTGGCGCAGGCTTTGTAGACCCGCAGCTGTGGTATAACCGGGAAACAGATCCCACTTCGCTGCGGCTGGAATTTGATGGGATGAAAGGGCGTAGCTGGTTAATGAAATGGCTGCCCGCAAGAGCGTATGACAACGGTATTTATGCGGTGTTTGCTAACCCCATTGGCATGGACGACGACCAGCTGAAGAACGGCTGCTCCATGATACTGGACCCGTTTGGCGATGTGGTGGCTGAGTGCCGCAAGCTGGATAATGATATTGCCATAGCTACCTGCACTCCTGAAAAGCTGCAGCAGGCCGGCGGTTACCGTTACCGGCAGGCCCGCCGCCCCGAGCTGTATAAAGATATTATAGGCCAGCCGCATGCTGCTGAGCAAAAAGTAGTGTGGATGAAATAACCGCTTACTGTAAAAGCCCCTTGCGCACGGTTATACGCTGCGCTTTATAAATGCCGCTATGGCCGCTGAAATAATATGCAGTAAAACAGGCCACTGCAAAATACAGCACATGGGAAGTACCAAACAGCTCTACCCCCATCAGGGTGCAGGCAATGGGCGTATTAGTGGCGCCGGCAAATACGGCTATGAAGCCCATGCCGGCAAACAGGTCAACCGGTGCGCCTAACAGCATAGCTATGGTATTGCCCAGCGCAGCGCCTATAAAAAACAGGGGCGTTACCTCTCCTCCTTTAAAGCCCATGGCCAGGGTAATGGCCGTGAAAAGCAGCTTCCACAGCCAGCTCCAGCCTGTGGCGCCGCCTGCATGAAAGGCGCTCAGTATGCTTACCCCTGATGGCTGCTGGCTGTAAACGCCCAGGCCCAGGTAATCGCGGGTACCCAGCGCCCAGCTGAAAGCGATAATAACAACACCGCCCACTGCCGGTATAAGCCAGGCAGGTTTTATGTACCGCTGCGCATAGTGTTTAATAATGTGCATGCTGTTGGCAAACAGGAAGCTGGCCAGGCCAAAACATACGCCGGCCAGTATGGCCTTGGCCAACAGCAGCAGGTCAATATGCAGGAAGGGTAGAAAGGGTGTGGCATTATGCGGTGCAAAATCAATATGGTAATGGGTATGATGAATGCCCCAGGCCGTGCATACAATATCCGCAAACACGGCGGCTATAAGGCAGGGCACCAGCGCATCGTACCGGATGGTGCCAATGGCCAGCACCTCCAATGCAAATACAGCGCCGGTAAGCGGGGTGCCGAATACCGCGCCAAAGCCGGCGGCAATACCGGCCATGAGCAATATACGTATATCCTTTTCCGCAAGCTTCATCCAGCGGCCCAGCATATTCGCCATGCTGCCGCCTATTTGCACAGCGGTTCCCTCCCGCCCGGCAGAGCCGCCAAACAGGTGGGTAACCACCGTGGTAAACAGCACCAACGGCGCCATGCGGGCAGGCACGCCGCCGCCCGGCTGGTGTATCTCATCCATAATGAGATTATTACCGGCCTCTGAATTTTTACCCAGTTTTTTATACAGGAAGTAAATGCCTATACCGGCCACGGGCAGCAGGTATAAAAGCCAGGGCTGCTGCCCGCGCAGCAGGGTAACCTTATCCAGCAGCCAAAGGAACAGCGCCACCATGGAACCTGCAATTAATGCCAGGGGAATATCCAGTATGGTCCAGCGGATAAGATGTTTTGCGATTGCAATTTGTTCGAAGTAGCTCTTTATTTTCTGGTACATAGTTCCTACAAATAATTTAACAAGCAGTACAACATGCCGGCCCGTCCATTGCGTTACCGGTTTGGTCTTTGTTTATTTGTAGGCGCCATCAGTCCCGGGAGGGACGGTTCTTGTGCAGGAAGACACCATTTCCTTTATTGTGCCGCAAGGTACGATAAATTAATAATTAAGAATTAATTACCATCCCATAAACACCATGCCTATACCGCAAATGGTAACAGTAGCGCCGCCAATGGCGTGTATGTAGCGCTCCAGCTTATCGGTTTTCAGGAAAGAATAGCCATAGTACCCGAGCATTACCATCATAACCATGGTAATGAGCGTAAATACCGTAAAGGTTACAATCAGCAGCACAATACCCAGGGTAGATTTTTGCGCAGCAGGATAGGTAAGCAAAGGAATGAGCGGCTCACAGGGGCCCAATGCAAAAATGATGAACAATATCCAGGGCGTTACTTTGGTACGCTCCTGGGGGTATACCGGCCCTTCGCCATGCTTGTGCTCATATACATACACCGATCCGTCTTCATACATATCAAAATGTTTATGGGGCTTGTTCAGGTAAGCGCGGCGCAATCCCCATACCAGGTACGCCATGCCAAAGAACAGCAGCGCCCAGCCGGCAATGCCGCCCCGCACGCCTTCGAGCCAGCTTATTTTAGACAGCTCCCAGCCCAGGAACACACCCAGTAAGCCTAACAGCACCGAACTGCCCACATGGCCTATGCCGCATACAATGGTCCAGAACACGGTTTTAGCCGGCGACCATTTACGCGACTGCGACAGCGCAATAAAAGGTACATAATGATCAGGGCCGGTAACGGTATGTACGCAGCTGATGGTAATAGCGGTAAGCAGCAAAGCGCTGATCTCTGTAGTCATGCGTTATTATTTAAGTTAAAACGGGCGCTTCTTCCCATAATAAGCTTTCCATTTTTTTCAGGCAATTGTACAGCTGTTCTGCGCCGTGGCCCAGCACGCGCAGCACCAGGGCCGGGCCGGCGGTTTGCGATACGCCGTATGCAATGCCGGTTTCCGGCGCCAGTATGTGCAGCAGGCGGTCGGCCACCGGAGCGGCCGCTGTACGCGTGTCTGCATAAATAAGCGTGGCCTGGTGGGTGTACCCTTCCATTTGCCCGAAGGCTGTTACGTTTATACGTTCCGGTTGCAGCAGCAGGTTATCCTTTAACACCAGCCTGCCCTGGTAATACAGCTCCGTTAGGTTATGGAACTGTTTGAACTGAAAGGCTTCGCCATTGAGCTTACGGCCGCAGGTGAGTATTTCGCCCCAAACCAGGCGGCAGCCCTGTTCCAGGGTAATGCGGTTATGCCCTTCAAAGCTGGCGCCTGCATGCGGCACTACCGGGTGCGGCACATAGCTGAAGCATGCACCCTGCTGCACATGCACCGTTATATGCTGCGCAGCGCCCTGCTGCATGGTAAACAGGCGCTGGTAAGCCTGTGTTTGCAGTTGCAGGCGGGTATGCGCGCTAACGGTGACTGCCATATGATAATTGTCGCCGTCCAGCATGCCGGGCGAGGCGGTCATCAGCATCAGGCACAGGGCTTTGTCTGCCCGGTATATGCCCACATCCGCCAGCTTAAAGGGACGGGTATAATACCCTTCCTGCAGGAAGGTGCTGCCGGAGCGGTAGCCTGTTACAATACGCAGCTCGCTGGTCATCTTTTGAGGGCGGGTTCTGCCACCTCTTCGAGCAGCGCATATTTTTTAATCCAGCTGATCACCGCATCCAGGCCGGCGCCTTTCATGAGATCTGTGAACACAAAGGGCTGGCCTTTGCGCATGAGGCGCGCATCGCGTTCCATTACCTCCAGGCTGGCGCCTACATAGGGAGCCAGGTCTATTTTATTGATGACGAGCAGGTCGGAACGGGTAATGCCCGGCCCGCCCTTGCGGGGTATTTTATCGCCTTCGGCCACGTCAATCACGAAAATGGTCACATCCGCCAGGTCGGGGCTAAATGTGGCGGAAAGGTTATCGCCCCCGCTTTCGATAAATACCAGCTGTATGCCGGGAAAGCGGGCGGCCATTTCATCCACTGCCTCCAGGTTCATGCTGGCGTCTTCACGGATGGCGGTATGCGGGCAGCCGCCGGTTTCCACGCCGATAATACGCTCCGGCGGCAGCAGGCTGTTTTTGGTCAGGTACTCGGCGTCTTCCCTGGTATAAATATCATTGGTAATAACACCCAGGTCATACTGGTGCGCCATGTTGCGCGACAGCCTTTCAATAAGGGCGGTTTTGCCGGAGCCTACCGGGCCTGCGATACCAATTTTCACAAATGTTCTGCTCATCATAACTACGACATATATAATCTTGAGTACAATCTTTCATGCTGCATACAGCGAATGTCGAACCCCGGGTTGCAGCAGCCCAGCCATTTACGGTCGGGCAACAGGGTTGCGGCAGCCAGCTCCTGCATCAGCGGCTGCAGGCGGTACAGGATGTCCTGCCCTTCGAGCTGGCCCAGGGGCACCAGTTTTACGCTGTTGGAAACCATACCGGCGGTAGCATTGTAATAAAAAGCCTGCAGCGCATCCGGTTTGGGTATATGTAACAGGCAGGCATATACGCCAAATGCCAGGCAGTAATGCCCTCCTGCCCTGCCCTGCTGTATGGCCTGTTCATACTGCTGCATAAAGGGAAAGGCCTGTTGCCGGCTGAAGATCTTTACCAGGCGTATGCCCAGCTTGTGGCTGGCCTGCCGTATTTCCTTCGCCAGCTTTAAGGCCGTGCACTCCTCATCCAGCTGCAGCAAAGCATTAAAATCCTGCTGTAAAGCAGCGTCATAAGCCAGGCTGGCAAAGGCGGCATCGTTATAGCGCAGGTTGTACTGCAGCATGCTGCGTATATATGCCTCAGCGGTGGCGGCGTTGTGCACCAGCCCTTCCTGTACATAGGTTTCCAGCCCGCTGGAATGGGTGTAACCGCCTATGGGCAGCGTAGGATCGGATAAGTGAAGGAGCGCGAGGAGCATTAATTAATAATTAAGAATTAATAATTAATAATTTAGGAAGTGTGGTGTTTTATCAGTGTTGCTGAAAAATTAATTGTGGGCATATAAGCACTGTAAAGATTTATTTATTGACAATTAATAATTAAGAATTGATAACCAGGAATGAACATGCATTAACGCTGTTAAAATTATTTATGACCATATAAGCCATTGCAAAAAGAGAACACCCGTTCATTATTAATTATTCATTATTCATTATTAATTTATTTTGTAAGATTGATGATCTTTTGAAATAGTGTGCTGCCAGTGCCGTGGCTATGCGGCGTTACATTGGTGCGCAGCATATTGGTAAGCTTACGCACCGCCGGCTCCGGTGCATAGCCCGATGCCTGCAGCCAGCGGAACAGCGGCTCCTCCATGGGTATCAGCACTTCATTGTCCTGTATAAAAACAGGCAGGTGCTTGTTGCCGATCTCATAGCAAACAGCGCCCATTTCCAGCATGGAGGCCGGCTTCACCACTATTACCTCACAGGGCAGTATATCCACTACTACGGCAGTGGCGTTGTTCATCCAAACCACATCGCCCTGCTGCAGGCGCTGCCCCTGCTTTAACAGGCGCAGGGCTATTTCCCGGCCGCCGGCGGTTTGTTTGCGCTGTATGCGGCGCGTGGTTTCATACCACTGCAGCTGCAGCAGGTCGGTTTGCCGGTTGCCGATGGAAAAGGTGGCGGTGTTGCCTATTACATCTTCAATGATCATATGTGCAGTATCTGTTTATGAATGCTGTACCGGCCTATGGCACAACCTTTATTACCTGTACGCCTGATGGAGAACCTACAGGAACCCCTGTTTAAAACAGGAAATACCGTTGCGCCAGCGCCACCTCTTTCAGCGGCTCGCAGGTGATCTTTTCCCCGTTCACCTTTACCTCATAGGTTTCGGGGTTTACGGTAATATCCGGCGTTTGATCATTATGAATAAGGTCTTTTTTGGAAATGTTGCGGCAGCCGGTTACCGGCAGCAGTGTTTTTTGCAGGCCATATTCCTGCGCAATATTTTTTTGCAGCGATACATGTGACACGAATGTTACGCTGGTATGCAGCAGGGCTTTGCCATGCGCGCCAAACATATGGCGGTATATTACCGGCTGCGGCGTGGGTATGGAGGCATTGGGATCGCCCATTTTTGCGGCTGCTATCATACCGCCTTTAACGATCATTTCCGGCTTGGCGCCAAACAGCGCGGGTTTCCACAGCACCAGGTCGGCCAGCTTGCCGTATTCGATAGAGCCTACATGTTCTGCAATGCCATGTGCAATGGCCGGGTTAATGGTGTATTTTGCCACATAGCGCTTTACACGGAAATTATCGTTTTCCGTACCGCTGTCTTCCGGCAGGGCGCCGCGCTGCTTTTTCATTTTATCGGCGGTTTGCCAGGTGCGGGTAACTACTTCGCCTACACGCCCCATGGCCTGCGAGTCGGAGCTCATGATGCTGAATACGCCCATGTCGTGCAAAATATCTTCTGCAGCAATGGTTTCGGGGCGTATACGGGAGTCGGCAAAGGCTACATCTTCCGGTACACGTTTATCCAGGTGGTGGCATACCATCAGCATATCCAGGTGCTCGTCAATGGTGTTTACGGTGTAAGGCCGGGTGGGATTGGTAGATGCCGGCAGCACATTCGGGAAAGAGGCGGCGCGGATAATATCCGGCGCATGGCCGCCGCCGGCGCCTTCTGTATGAAAGGTATGTATTACGCGGCCGTTAATGGCGTTCATGGTATCTTCCAGGAAGCCGGCTTCGTTAAGTGTATCGGTGTGTATGGCTACCTGCACATCCAGCTTGTCGGCTACTTTTAACGACGCATCTATTACCGCGGGGGTAGCGCCCCAGTCCTCATGTATCTTCAGCCCCAGCGCGCCCGCGGCTATCTGCTCTTCCAACGGCGCGGTGGTGGCGCAGTTGCCTTTGCCAAAAAAGCCCAGGTTCACGGGGTAGGCTTCCGCAGCCTGCAACATGCGTTGTATATTCCATTTGCCCGGCGTAACAGTGGTGGCGTTGGTACCGTCTGCCGGACCGGTGCCGCCGCCTATCATGGTGGTAATGCCGCTGAAAAGCGCATGGTCTACCAGCTGCGGGCAAATAAAATGTATGTGGGTATCAATGCCGCCGGCAGTGGCTATGAGGTTGCTGCCGTTATGCACTTCCGTAGCGGCGCCAATGATCATGTTGGGATGAATACCGTCCATGGTATCGGGGTTGCCTGCCTGGCCAATGCCTGCAATGCGGCCGTCTTTAATGCCAATATCTGCTTTTACAATGCCCCAGTGGTCAATGATAATAACATTGGTGATCACCAGGTCCAGCACACCATCTGCCCGCAGGGCAGTGGCTGATTGGGCCATACCATCGCGGATGCTTTTGCCGCCGCCGAATTTGCCTTCGTCGCCATGCTGCAGGTAATCCCTTTCTATTTCAATAACCAAGTCGGTATCGGCCAGGCGCACGCGGTCGCCTGTGGTGGGACCGTACATGCTTACATATTTTTGCTTGTCTATATTCAGGCTCACGGCAATTGGGTTTTAAAGTGTTGTTGCTGTGCTTTTTCGAGGGCCTGCTGCTTTACCGCATCATCGGTGGTAACGCCGCACGCCAGGTTGTTGATGCCTATAATACGTTTGGCGCCGCCCAGCTCCACCAGCTCTACTTCCTTTACTTCGCCGGGCTCAAAACGTACGGCGTTGCCGGAAGGCACGTTCAGCCGCATGCCAAAAGCAGCTGCGCGGTCAAAGGCCATTTGCCGGTTCACCTCAAAAAAATGGCAATGGGAGCCTATTTGCACGGGACGGTCGCCGGTGTTCACCACTTTTAAAAAAAGGGTGCGGCGTCCCTGGTTGGCTATGATATTTTCTTTTTTCAGGAAATATTCTCCGGGGATCATGGTGGTTTTGTTTAACTGGTTAAAGGCTTGTAAGATCTAGCGGATGGGATGATGCACGGTTACCAGCTTGGTGCCGTCGGGGAAGGTGGCTTCTATCTGGATCTCATGGATCATTTCAGGAATGCCTTCCATTACATCATTGCGGGTAAGAATGGTTGCGCCAAACTGCATCAGGTCGGCTACGCTGCGGCCGTCGCGGGCAGCTTCCTGCAGGCGGCTGCTGATCAAAGCAATGGCTTCCGGATAGTTGAGCTTTAGTCCCCTGGCCTTTCTTTTTTCTGCCAGCTCGCCGGCTACGTACAGCAGCAGCTTCTCCGTTTCTCTTGCTGTTAAGTGCATAAGCAGATTTTGGTTTAAAGTCAGAAATGTACAATATTTTTTTTGCAGTTGGTAACCAGGGCCCGCCGGCAACCGCATTCGAAAAAATAACCCTTACATGTTATATTATGCTTTCCAACAATATTTATATTGTGAAAAACCTACAACTAAACCGGACAAAAACAGAATGTCTACAGATTGACATTCCATATTTGTTCATATACATGCTATGAAATTACACCGCTTAATGGTAGCGGCCCTGCTTTGCGGATGCGCCCTTGGGGGACAGGCGCAATCCCTGCAGGATACAATGCCACCTACAACTGTTCATTATCATTTTTCCCAGCTGCAGCTGAATCCGGATGTTTCCTACCACGCGCCCAGGCTCAGGATGTCCATTGCGTCATCTATGCTGGCTTATGGATTTGCCGCATTGGCCACTCCCCCGCTAAAGGAGGTAAACTACAGCACCAAGGCGGAGATACAGGAAGACCATGCCGGTTTTTCCACCAGGATCGATAACTACCTGCAATGGTCGCCGGCGATTGCTGTTTACGGGCTGAATGCCGTGGGCATCAAAGGCGCCCACAACTTTGCCGACCGGTCTATCATTTACGGTTTATCCTGTGCAATTATGGCCGGCAGCTCGCGCATTCTGAAAAAGGTAACGCATGAGCAACGGCCGGATGGCAGTAATTATGAATCCTTTCCCAGCGGGCATACTTCCACTGCTTTTGCCGCTGCTGAATTTATGCGTATGGAGTACAGGGATGTAAGCCCCTGGTACGGCTATGTAGGCTATGCTGCCGCTGCCGCCACCGGCGTGCTGCGCATGTACAACAACCGGCATTGGTTCAGCGATGTGGTGGCCGGCGCAGGACTGGGCATATTAAGCACCCAGGCAGCTTATGCGCTGTACCCGCATGTAAACCGCCTGCTGCATCCTAAAGCAGCGCGTGAAAGAATGATATTGATGCCGTATTACGATTATAACTGGCACAGCACCGGCCTTTCCCTGGCAGTAATCATGCAATAGCCGAAAGGAATGTAAAATGTAAAATCATAAATGTAAAAGTCACAGGCTTGTGAGCGATAGCACCTTAATGCGCTTTTACATACAGCTGCCTGTATTTATTTTTACATTTAATATTTAAAATTTTACATTTTACATTCTTTTACACTCACCGCTGGTTAACCGCCTGTCCTTCTTTTATTTCATCATTGGCATTTACGATCACCTGGTCGTCGGGTTTAAAATCCCCGAAGATCTCAATTTCATCATCGCTGTCATTACCGGTGATCACATCTTTCTTCACTGCTTTGCCGTCACGCACCAGTATCACATATTTCCGTTCCGTAGAAGTAACCACGGCCGGCCTGGGTACGGAAAAAGCATTCGGGCTGCCGCCGGCATCCACTATCACATCGGCATACATGCCCGGGGCCAGCGCATTATCCTTATTCGGAATATCCATCTCCACCCTTTCCATACGGTAAGCCGTGTTAATGTTATCTGATTTACGTGCTATTTCGGCCGACATTTTTTTACCCGGGAAAGCGCTCAGGTAAAAGTCCATACGGGTTTTATCATTCAGGCTGTGGGCAATATGCTCCGGCACATCTACCTGCAGGCGCAGGCGGTCAACCTGCTTCAGCTCCAGCATGGGCTTTTGCTCCCTGCCGGCAGCGCTTACCAGCGCGCCGGGGTGCACATTCCTTTCGGTAATTACGCCATCAAAAGGAGCGGTTACCTGCAGGTAGCTCAGGATGGCCTTTTCCATTTCCCAGCTGGCTCTTTCTGCGTTACAAAGGGCGCTGTCGGCCTGCATTTTGGCTTTGGCGGATGCGAGGTCCATAGGCGATATGGCGCCTTTTGTCTGCGACGCTTCCAGCAGGCGGCTGTAGTTTTCTTTGCTGATGGTGTAGTCGGCCTGCGCGCGGGCATATTTTTCACGCGCCTGCACACTGGTATGTTCCAGTTCAGGGTCCTGCAGGGTCATTAGCAGCTGGCCCTTATGCACTTTGGAGCCAATGTCTACCAGTACCGCCTGTACGTAGCCGTTTACCTTTGGAAAAATGCTCACCTCCTGGTAGGCAGTGAGCTGCGCCGGCAGCTTAACAGACTCGGACACGCCGTGCTTTTTAACCGGCGCCAGCTCGTAGTGCGCTGTGGCAGCGGGTTTGTCGGCAGCCTTTTTTTCTGTGGCTGCACCGGAGGAACAGGCATACAGCCCGCCCGCCAATACTGTGATAATTATATATTGTTTCATGGTATGCTATGATTTTAGTGATCGGAATCTTCAGGTAAAAGAGAAACGGATGTAAAGGATTTCTTTTGCTGCACCCAGCCGTATACCAGCGGTACAATAAACAGGGCGGCAAAGGTGGATGCGGCCAGGCCGCCAATTACAGCCCTGCCCAATGGGGCCGACTGGTCGCCGGCTTCACCAAGACCGCTGGCCATGGGTATCATACCGGCTATCATGGCCAGGCTGGTCATGAGAATGGGCCGTAAACGGATGCTGGCCGCGGCCGATGCCGCTTTGAACGGATCTTTATACTCCAGCCTTAAATTTTCAGCGTTGGTAACAATCAATATCGCATTTGCTACCGACACGCCCACAGACATGATAAGGCCCATGTACGACTGCAGGTTCAGCGTGGAGCCGGTTGCCAGCAGCAACAGCATGGAACCCAGCAGCACAGCCGGCACGGTTGACAGCACGCTTAACGACAGGCCAAACGACTGGTAGTTGGCGGCCAGCAACAGCAGCACCACTACAATGGCGGCAGCCAGGCCGGTTTGCAAAGACCCCAGCGTTTCCGTAAGCAGCGACGACATGCCTTTTATCTGCGGCACCAGCCCGGGCGGTGGCGTGCCCATTTCATCAATCGCTTTTTGTACGGCGGCAGTGGCGGTGCCCAGGTCTTTTTTGTAGATGTTGGCGCTTACGGTAATAAACCTACGGGGGCCGCGGCGGTCATATTCCCCCGGCTGCCTGTCGGTGGTAAGCGTTGCCACATCCGACAACACCGGGCGTGTATGCCCTTTTACCAGCGGAATAGACTGCAGCTGCTCCAACGAGTTCATAATGTATTCCGGCACCTGTACCTGCACCTGGTAGGTGTAAGACACCCGTTTATCCAGCCACTGATTTTTTTCCGTAAAGCGGCTGGAGGATGTTGCTTCTGTAATGCTTCTTGCCACATCCTGCAGGCTTAATCCCATTTGCGCCAGCCTGAAACGGTCAATGTTGATATTGATCACCGGGAAGGCCAGCGGCTGCGCTATCTGCACATCCCGCAGGAAAGGCAGTTTCTCCAGCTTGCCGGTAAGCCGCTGCGCGTATTGTTTGATGTTATCGAAATTTTTTCCGGCCACCCTTACTTCTATGGGCGTGGCGGCACCCTGCGCCATGATCTTTTCTGTAAGCTCAATAGGCTCGAAAGACAGCTTCAAATGCGGGTACTTTTCATGGATGTTCTTGCGCAGCAGGTCCTTCAGGTCATCCATGTTGGTTTTGTAGCTGTCATCCAGCTTTATCTGCATCACGGCTTCGTGTGTGCCGCTGTTGAATACATACAGGTTGCTGGTGCCGTAGCTGCTGGGCACAATGCCCACGTAGGCGGAGCTTATTTCTACATGGCCGTTTACCGTAACATCTATAATGTTCAGCACATCTTTCACTGTTCTTTCCGTTACTTCCAGCCGGGTGCCATCCTCTTCTTTTATGCGCAGCTGCAGCTGGCCGTTATTGCTTTTGGGCAGCAGGTCTTTCCCGATCACCATAAAGCAAAAGCCGGCCAAAGCAATTACCACCACCAGGTATAAGCTTACGATCAGCTTGCGTTTGGGCATCCATTTATCGAGGCGTTTGCCCAGCCGCGTTTTTAAGCGCTGGAAGAAGCCGTTCTCCTCCTGGTGCGCGCTGTCTTCCCGGTTATGGTGCTTTACTTCCGCCACTTCCTGCTCGTTCAGCGCCAGGCCCGCATGTGCGTGTATGCCGGAGTGCCGGTAGCGGAACATTTCCTCTTTCAGCAACCATACGGAAATTACCGGCACCAGCGTTTGCGCTGCTATGAAGGAAATGATCATGGCAAATGCAATGGACAATGAAAGGGGCAGGAACATGGCCTTGGGCACGCCGGTCATGATAAATGCCGGCGCAAACACGGCCAGTATACACAGTAGTATGAGCAGCAGCGGGAACGATATTTCCATGCAGGCATCCAGCACTGCGCGCCTTTTGGGCTTGTTCATTTCCAGGTGCTGGTGAATGTTCTCAATGGTTACCGTTGCCTGGTCTACCAGTATGCCAATGGCAAGCGCCAGGCCGCTCAGCGTCATGATGTTGATGGTTTGGTTGAACAGCTTCAGGAACAGCACGGCGCTCAGCACCGCAATGGGTATGGTGATGATCACCACCAGGCTGCTGCGCCAGTCGCGCAGGAACAGCAGCACCATCAGCCCTGTTAAAATAGCGCCCAGTACGCCTTCTGTCATGAGGCTTTTGGCGGCGTTCATTACAAACACCGACTGGTCAAACTCGTATTTCACATCTACGTCGCCGGGCAGCAGGTCCTTCATTTCCGGCAGCTTTGAGCGCAGGCTTTGCACTACCTCCCAGGTAGAGGCGTCGGCGGTTTTCACCACCGGTATGTATACAGAGCGCTTGCCGTTAATGAGCGCATAGTCCACGGTTACATCCGCGGCATCTGCTACCCTGGCCACATCCCGTACAAATACCGAGTTGCTGCCGTTGGAGGCTACTACAATATCCTCAAAGTCTTTCACCTTATCTTCCAGCGAGTTCAGGCTGGTTACGTACATGCGGTTGCCTACCCGCAGGTTGCCCGAAGGGGTCATGATGTTGTTTTTGGCAACCGCGCTCACTACTTCATCCGGGGAAACATTATAGGCCCTTAACTTCTGCGGGTCTACATTCAACACCACCGATCTTGAGTTGGCGCCGAAAGGCGGCGGCGCCGACAAGCCCTGTACGGTTGAAAACAGGGGCCGGATGCGGGTGGCAGCCAGGTCGTAAATTTCCTTGAGCGATTTTGTTTTACTGCCCAGCACCAGCTCGCCCACTGGCAGCGATGATGCGTCAAAGCGGATCACCTGCGGCGGCAACGCGCCGGGCGGAAAGAATTTCATGGACCTGTTCACCTGCAGGGCTACCTGCGCGGAGGCTTCGGCCATGTTGGTATTTTCGTAAAATGAAAGCTTGATGAGCGTTAAGCCCTGGATATTCTTGCTTTCAATGTTCCTGATCCCGTTAATGTACAGGAACTGGTCCTGCATGCGGGTGGCAAAAAAGCCTTCCATCTGCTGCGGCGACATACCGCCGTACGATTCTATTACATAGATGGTAGGCAGGTTAAGCCGCGGAAAAATATCAATGGGAATACTGCGGATGGCCACTATGGAAAACAACAGTAAGCCAATGAACAGTACCAGCACTGTAATGGGTTTTTTTAAAGCTGCGCGTACCATGCTGTTAGTTTTTGATAGATTGAATAAATAGATCCAGGTTGCCGGTAGCTGCGGCTTTGTCAAGGTTGGCCTGCATCCAGTCGTTCAGCACTTCCACATAATCTGTTTGGGCCTGGTATAACACAAAGGAAGCATTAGTAAGATCCACCAGGTTAATAATACCCGCGCGGTACTGGGCCAGCTTTTGATCGTAAGCCGCGGTGGCTGCCTGCAGCTGTACGGGCAGGTTTTGCAGGTTCAGCTCTGCCGTGTTAATGGCGGTTTGCGCCTGCTGCAGCGCCGTGTTCAATGCCTGCTGCTGTTGCTCTAGCCCGTAGTTGCTGGCCTGTATGTTATAATTGTTCACCGCCAGCTTGTCTTTCCGGTGCACCAGGTCAAACAGGTTGTAAGTGAGGGCAACGCCTGCCGCGTAGTTGAAGCGCTGGTAGCCCAGGCCGTTTGACAGTGCCTTATAATTATAATTATCTGCATAATCAATGCTGGTGCCCCTGCCCCATATGCCGCCTGCCAGCAGTATTTTGGGCAGGTAGCTTTTTTTGATAAGGTTATCGGTTGCCTGGTACAGCTCTTTTTGTTTGCGGAAATAGCTGATCAGCGGGTTTTGTATTGTATCGGCCGTTGTGCTCCAGGCAGCAGGGCTGAGGGCTACATCATAGCGTTTCTCAGAGGTGTCAATACGAATGCTGTCTGTAATGCCGGTAAGAAAGGCCATTTGCTGCTGCAGCTGTTTGATCTCCCCCATTTTCCTGTCGTAGCTGATCTGTGCCCTCGACAGCTCGGCCAGGGCCAGGGAGGAGTCAACCCCTGCGCGTATGCCGCTTTTTGTAATGGCGTGTATTACGTTATACACGGCTTTGTAGCGGCTGATATTCTGCTGGTCAATTCCCAGCCGGTACAGGTTACGCAGCATGGTGAAATACAGCTTGCTAACCTGCAGCTTCAGCAGGTATATATCTTTGGAAAGGTCGGTTTCCGTGAGCTGCTCATTCACCAGGGCATTCTGCACCCGGGCTTTGCGCAGCCCGAAGTTTACAAGCTCATACTCCCCGTACAAGGTGGCAATGTTGCCGCTGGCTACATTGGAAAGATTATCTGTTCGGATGCCGCTTGAAGTAGACACGGTTACTCCTATTGGAAGGGCCGTGCCGGTAGTGCCGTTGGCAGTACCCATTACTACCTGGTCACTTAGTTTCAGGGCAGGTAAAGCGGTGTGCCGGGCATCGGTTACATTCGCTTTGGCGCTGTTTACCAGCGCTTGTTTTTGCAGGATGGCCGGCAGGTGATGCGTAGCTGCATCTGTTAACTGGCCTAACGTAAAGGTTGGCTGCTGTTGAGCATACACAGTTCCCGTTATTGCCTGCGCCGCAAGGCACATGGCAATGCCTACTGCTTTTTTGCAATAGCAAATCATTTATTAGTTCTTTTAGTGAAACAAGAGAAGAAGAAGGAGAATGTAAAATGTTAAATACTAAATATAAAAGTGAAGGCAGGCGCTGTTTAAAAGGCGCACTAAGTGTGTGGCCGCTTGCTGACCGCGACTTTTACATTTGAAATTTTACATTTATGATTTTACATTCTATGCATTATGCGGGGGGCCCCGCCAGTCGCTCAGGTCAATGGCTACGGAAATAAACGTTTGTACGTAGCTGTGGTAACAGGTATGGATATATACAAACTCCGGGCGTATATCGTAAAAAACAACATTCAGCGCTTCATCGTGTCCGTCATTCAGCGCCACCGGGCGGTGTTTGAAATACACGCGCATGGGTTTCAGCGCCTGCCGTACATCGGCCGGGGCGCGTGTGGGAAACTCAGCAGCTGTGCGGGTTACAACAGTGGCGGCATCTGAAACGGCCGGCTCCTGTGAATATATCGCTGCTCCCTGTTGCGCCAACAGGAAAAAAAGGCCGGCAAGGAATGATAATACGAAACGTTTCAATGCATCGCTGGTTTAAGCAGCGGCTAAGATATTACATCTATTCGGTTTTGGGGAGTTTCTCCACACTTTTTTAAGTTAATTTTAAGATGAGGTGTGGTCATCAGTGTTTAACTATTACTAAGGGATGATTGATTTTCAAGGTTTTCCTGGAATGAGGCCTGGTAATAAACAGATGCCCCGTTTGTTTTGCGGGGTGGCTACGCTCCTTTGAATCATTCGTAATTGATCTACCTTCTGCGTTGTTCATCCGCCTTGTCCTTCGCGTCATACTCATTTTCATCATACCCTTCCAGCTGGTTATTCTGATCGTCGTTGAACTCTTTTTTGGGCTTTTTCTTATTTACGGGCGTAGCGGCTACCTTCCGCTTTACCTGCTTAATGGCGCGTTTGGCGCCGGTGCTTTTTTTGATGGTCATGGCGAGCAAATTTGTTACCATGTAGCGGGTACAAAAATGCTGCCGTTATGATAGCCAGCGGGCTACCAGGTAAGCCGCTGCCGCTGCCACAGCGCCAATGAACATTACTTTTAAAGCGCCCGGCAGTAAGGGCTGGCCTGTGGCCTTGCTTTTAAAATACCCGAATACGAACAGGCATATGAGGGTAACAACTGCCGATATTTTAAACCCGTCCAAAGGAGCGGCTGTGAAAAAATAGGGCGATAGTGGAATTAACCCACCCACAATGTACGACAGGCCAATGGTAAGGGCGCTTACCCGTGCCCGGGCAGGGTTGGGCTCCTGCAGGCCCAGCTCATACTGCATCATAAAAGCTACCCACTTGTTTTTATCAAGGGCCAGCTCATCTGCAATGCGGTGCTGGGTTTCCTCACTAATGCCATACCCCGCAAATATGCTGCGGATCTCTTTTTTTTCTTCTTCGGCCATATGCTCCACTTCGTAATATTCCCGCTTCAGCTCCGCGTAGTAATGGTCCCATTCGGTTTTGCCCGCCAGGTAGCCGCCCAGCCCCATGGCAATAGCGCCGGCAATAATCTCCGCTATGCCCGCGGTGATCACAATGCTGTTGCTGCTTACAGCGCTGCTGATGCCTGCTGCCAGGGCAAAAGGCACGGTAAGGCCGTCGGCCATGCCAATTACCACATCGGTAATAAAATCCGAGCTTTGTAAATGTTGTTCCTGGTGCATATGATAAAGGAAAATGTTCCTGAAATTATGTTAAAATATGTAGATTTGTTATAGTAGCATTTCTGTGACCTGAAAACCCGGTGCTGATCATATCTGAACCCTATAATTCCCTTAAAGCGTAAATTATGTTTCACCAAACATCTTTTATTAGTGTCCTTATCCTCTACCTGGTGAGTAAAGCTGTTATCCTCTCTGTACTGCTTATTTATTACCTGTTTTCACCGGAAAAAGGAAGCGACATTCACCCTGGTTCCCCGCATGTGAGCCGGCAGCAGCGCAACGTTACCCGCCTGCATTTAACACTGAAAAATCCTCACCAGCAGCCAGGGCCTGCCCTGCACCGGAAAACCGCCCTGCAGCAAACAATAGAAGAAACTTTTTCCAGCAATTAAAAACGGAGCCACGCAATACAGGCGGTGCGCGCTTCGCCCGTACGGGTGATGAGCAGTGTAGCGTACGTATGCTGCTGCACATTGTGGTCAGACGCGCCCAGCATGCAATAATATGACTTATCTGTTTGCGGCGTGCCAAACAAAAACAACCTTTCAGCCTGGCCATTCAGGTAGTGATAGCATACCGTGTTCGCCTCCGTAAGGTAGCGCAGCGGCTTTTTGGCTTCAAAGGTGCCGCCGCGGTCCAGCTGCTGCAGGTAATCGTTAAACAGGGTATAATCACCGTGGGTATTGGTATGTATGTAGTCAAAAGAAAGATAGGGCGTGGTATTAAGCGCCGCCACGCGGTTGCGGAATACCCAGGTGCCGCGCTGCTTGCGCTGCAGGTACAGGGGCTCAATGCTGCCGTTGGCCACCTGCAATTTGCTGATTACGTACCCACTGTCGGTAACGCCGGCAGGGCTGATGCTGCATATGCCTATATCATCCAGGTTGGTGTGCTGCATGTTGTACACATTTTTACCCTGGGTAAACTGCTGCATTTGCTCCAGCTGCACAATGGCGCTGCCGTTTGGCTGTACGGCCAGCAGCTGCGGCAGTCCTGTATAGGCGGTATTGCCGTTGGCCAGCTTGTTCAAAGAAAGGGGGCTTTGCTGCAATGCACCGCTGGCCGGGTCCAGGTAATTGAGAAAGCTTTGGCGCTCGTCCGGTTTGGCCTTTGGATCGGGCGCAGCCACCAGCAGCATTTGCAGGCGTTTGGCGGCAGCGGCCCATTGCAGGCTGGCATGGGCATTTCCAAAATTGGCGGTATAGGCCAGCGGCTGGTGCACAAATGCGGTTTGCCCGTTCTTTAATACAGATATGATTACTTCCGACTGCGGCAGGCTGCCGTTGCGTTTTGTATTAAAACCTACCGTGCACAGGTATACGTTTTCGCTGCCCTGTACCGCCATATCCAGGAAGTTAAAGTAAGGCAGCGCGCTGCTGTCGGGCAGGCTGTAATACGCCTGGTTCAGCAGCTGGTGCTCCGGACTGAAATGCATTACCTGTATGCGCTTTGAAGGATCTTCTTTGCGTTGCAGCTCCCCGCCGGTAAAGAACGCTACGGCATAGTAGCCGCTGGCCGGGTCTTTGGCCACGTAAAAGTCGTGGGAGGCCAGGCAGCCTATTGCAAAGGCTTCGCGGTGCAGCACAGTGGGCAGCTCCCCTATCTTATCTTCCTGCACCAGGCGGCCGGTGGTACCGTTTATCACTATACGAAACAGGCAGGGTTTATATTTAATAAGCTGCTGCAGGAAAACCACTACCTGCCCGTTAATGGCATATACGCCGTCTATTTCCGTATCGTTCATGCTGCGCGTGTTCCACTGTGCGCCGGTAATGGTTTCCGTTGCCGCCAGTTCATGCGCGGTATTGTACATGTTAACCTGTATGCCCTGGCTTTTATCAAAATGCAGGTAGCAGGTATTGCCCCCCGGCAGCATTACCACCTTATCCCAGCCATCTGCGGCAGGTTCCGGGAAAGCCGCGCTCAGGGAAACTTCAGGCAGCTGCGCCTGTAATGTTGTACTGTAAAAACAAAGGCTGCACAGGATAAACAGGCAAACATATCGCATCGTCATTCTCATTACTTTAATAGATAACCGGGATCAAATATATTAAAAATTAATAATTTGTGGCAGCGTCCGGCTAATTGCTTTACCAAAAAATCCTGTTCAAACTTGTCAAATAAATTATTAACTTAGGAAGAGAGAGAACAAAGGGGCGTTATGCGAACGTGCAGCGATACGTGAATGAACGTACGTAAACCCTGCTTTCCCATACAACCATTTGTTTTGCTGCAACTAATCTGTGAAAGGGGGTTCTCAACATATGCATCTATACCAGAATTATTTTGCACCTATACTAGTTCACTGAAAAGGCACTATCAACCAAAAGAGGGCATATAACAACAGATGTTTACTAGAGCTTAATTCCTCCCCGTGATGTGATTTTTTACCGTACATCATTGTACGTATGTAGAACCAAAATCAAAATCGTTTATGATTTTAACGGACAACTGTTGTCATTTCCGCAGCGTGAAATGGCGGCGGGTCCTGCTCCTGGCCTTGTATTTATTGCCGCTTATACCTGCAGGGGCGTACGCGCGTCTGCCGGCGGCATTCCAGGACACCCTGCCCACCACAAAAGCCGCGGGTACTGTTACGGATGCAAAAGAAGGCGGCGCGCTGCCCGGCGCCACCGTAGAAAACCTGGTTACCCACCGGGGCACACAAACCAATGCTGCCGGCGAATTTCTGCTGGATGCCCGCCGCGGCGACTCCCTGCGTTTTTCCTTTATCGGCAAAGCCTCACAGGTACATGTATTTACCGGGCAGCGCATGCACATTAGCCTGGGCGCGCTGGAAGGCATTTTGTCTGAAGTAATTGTTACCGGTTACCAGAATGTAGAGAAGAGAAAATTTGCCGGCGCGGCTGTTTCCCTGAAGGCAGAAGACGTGAAGATAGATGGTATTGCAGATGTGAGCCGCATGCTCGAAGGCCGTGCCGCCGGCGTATCAATACAAAACGTGTCCGGCACCTTTGGTGCGGCGCCTAAAGTTCGCATACGCGGGGCTACCTCTATTAACGGCGATAACAAACCCCTGTGGGTGGTGGATGGTGTGGTGCTGGAAGATATTGTAAACATTTCCAACGAGCAGCTTTCCAGCGGCGACCCCACTACCCTGCTGGGATCTGCGGTGGCAGGCCTGAACGCCAATGACATTGAAAGCTTTGACATACTCAAAGATGCATCTGCAGCTGCCCTGTACGGCGCCCGCGCCATGAACGGGGTAATTGTGATCACCACCAAAAAAGGACGTGCAGGCAAGCCGGTAGTTACCTATACCGGCAACTTCAGCACACAGCTGAAACCAACATACGGCAGCTACAACATTATGAACTCGGGCCAGCAAATGTCTGTGCTGGCGGAGCTGGACCGCAAAGGCATCCTGTACCCCAACATACTGGACCAGGCAGACAATGGCGTATACGGCAAAATGTATGAGCTGATGAACGCCGACGCCAGCGGCAACTTTCCCCTGCAGAACACCCCCGCTGCAAAGGCGGAGTTCCTGAAACGCTATGCCCGCGCCAATACAGACTGGTTTGGGCTGCTGTTTAAACAAAACTTTATGCAGGAGCACTCACTGAGCATATCTTTTGGTACGGAAAGATCACAGTCATACTTTTCAACCAGCTACTATGGCGATAACGGATGGACGGTGGCCGACCGCGTAAACCGCTACACGCTTAACTTCCGTAACAACTACAAGTTCTCCGACCGCTTATCCGCCGGGTTTTCCACCCTGGCCTCCGTCCGGCAGCAAAAAGCGCCCGGCGCGCTGGCCCGCAACAGCAACCCTGTAGAAGGGCAATACGACCGCGACTTTGACATTAACCCCTTCAGCTACGCGCTTAACACCAGCCGTACCTTAACAGCATACGATGAGCAGGGGCAGCCGGAATACTTTCGCCGCAACTTTGCGCCCTTTAATATCCTGAACGAGCTGCGGAACAATTACCTGAACATTAATGTAATTGACCTGCGCCTGCAGGGCGACCTCTCGTACCAGCTGACCAAAGACCTGCGTTATGAATTCGTAGGGGCGTTACGGTATGTGAAGTCAACCCGCGAGCACCAGATCACCGAGAACGCCAACATGGCCCAGGCATACCGTGCCGCCGGCAGTTCCACCATCCGCCAGAATAATAAATTCCTGTACCGCGATCCCGATGATCCCGAAGCAGAACCCGTAGTGGTGCTCCCTTACGGCGGCTTTTACAACCGTACCGAAGACCAGCTGGTAAGCTACGATTTCCGCAACAGCCTTAACTACAACCACACTTTTAACGACCAGCATGCACTCAGCCTGTTGGGCGGTATGCAGGTAAAATATGCCGACCGGCAAAACTTTTCCAATACCGGCTACGGCTACCAGTATAACAACGGCGGCACGCCGCTGTATGACTACCGCATTCTTAAACAAACCATAGAGCTGAACTTTCCTTATTACGGCATGAGCAAGGATTATGACCGCTTTGTAGCTTTCTATGGCACAGCCACCTACTCCTACCGTTCTAAATACAACCTGACCGGTACCGCGCGGTACGATGGCTCTAACCGCCTGGGCAAATCTACCCGCGCACGCTGGCTGCCCACCTGGAGCGTTGGCGGCGCCTGGAATGCCGACCGGGAGCCTTTCATGCAAAATGTAAAATGGGTGAATTACCTCACCCTCCGCGGCAGCTACGGCCTTACCGCCAGCATGGGGCCCGCCACTAACTCCAGCATTGTGCTGCGCAATATAAACACCAACCGGCCGTATTTAACAGAAGTGGAATCTGTGATACAGCTGGCTAACCTGGAGAATGCAGACCTTACGTGGGAAAAGCTGTACACCGCCAACATCGGGGCAGACGGCGCACTGTTTGACAACCGCCTGAACTTTAGCGTGGATGTGTACCAGCGCCGCAGCTTTGACCTCATCAGCATTATAAAAACCTCCGGCATTGGCGGCGAATCGGAAAAGGCAGCCAACTATGCGGATATGGACTCTTATGGCACCGATGTGCTCATAGGCGGCCAGGTGATCCGCAAAAAAAACTGGGGCTGGCGCACCAACCTTACTTTCGGGTATAACCGTAATAAGATCACCAATGCAAGGAACCGGCCCGATATATTTTCACTGGTAGTGCCGGAGGGCGGCAACAAGCAGGACTACCCTGTACGCAGCCTTTTCTCCATCCGCTTCCAGGGGCTGGACCATGCCGCCGGCGTGCCGCTGTTCACCGATGAAAGCGGGAAAACTGCGCAGGCCGTGTACCTGCAGGATCAAACCACGGATTACCTGGTATATGAAGGCCCGGTTGATCCCGTGTACACCGGCGGCTTTTCCAACACCTTTAACTATAAAGCTTTTTCCCTTAACATATTTGTTACCTACCAGGCCGGCAATAAAATACGCCTGTACCCTGCTTTTAAAACCACCTACTCCGACCTGGACGCCATGCCCAAAGAGTTCCAGGACCGGTGGGTAATGCCGGGCGATGAAAAGTATACCAGTGTACCATCCATCCTGGGAGCATTTGAGCAATCGACCCTGGCCGGGGCGCACCCTTACAACAATTACAACTATTCTACAGAACGGGTAGCCAAAGGCGATTTTATACGGCTGAAAACCGTATCGCTTACCTATGTGCTGCCGCCGCAGCTGCTGCGGAAAATGCACTTTAATAATATATCCGTAACCGGCGCAGCCATTAATCCCTGGCTTATTTATTCAGACAGTAAGCTCAAGGGCCAGGATCCTGAATTTTTTAATTCGGGCGGCGTGGCGCAGCCGGTTCAAAAGCAATTTACGCTTTCACTAAAAGTTAGTATCTGATGCAGAAGAAGCTATTCATATATACATGGATGTTAGTGCTGTTCATTAGCGCCGGGTGTAAAAAGTACCTGGAGCAGCCGCCTGATAATCGTGCGGAGCTGAACTCACCGGAGCAGGTAGCGCAGCTGCTGGGCACTGCCTACCCGCAGGCGAATTACATGTCGTTCTTTGAGTCCATGTCTGATAACGTGGAGGACAAAGGCGCCGGGCAGCTGGAAAACACCAACGTAGATCCTTATTTTTTCCGCGATGTGCGCGACGATCAGCAGGACTCTCCCGAATATTACTGGAATGCCTGCTACGCCGCCATTGCCGCCGCCAACCAGGCGTTGCAGGTGTGCGAGAATGCGGCTGACCCGGCCGCCTACCGTTCGGAAAAAGGCGAAGCCCTACTGGCACGGGCCTACGCGCATTTTATGCTGGTGAATGTTTTCTCCAAGGTATACGATCCCGGTACCGCTTCCGCCGACCCCGGCATACCCTATGTAACCGTGCCGGAGAACGTGGTGCTGAAACAGTATGAGCGCAAAACCGTAAGCTATGTGTACGATATGATAGAGAAAGACATTACCGCCGGTATTCCCCTGCTGGACGATACGCGGTACCAGGTGCCCCGCTATCATTTCACCACAGCAGCTGCGCATGCTTTTGCCGCCCGTTTTTACCTGTTTAAACAGGATTACGCTAAAGTAATAGAACATGCCAACCAGGTGCTTTCGGGCAATGTAGCAGCGCTGCTGCGCCCCTGGAACACCACTTACACCAGCATTACCTACCTTGAGCTGTTTGCCCGCTATGCCCGCGCTACCGAGCCGGCCAACCTGCTGCTGGCGGAAACGGCCTCCTGGTGGGCGCGCAACTACTACCGGGTGCGTTACGGGCTGAATGCGCGCAAGCGCGATGAAATATTCAGCCGCAATGTAACCGGCGGCACCTGGGCCTTTACCTTTCAGCTGTTTACCGCTGGAACAGATAATTACCTGCTGCCCAAGATCAATGAACATTTTGTGCGCAGCTCTATTAATGCCGATATAGGCGTTGGCTATGTGGTGGTGCCCCTGCTTACTACAGAAGAGGTGCTGTTTAACCGTATTGAAGCCAACACCTACCTGAATAATACCAGCGCCGCCATGGCCGACCTGAACACCTACGCCAGTACGCGCATTAGCCAGTACAATGCCGGCCAGCATGCAATTAACGCCACCAAAATCCGGAATTTTTACGGCACTACAAACCTGCAAACCGGCATACTGGCCACCCTGCTCTCATTCAAACGGGCGGAATATGTGCAGGAAGGTATGCGCTGGCTGGATATTATCCGCTATAAAGCAGCAGTAACGCATTACACATCAGACGGGAACATACTTATCCTTGGATCGGATGATCCGCACCGGGTGTTCCAGCTGCCGGAATCTGCCCAATTAGCTGGCCTGCAATTGAACCCGCGATAATGATGAACCTAAAAGAAAATATCACCATGAAATATATACTACTTACAGGCGCCTTTTTATTGTGCCTGTTAACGGCCTGTAAAAAAGATGATGACCTGGGGGATATAGATAACATACCGGGCCTGGGCGGCGACAGCTGGACGCCCGGCCCTATTGACAACTGGATCAGCGACAGCCTGACCGTGCCCTATAACATTGCCGTAAAATACAAATGGGACCAGGGCGAGCTGGA
Source organism: Chitinophaga sp. (assembly GCF_035761305.1). Lineage (GTDB taxonomy): Bacteria > Bacteroidota > Bacteroidia > Chitinophagales > Chitinophagaceae > Chitinophaga. The sequence goes on along the minus strand of NZ_DASTRI010000034.1, from coordinate 29,153 downwards.
TTTTAACCGTACCCTGGTACCGCCAAAGGAAGAGAAGGTTATTCCTACGCTCAGCGCTGTTAAAAAGGTATGGATCAGCAATTACGTGGCAGAAGCAGGCGATGTGTTCATGAAACGCCTGTGCCCCAAATTTTTTGTGCTTGTAGGCAGCGCCAGCTATAACCCCGACGGCACCATTACCCTGGGCACCGCAGAAGGCGGCCGCCGCATTGTACTGTACACGCTGAATGATTTCCGCATCAAAGGCATGGACGGTTATACCCCGTCGGACTCCAGTAACGTGAAAATGATGTTTCATACCATAGAGCATGAGTTCGGGCATATCCTGCACCAGAACGTGCTGTACACGCCGGATTTTAAACGTATATCCGTTGGGCGTTATACCTCCAACTGGAACAACGTACCTGACGAAACCGCCCACCAGGACGGCTTTATAAGCGCCTACGCCATGAGCGCGCCTGATGAGGATTTTGTAGAGATGATCTCCATTATGCTAACAGAAGGCAAAGGCGGTTTTGACAACCTGGTAAACAGCATTACCGGCACCAGTCCTAACGGCACTACGGCCGACCAGGCTAAAGATAAGCTGCGGCAAAAGGAAACCATTGTAGTGGATTATTTCAAGGACACCTGGAATATTGATTTCTACAGCCTGCAGGCCAGAACACGTGCGTCTATTGTGGCATTGATTAAATGAAGCAGGCCGTTCAAAAAAAAATGACACATGAAACACATCGTAACATACTGCGCTATCCTCATGCTGGCGCTGGCAGCCTGCCGGAAAGACGATAAATCCGTTTTCGACCAGCCGGCCGATGCGCGTATAAACCAGGCCCTGAGCCAGTACCAGCAGGTGCTGACAGCAGCGCCCAATGGGTGGGAAGCGCGTATTACCACCGGCACCGGCAGCATCTTTAATTTTCATTTTAAGTTTAATGATGCCAACCGCGTAGTAACCTACGCGGATATTGACACCATTACTGCCAGCACGCCCCGGGAAAGCAGCTATCGCCTGAAAGCGCTGCAGCAGCCCAGCCTCATTTTTGATACCTACACCTACCTGCATATGCTGGCCGACCCCGACGGCGCCGTAAACGGCGGTGATTACGGCAGCGGGCTGCAGTCTGATTTTGAATTTGCCATTGATACCGTAACGGCAGACAGCATCCATCTTACCGGGCGTTTTAATAAAACAGCCGTTACCCTGTACAAGGCAACGCCTGAACAGGAAGCGGCCTGGCAAAACGGCGCCTGGCGCCGCACACTGGATTTCCAGTACCTGGGCAGCATACTGCAGTACTTCAAGCGCCTTAGCTGGGGCAGCAATGCATACGACATCAGCATCAATAACGACCAGCATACCATTACCTTTATTTGGGTCGATAGCGGCGGCAACCTGCAGCGGGTAACAGCCGCGTTCTATTATACCAGCCAGGGACTTTTTCTGCCCACGCCGTTCACAAACGGAGGGGTGACTATCAGCAGCATTACCAGCACCGGCTGGAACCCTGGTACCCGTACCCTGAGCATAAAAATAAATGGCGGCACATCCGGCACCATTGCCGGCGCCGCCAAACCTGCGCAGGTTGACCTGGACGCGCCGCGGCGCTGGTGGGACTACGCCGCACAGCAGCAGAACGGCTACTGGATTTCCGTTAACGGCTTTCATGTGAACGGGGTGGATGATGCTTACCATGTGCGCAGCATTCCCAACTTTTACTTTATGCTGTTCTGGCCCGCATACGGCCGCCAGAGCAATATTACGTACGACCTGCTGGGATATGTGACCGTGCAGGGGAACAGCCTTTCCCTTGATTTCGGCGCCGCTACCCTGCCGCCAACCTTCACTGCCGACGGGCGTGTTATTTTTCAGCTTTTTGGCACACTGGGCGATGTGCCGCCCGAAGCTGCCGGCGCCTTTGCAAACACCAATACGCAAATGACGGAAGCACGCGGCTTTTACCTGGTGCAAACCAGCGCCACCACGTACGACATGGTAAGCGCCAAAGATGCCCTGGCCTGGATTACCTGGGAGTATTAACATATTCATCAACCTTAATAATTATTCATTCTTTCACTCAAACTGTTGTATTATGAAAAGAGCTACAACCCGTTTTGCCTGCCTGTTATTAATGGCCTTTAGCCTGCTGTATATCGGATGTTCCAAGGAAGGGCCGGCAGGACCAAAGGGCGACCAGGGTGAGCCGGGCCCTGCCGGCGCAAATGGTGCAGCCGGTCCTAAAGGCGACCAGGGCGACCCCGGCACCGCTAATGTTATTTATTCCGACTGGCTGGATGTGGGATTTGAAGCAGATACTGTAATGAATGGCGCCACCATAGATACCATTGGCTTTTATGGCGGTATTGATGCGCCCAAGCTGGACCAGAACATGCTTACCACCGGCGAAATGAAGGTGTATGTGAACCTGAGCACAGCAGACGATCCTAACGTAGTGCCCATGCCGTATTACGATGTTTACAGCAACATTAATATCACCGTTAACTTTCTGCCGCAGGTTATTGCGCTTTACTCCAACGCCAATGTAGGCACCCTGGTAGATAATGGAACCGGCGCCAAATACCAGCAATACCGCTACATACTTATTCCCGGCGGCACCACTGCCCGTATGGCCAAAAAGATCGACTGGAACAACTATAAGGAGGTAAAGGCGTACCTGAAGCTGAAAGACTAAAGGTATTTACGAATTATCAATTACGAATTAGTGGCAATGGGTAATTAGCGTTGTGAGCCATTGCATGGATGATACCTAACACTCACCGCCACCAATTCGTAATTCGTAATTGATAATTCGTAATTAATTATCTTGCGGCGATGAAATGCCTGATCGTGGACGATAATAAGCTGGCCCGCACCGCCATGAAGCAGCTGACCAGCCATGTAGAGCACCTGCATGTAGTGGCAGAGTGCAGCAGCGCTATGGAAGCCTATAACATACTGCAGAAAGAAAAAATAGACCTGCTGCTGCTAGACATTGAAATGCCCGGCATGACCGGCCTTGAGCTTACCCGTAACCTGGGCCGTAAACGCCCCATCATTATTTTTACCACTGTAAAAAAAGATTACGCAGTAGAAGCATTTGAGCTGAACGTAGCCGACTACCTCATAAAACCCGTTAGCCCCGCGCGTTTTATACAGGCCATAGAAAAAGCCCGGGAAATAATGGACAGCAGCAACCGCGAGCTGCAGGAGGCCGATAATGAGTTTGTGTTTATACGTGACAATGGCGTGCTCAAACGCATTAAAATGGACGACATTCTTTTCCTGGAAGCCATGGGCGATTACGTAAAGCTGCACACCACCCAGAAATTCAACGCCATTCATACCACCCTGAAAGCGGTGGAGGAAAAGCTGCCCCCCAGCCGCTTTATGCGCGTACACCGCTCCTACATTGTAGCCCTGGATAAAATTGAGGCCATTGAAGATGGCACCATCAACATACAGCAGCACGCTATTCCCGTTGCAGATGCTTACCGCAGCGCATTAAACAACCGCCTGAACCTGCTGTAAAGCGGCAACGCAGCGCGTATTCCCTCCTGTTTTATACCATCTTACACACGGATTTACCCTTGCCGATAGTTTTTCCTTTTCCACCGACAGCTGCCGCCTGTTGAACAATTTATACACCGGCCGCCTGCAACCCGCTCCTACCTTTGGGTTGTTAAACAATTAATCACCCAGTAAAAATTAAAACAATGAAAAAGTTAGGAATATTAATGGCAGCCGCTATGTTATTTGCAGGTACCGCTGTTTTTGCCGGTACGCCCGCCAAGGTAGTTAAACAATCCGCGCAGAAAGAAGCCACCACTCCTAAAAAAGCGCATAAAACCCATAAAAAACATCACACAGCAGCAAAGAAAACTAAAACAGCAGCTGCTCCTAAAGCTAAATAACTGGCTGCAGGCAAGCATATCGTTTAATGTGCACTACAACATTAAACGGAAACCATCTGGTCCGGCTGTAGCAGTGCGGGACCAGATTTTTCCTGTTTAAGCACAGGCATCCCGCCCACTTTATCCCCATCGCTGAATCTAAAATCGTAAATTAGAACGGACTTACGCAGGAACGAACAATTTTTGTATGCAGTCAAAACGGATCAAATACTATTTACTGGGCCTGTTTACGGCAGGCATGATCCTGTTGATTATACTGCAGTTCAACTCATCCAAGAACATCCGCAAGCTGATAGCCGGCAATGAGCAGCTGCTGCAGGAGCTGAATGTAAAGAACGAGCTGCAGAAGCTGCAGACCAACATGGCTAAAACAGACAGCAAGGTACGGGGCACCGTCATTTCACAGGACACCCTGCATGTAACCGGCATTGAAGCGGAAATAGCCGTTATTAAATCCGACCTGGGCACCATCAATAAAATGATGCTGGACGACAGCACCGAAAAGCTGCTTACCCAGCTGAATTACCTGGTAGACGAAAAAAACAGTTTTAATGTGCAGGTGCTCGACACTTTTTACGGGCAGGGTAAAAAAGCAGCGGAGCGCATTATTAATAACCAGAAAGGCAAACGCCTCACAGAAGCCATTAACAGCATTATTCACCAGCTGGACAGTACCCGGCAAACAGTGGTGAACCACACCGTGCATATAATTGATACCAGCGGGCAAAAAGCGCAAAGCTGGGGCACCATACTCGTATGCTGCGCCTGCATTGCCAGCCTCCTGGGCTTTTTATATGTAACCAGCCGCATTCACCAGCAGGAGCAGCTCATAGATGCGCTGGACCGTTCACGGCAAAAAGAACGGAAGCTCTCTGCCATTAAGGAGCAGTTCCTGGCCAACATGAGCCATGAAATACGTACCCCCATGAACGCGGTGCTGGGCTTTACCCGCCTGCTGCAGGGGCAGCCCCTCAACGGCCAGTCCAGGGAGTATGTAGCCGCCATACAAAGCGCCGGCGAAAACCTGCTGGATATTATCAATGATATATTGGATATTTCCAAAATAGAGGCCGGCATGATGCGGCTGGAGCCCGTTTCGTTTAGCCTGCGGGGTAGCCTGCACTCCCTGCAAACCATGTTCCTGCCCAAAGCCGCTGAAAAACATTTGAGCCTGGCGGTGCAGATAGACGATAATGTGCCGGACATCCTGTACGGCGACGTGCTGCGCCTTACGCAGGTACTGGTAAACCTCACCAACAATGCCATTAAATTTACCAATGAAGGCGGGGTAAGCATCCTGGTAAGCCTGCTGCAGCAGCAGGAAAATAACGTTCGTTTAAGCATTACCGTAACAGATACCGGTATTGGTATTGCGCCGGACAAGCTGCCTTTTATTTTTGACCGCTTTAACCAGGCCGAAGCAAACACTACCCGCAAATACGGCGGCACCGGCCTGGGGCTGGCCATTGTAAAGCAGCTGGTAACGCTGCAGTACGGTAACGTAACTGTTGAAAGCCAGCCGGGCAAAGGCAGCACCTTTACCGTAGAGCTGCCCTACAGCCTGGGCGAAGTGCTGCCCGAAGCCGGCCTGGAAATATACAACGGCAACGGGCAAACGCCGCATACCGATGCACACCTGCTGATTGCGGAAGACAACCGTATGAACCAGGACCTGCTGCGGCACCTGCTGCACAACTGGCAGCTGCGCTTCCAGGTGGTGAGCAACGGCCGCGAAGTGCTGCAGGCGCTGGAAAAGCAGCATTTCGACCTAGTGCTGATGGACATACAAATGCCGGAAATGGACGGCTACACGGCTGCCCGTAAAATAAGGCAGGAGCTGCATTCCAACATCCCTATTGTAGCCATGACCGCCCATGCCATGGCCGGGGAACGCGAAAAATGCCTGAGCTGCGGTATGAATGAATATGTGGCTAAACCCATCCGGGAAGAGGAGCTGTACCGCATTATACAGGTGTTTACCGGCAAAACCGGCCCACCGGAATGGCTGGTCAACCATGCGCCGGTATATAACCACCGGGAGCCCGCAAAACTGATAAGCCTGCAGTACCTGCAGGAAATTTCAAAGGGCGATAAAGCCTTTGAGCGCACCATGCTGCAGCAGTTTATTGCGCAGCTGCCGGAAGACCTTTCCCTGCTGAAAGCAGCTATTACCGCCGCGGATATACCGGCCATCCGCAGCCTTGCGCATAACATTAAAACTACCGTTGCATTTATAGGGCTGGAACACCCGCTGTACATGCACCTTAGTCCCATGGAGCAGCTCAGTGACGGTGCTTCCTATGATCCCGCGCAAACCGCCGCCCACTTTGATGCGCTGAAACAGCTATGCCTGCAGGCGGTAGAGGAAGCCGTGGAGATCATTACGAATTAACAATTACGGGTTACCCTCCCCTTTTCCCTGTTCAACGACACTTGCTCCCTGTTCACCGAAACAACCGCCGGCCAGTGCATACTTCCCCTAATTTTAGGTAAGCAGTGCTGAAAAAGCATTATTACTTCATCAATTTTTAAAAGACAAACATCATGAAAATCACGAAAAGCCTGATCGCCGCCCTTGCATTAATGCTCAGCGTTAGTGCCGTATCATTTGCGCAAACACCTGCTAAAAAGCACCCTAAAGAAACAAAGATGGCCACCGACACCACTAAAAAAGCGGCTCACCATCATGTAAAGAAAATGAAAGAAACAACTAAGAAAGGCTGATAGTTTAGGATAGGATCTTACCAAAAGCGGTTGTATCGTACGCACGATGCAACCGCTTTTGTTTTACAGTAATACCTGCAAAAGCGCCGCCGCAGGCCCGGTGTGCAGGCAAATAAAAAGGGTGTATCAGCAATTGATACACCCTTTTATATTTAAAAGTTGTGTTAAGCTTACTGTAAACCTTCCAGCTTCTTTTTCACTTCGTCTACCTTGGCAGTTTCATTTTTGATAGCGTAGATCTTTTGCAGCGCATACAGGCAGCTTTCATAGGTCTGCTTGTCGCTGTTATCCAGGTTGCCTTTGGCGGCAAAGCCGGCGTCTGCTTTCTCAAAATAAGGCAGGGCGGTGTTCATCAGCTCTTCTACTTTAGACTGCAGCTCTTTTGCTTTGGGTGAGCTTTGTTCTTTGCTGCTTAATGCGTTCAGCTCTTTGTTAAAGCCTACAGCGCGGTTAAAGTACATAGCGCCCAGCTGGAAGTTGGCGGTAGGATCGGCTGCATTCAGCTCCAGGGCTTTTTTGTAGCCGGCTTCCGCTTTGCTCATCAGCTCATCGTAGTTAGCGGGTTTAGGCAGGTCGTCCCCTTTTTCATCCCGCGGGTTAGCCATGTTATCTACACGGATAGCATAGTCAAGCTGGGTTTGGAAATCGTTGGGATTTTCCTGGGCCTTCTTTTCGAGCATGCTCATTAACTCCGCAGTTTTACCTGTTTTGGAGTAATAGATCATCTCCATGTCGTTAAAGCGCTTGTCTTTCGGGAAGGCTTTTTTACCTTCTTCAATCGCCTGCAGCCATTTTTCGTTGTCGCCTTTTTCTTCATAGCCCTGTGCTAACAGCACATACATGGCCGGCTCGCCTTTGAACTGCAGGTCGGCGGCCTTTTGCAGGTATGCCAGCGCAGTATCTTTCTGGCCTGCCTGCTGTGCGGCATAACCCAGGTAAAAGGTCATGGAAGTATCGGTTGGGATGGAGCCGCTGAGGTTTTTGCCATTATAATACCGGGCAATTTCAAATGCTTTCTGGAAGTTGGAGTAAGCAGAGTCCCACTTCTGGTCATTCAGGTTGGCATAGCCTGCATTACCTACGGTAGCGTACAGGTTAAACATGCGGTTGTTCATTTCCAGCAGCGCTTCCGGCATTTTCGGGTTTTTGTCCAGTGCTTTCTGGTAGGCTTCAAAAGCTTCCATGGCTTCCGGCACACTCTTATCCTTAGTGGCCAGGGCTTCCATTACTTTACCCTTTACATACCAGGTTTTGGCATCATCTTTAGTTTTTTCGTTCTGCAGCGCTTCGTCAATATCTGCTTTAGCCTTGGTCAGGTCCTGGCTCTTCAGCGCATCTTCCGCGCTGTTTACCTTACCCCTTTGCGCAACGGCAGCAAATCCGGCACTGCAAAAAAGAAAAGATACCAATAATTTTTTCATGAGCTCAATTTTTAGTTGCTGATAACAATATAAGTATGGTTTATTACCTAGATTACAAATTCCGGATGCAGGCATCCGTGATCGTAAATATCTGCGATTAATTTTAATTAATAATAACGATTTATGGCCTCAATGGAAAATTGTCCATTAAGTCCACAAATCGTATTATTAACAATTATAAATTAAACTATTTATTCGGCGGGTTGTGCTTCCGTTGTATCCGTATTTTCCGTGGTATCGCCGCCTGTTGTGTGCTCGCCGTTTTCTTCCGGTATTTCCTCCTGCTCATTCAGTCGTGCTACGGCAGCTATTTCATCGCTGTCATCCAGCCGTATGAGGCGCACCCCCTGGGTGGCCCTGCCGGCCTCACGGATGTCTGCTACTGCCATACGGATGGTGATGCCGGATTTACAGGTGATCATCAGGTCATCTTTTTCCGTAACGTCCAGTACTGCGATCAGGTTGCCGGTTTTTTCCGTGATATTAATGGTTTTAACCCCCTTGCCGCCACGGTTGGTAATGCGGTATTCTTCAATGCTGGTACGTTTACCAAATCCTTTTTCAGACACCACCAGTATCGTGCGGCTTTCATCTTCCTTATTAACACAAATCATACCAACCACTTCATCTTTGATGTTATCCACTTCTATACCGCGTACGCCAATAGCGCCACGGCCGGTATCGCGCACAGTAGCTTCGGGGAAGCGGATGGCGCGGCCGCTTTGGATAGCCATCATTATTTCGCTGTTGCCGTCGGTCAGCCTGGCTTCCAGCAGCTGGTCGCCTTCGTTGATGGTAATGGCGTTTACGCCGTTCTGGCGCGGACGGGAAAATTCTTCCAGCAGGGTCTTTTTAATAATACCGTTCTTGGTGCACAGCACTATGTAGTGACTGTTAATGAAGTCTTTATCGTTCAGGTCTTTAATGTCAATGATCGCGCGTATCTTATCATCCGTGGGCAGGGTAATAAGGTTTTGTATGGCGCGGCCCCTGCTTTGCTTTTCGCCTTCGGGTATCTCGTACACCTTTAACCAGAAACAGCGGCCCTTTTCTGTAAAGAACAGCATGGTATGGTGGGTAGAGGCTATGAACAGGTGCTCAATGTAATCCTCATCGCGGGTTTTGCCGCCAATGGCGCCGCGGCCGCCGCGTTTCTGCTGCCGGTAATCGTAGGCAGAGGTACGTTTAATATAACCCAGGTGGGAGATGGTGATCACCACATCTTCCTCTGCGATAATATCTTCTATGCGCATTTCGCTGGCCAGGTACTGGATCTCGGTTTTGCGCTCATCGCCAAACTTCTTTCTTACTTCCAGCAGCTCGTCCTTAATGATCTTAAATTGCAGTCCTTCATCTGCCAGCACATCTTTCAGGTAGCCGATCAGCTTCATTACTTCATCGTATTCTTCCTTGATCTTATCGCGTTCCATGCCGGTAAGGCGTTGCAGGCGCAGCTCCAGGATGGCTTTGGACTGTATTTCCGTAAGGCCGAATTTTGACATCAGCCCGTCCTTGGCTTCGTCCGGCGTGCGGCTTGCGCGGATCAGGGCTATTACTTCATCCAGGTGGTCCAGGGCTATGAGGTAGCCGGCCAGTATGTGGGCCCTTTCCTCTGCCTTGCGCAGGTCGTACCGCGTTCTGCGCAGCACTACCTCATGGCGGAACTCAACAAACTCCGACAGCAGCTCTTTCAGGTTCAGGATGCGGGGCCGGCCTTTTACCAGGGCCACGTTGTTAATACCATACGAAGTTTGCAGCTCGGAGTATTTATACAGCTGGTTAATCACCACGTTGGCAATGGCTTCGCGCTTAAGGTCTATTACCAGGCGCATACCTTCCCGGTCGCTTTCATCGCGTACTTCGGAAATGCCTTCAATGATCTTATCATCTGCCAGCTGCGCTATTTTCTGGTGTAATACGGCTTTATTGATCTGGTAGGGCAGCTCATAGATCACCAGCCTTTCGCGGCCGGCTTTGGTGGTTTCCACGTTGATCTTACCCCTTACCACTACCCTGCCACGGCCGGTTTCAAAGCCCTGCTTTACGCCTTCGTACCCGTAAATGATACCGCCGGTTGGAAAGTCGGGAGCTTTTACATACTTCACCAGCTCTTCTATGGTTATCTCACGGTTATCGATATACGCAACCAGGCCGTCCACCACTTCGCTCAGGTTATGGGGCATAATGTTGGTGGCCATGCCTACGGCAATACCGGAGGCGCCGTTCACCAGCAGGTTGGGAATACGTGTAGGCAATACCGTTGGCTCTTCCAGGGTATCGTCAAAGTTCAGGGTAAAATCTACTGTTTCCTTTTCAATATCCTCCAGCATGGCCTCGGCAATCTTTTGCATGCGCACCTCTGTGTAACGCATGGCTGCCGGGTCATCACCATCTACAGAACCAAAGTTACCCTGGCCGTCTACCAGCGGGTAGCGCATGGTCCACGGCTGCACCAGGCGGGCAATGGTATCATAAATGGCCTTATCACCGTGCGGGTGATACTTACCCATTACTTCCCCCACCACACGGGCTGATTTCTTATAGGGCTTGTTGGAGTTGTTGCCCAGTTCATTCATCCCGAACAGCACCCGGCGGTGCACCGGTTTTAAACCATCCCTTACATCGGGCAGGGCGCGGCCTACTATCACAGACATGGAATAGTCTATGTAGGCGGTTTTCATCTGCTCCTCAATGTTAATCTGGATAATTCTGCTGTCCTGGTTTTCCTGATTTTCGGTATTTTCTGCCATATCAGAACGTTAATTTTAACTGCCTGGTTTTACACGGTAAGAAAGATGCCATGTAAAATCGTAAGTTGTATCTCGTTAATTATTGGTTTACAGTTTTTTCCGCTTCAACGGCGGCAGCGCAAATATACGGTTTTTAAGGCGGTTTTGAGCCGCTGTGGGAAAGGTTGTGCATAAGATTTCAGGCAATGGTTACCGCGGCAAATAGCCCCGGATAATCACGCATTTTCCAGGATTATTTAATTGAGCTTAATTTTTAATACATGAGGAGCAAGGTTGCAGGAAGCATATAAAAAATGAATATCACTTGAAATGTTTTTGTAATAACATAACGCCCTGGCTATACGTACCTGCCCCATAGCCGTCTGTATCTTCAATGCTCTTAGCTGATAACGCATATTAACATCTCTATATATAATAAAAAAAATATTGGCAAACTATTTGTTTTTAACAATATGATAATCAGATATTAAAGACCGCGGGAAAAATTATTTTGGGACTTTTGAGATCGGATTTTCCAGAAATTCCGAACATATGTAAGATCGCTGCTGTTATTTCCCCTGATTGTATAACCATGTTTAAAGCTTAAAGAAGAACTATGAGAAACATTCTGTTGTTTGGCGCCGGAAAGTCTGCCACCTGCCTGATCGATTACCTGGTAAATAATGCGCCAAGGCAGAAGTGGCATGTAACGGTAGTGGACCATGACCTGATGTTAATTAAATCCAAAACCGGAAAATCCTATTACGTTACCCCGGCGGCTATTGATGTAAAAGACCCCGCAGCACGGCAGCCGCTGATTGCAGAAGCAGACCTGGTAATTTCCCTGCTGCCCCCGGCCCTGCATATACTCATAGCCCGGGATTGCCTGCAGTACAAAAAACACCTGCTTACCGCCTCTTACATTGACCCCGAAGTGCGCAAGCTGGAAAAAGAGATTGAGGACGCCGGCCTGCTGTTCATGTATGAAATGGGACTGGACCCGGGTATAGATCATATGTCGGCCATGAAGGTGATACATTCCATTGAAAAGAAAGGCGGGCTTATTTACTCCTTCCGCTCCTATTGCGGCGGACTTATATCACCGGAAAGCAATGATAACGCCTGGCAGTACAAAATATCCTGGAACGCCCGCAACATAGTGCTGGCAGGTAAATCCGGCGCCACCTACCGCGATAAGGGCAAGGTAAAAGAGCTTACCCACGAGCAGCTGTTCGACCAAACAAAAATCATACAGGTGCCGGGCCTTGGCAAGCTGGCGTACTACCCTAACCGTGACTCGCTGGCCTACATGTCGGCCTACCACCTGGAAAATATTCCCACATTTATGCGCGCCACCCTGCGCTACCCCGATTTCTGCGAAGGCTGGAGCGCTATCGTAAAACTGGGATTAACAGATGACAGCCATAAAATACAAACCGATCATCTTACCTATTTCAAATGGGCCAGCCAGCAGGTGAAAATAGACAAGCAGCTGAGCAACGAAGAAAATATTGCCCACCATCTTGGCGTAAGCAGCAAATCAAAAGTTATACGGCAGCTCAAATTCCTGGGCTTACTGAATGGCGACGTAATTAATTTGGGAGAACAAACCAATGCTACTATCTTGCAGCACGTTATGGAAACGCGCCTTAGCATGCAGCCGAATGATAAGGATATGATAGTGATGATGCATGAGATTGAGTTTGAGCGGCGCAACATGGCTACCCGTATGCACAGCTACATGATTGTGCAGGGCGAAGACAGCCTGCGTACAGCCATGGCGAAAACAGTAGGGCTGCCCCTGGGCATTATGGCCAAGCTGATATTCCAGGAAAAAATAAATATTACCGGCCTCCGGATCCCTGTTATGCCCGAAGTATATAACCCGGTGCTAAAGGAGCTGGAAGAATACGATATTCGTTTTGAAGAGAGTTTTGAATAGCAAGTTTTGTTTCCTGTGTTGAACTCTTCCTTTTGATATTAAGTCCTGCCGCGAGGCGGGGCTTTTTATTTTACGCAAATTCAGTATCTTATTGCACGAAAGCCCTGTATCATGAAAATCCCTCAAACAGATGCACCTGCCAATTCAAAGGCTATTGCTCACCAGGCCCTTACACCTACAGCAGAAAAGCTGCCGGCAGCGGAAAAGTTGCCTTCTTACCAGCTGCTGGCCAACAACAGCCGGCAGGTACAGGCCCAGGCGCAGCTGCAGGCTGCCGCTAACCGGTATGCAGCAGATAAAGGCGTTGTGCAAAGAACAGCGGTATATATATCTTTTGGCTCACCGCGGAAAGTACTGGTACCAGGCACAGACATCGAAGATGAAGGGACTTTTTATAAAGCCCTGCAGGAAGAGAAATACACGCTGGAAAAAATTGAAGAGATTATGATATGGATGGAAAGGCCCGGCGCCAGCGAGTGGGACCGGGAAATGGCTGCTTTCCTGAGAGAGCGCCTGGAAGGTGAAGAGGATGAAAGTGACGAAGAGGAGAAAGAGGATGAGGATAATGAGGAATACGAGGTTGTAGAAATAGAAGAAATAGAAGAAAGCGAAAACGAGGAAAACGAGAAGGAGGATATTGCAACTGACAACAGCCAGGAGATTCGCAGGAAAAGAAAGCTGAAGGGAAAGGAAAAAGAAAAAGAAGTTGAGCGGGATAAAAAGAAAAGAGGCTACCTGAAGCAGGAAGCATCTGAAGATGAGGAGAAAGAAGAAGAAGAAGAAAGCAAGCAGGAAGCTGCCGATATTGAATGGGCCCCGGCAGTTGCCAGGGGCGCGTTATCCTTTGACGGCGCTAAATGGTGGGTAAAAGGAGGCAGCAACTACTACAGCATCCTGAACCAGGATATAGATGCTTCATTACTGGTAGCTAAGGCAAAAGTGACCTATACCCGGCCTTTACAGCGTTATGGGCCGGCAGGAAAAGATTTCAAGGAGGTACTGGACGCCTATGGTGTATTAATAGTTACTATTGGTGATGCAAATATAGACGGCACGATAAGCAATGAACATACAGCGGAAATTGCCGACATACAGTCGCGGGCCAGGGCGGCAAAGCGCCGGCATGAAACCGACCGCCAGTTGGGTATCAGAACATACCGGCCTGAAAAATTAGACCAGGCTTATAAGGTGGACTGGCAGCAGCCTGCCCTGTCTGTACACGGTACTGCCAGCAGCCGGAACATGATTAAAACCATGGACATTGGGTACCAGCCTGCCAATGCGCCGTCACCTTTAACATTGCCCGGTGAAAACCTGCATGATCAGCAGCTGTATGAACCGGAGTCGTTACACGGCAATGGCATTAACGCGGTTTTCAGCCTGGCCTGTGTAATAAACGGCAGCCCGCAGCTGGTGGGTGGGGATATACGGTTTTACGGCAGCGGCAAAACTACATCCTCTGTTGAGGAAAAACACGAAAAAGCAGATAAAATAGCCACTATGCTGGTAGATAGCGGCCAGATAGCCGATGTAGCTGAATATGATGATGGCGCCCATGCCCACAGCGAGCAATTTATGATTGTTGAGATGGCCCAGGACCTTACAGTATATGATGAGCAGATGAAAACAATTTTAAAAACTACAGGGGGCAGCCAGGTAGCTGTTGTTGCATTAATGGTGGATATGTTTTCCAACCCCAATACGGTATGCGAACGCTGCTACCCTTCCCTGGTAACCTTTTTTTCAACCACCAACTGGAAGGGTAAAATTACCGGCCGGCTGCAGGCAAAAGCCGGCAATAAAGTAACCATCAACAACCCGGAGGTAATATTACGGGTATCTTCCAGCAAACCTTTTTCCGCTAATGCCAGCCAGGCCATCCAGCATGCGCAGGACAGCCATACCGTGCAGCAGGGCACGCACGATATTCATTTTATTGAAAGGGTGCCCTTTAAAAAAGATCAATACAGAAAATAAAAATGCCGTTGTCAGCCAGCCGCTTCCAGCAGCTTAATCAGCTCCGCCACCCCTGCTGTAGCAGGTTTTTCGATACAATGCAGCGCCCCTATATTGCTTACAGCCGGTATGCTTTTATCAATCACATACTTGGGCACCATCGGTCCTACGTAATCCAGCAGCCCTGCTGCGGGGTACACGTTCAGCGAAGTGCCCACCACCACAAAAATATCCGCGGCCAGCACCTCTTTCAGCGCTACCTCTATCATGGGTACTGCTTCGCCAAACCAAACAATGTGCGGGCGCAGCTGTCCGCCGTCGGCAGCCAGGTCGCCGATTTTAATATCGGCTGTTATGGGATAGGTGCGGGTTTCATCCAGCACGCTGCGCATTTTAAATATCTCGCCATGCAGGTGCAGCACATGCTGTGAGCCGGCCCGCTCATGCAGGTCATCTATATTCTGGGTAATAATGCGCACATCATATTTATCCTGCAGCTGCGCCAGGCCATGATGCGCTGTATTGGGCTGCGCCTTCATTACATCTTTCCGGCGCATATTATAAAATTCCAGCACCAGCGCGGGGTTCTTTTGCCAGCCCTGGGGCGATGCCACTTCGTAAATATCATATTCTTCCCACAGGCCGTTGCTGTCGCGGAAGGTTTTAATACCGCTTTCTGCGCTGACGCCTGCGCCCGAAAGCACTACCAGTCTTGGTTTCATAATAACAATGCGGTTTGCTGTACAATTTACAGAAAAATACTGCGCTGCATTACAATGCACGCCGCAGCAAATTTGCACGGTTTAAACTATTTCATATTGCTGCCGGTACATATTATACCGTACCGGTATTGAATTGCAGGGAACATTATCTTTGCACAAAATTAACATAACAACTTGCGTACCCGTTATTACCTCTATTGCTTACTGTTTATGGCGCCCGGCTGGGCACTGGCACAAGACAGCACCCGTGTTTCCAAAGACAGCCTGCCGGCATTCGGCAATACTCCCAAGGCAGATACTGTTAATAACATTAGCCCTGACAGTGTTATCCGTTACCGCATTAACGGCACTTACCTCAAAAGCATTGTGCAGGACCTGGGCTTTACGGCCAGCCGCCCTTTTCACTGGCAGGGCCGCGATTTTGCAAAGTTTGGTGTGGTAGTGGGTACAGCAGGGTTGCTGATGGCAGGCGACTATGAGGTAAAACAATTCTTTGAGCGTAACCATACCAAAGGGCTTACTGAAATTACCAACCAGATAGAACCTTTCGGTAACGCCTACTCGCCGTACCTGATAGGCGTGCTGTATGTTACAGGCGTGGTATCTAAAAACCGGAACCTGGAGCATGCTTCGCTGATGGCGGCCAAATCGCTCCTGATTTCTACGGCGCTGTACACCACTGCCAAAATATTCATCCGCAGGCAGCGGCCAACCACTTCCGATAATCCTTTCAGCTACAGCGCGCCTTTTAACAGCGACTCCCGCTATACTTCCTTCCCTTCGGGCCATACATTAACTGTAACCACGGTAGCTACCGCTTTTGCCGAGATTTATGGGAAAGATTATCCCTGGGTGCCCTGGGCTGCATATGGCCTGGCCACCCTTACAGGCGTAACGCGCCTGTACCAGAACCGCCACTGGAGCAGCGATATATGGATAGGCGCGTCACTGGGCTGGTTTGTAACCCGCACGGTTATCAGGAACCAGCGCCGTCACTCAAAAAAGGGTACTTATAGTCTGCAGGTGGTACCATAGTTTCCTTGATGGTACGGGCGCTTAACCAGCGGTACAGGTTTAGCATAGAGCCGGCCTTGTCGTTGGTGCCGGATGCCCTGGCGCCGCCAAACGGCTGCTGCCCCACTACTGCGCCGGTAGGTTTATCGTTAATGTAAAAGTTACCGGCGCTGTTCACCAGCTTTTTAGTGGCCAGGTCAATAGCGTACCGGTCCTGCGCAATAATGGATCCTGTAAGCGCGTAGTCGGAAGTAGTGTCTACCACCGTTAAAATATCTTCAAACTTCTCCGCGTCGTAAGTGTAAATGGTTAGCACGGGACCAAATATTTCTTCGCACATGGTCCGGTATTTGGGATCTGTTGTTACAATTACGGTAGGTTCAATAAAATAGCCTTCCGCCTTGCTGTAGTTACCGCCGGCAATGATCTTTACCCTGGGATCTTTTTTGGCGTTATCTATATACGCCGCTATTTTATCAAATGCGCGTTCTTCTATCACCGCATTAATAAAGTTGCCGAAATCTTCCACCGTACCCATTTTCATGGTGCCCAACACTTCCTTCAGCTTTTGCTGCACCTCTTCGGAAATATTGGAAGGCAGGTAAGCGCGGGAAGCAGCGGAGCATTTTTGTCCCTGGTATTCAAACGCGCCGCGGGCCAGCGCGGTCACCACCACATCTACCTGTGCGGATTTGTGCACCAGCACAAAATCCTTACCGCCGGTTTCCCCCACAATGCGCGGGTAAGCGCGGTACTTGTGAATATTGGCGCCAATGGTTTTCCACATTTGCTGGAACACGGCGGTAGAGCCGGTAAAGTGTATGCCGGCAAAGTCGCGGTGGTTAAAGCATACATCGCCCAGTACAGGACCATCTGCATACACCAGGTTAATTACGCCGGCGGGTAAACCGGCTTCTATTAATACCTGCATGAACATGCTGGCCGCAAATACCTGCGTATCAGCGGGTTTCCATACCACCACGTTTCCGCACATAGCGGTTACGGAGGGCAGGTTGCCGGCAATGGCGGTAAAGTTGAACGGTGTTACCGCCAGCACAAAACCTTCCAGCGGGCGGTACTCTGTTCTGTTATGAATGCCCTGGGGGCTGTAAGGCTGCTGTTTATAAATTTCGCCCAGGTAATGCACGTTAAAGCGCAGGAAGTCAATCAGCTCACAGGCGCTGTCAATCTCCGCCTGGTAGGCGTTTTTGCTTTGGCCCAGCATAGTGGCCGCGTTCATATGGTACCGGTATTTGGTAGCAATAAGCTCTGCCGCGCGCAGAAATATGGCCGCGCGTTGCTCCCATGGCGTATCGGCCCACTGTGCGCGGGCTGCCAGGGCCGCATCAATAGCGGATTGTACATGGCTGGCATCGCCCATATGAAAATGACCGAGCTTATGTTTTATTTCATGCGGGGGACGAAGGTCTACCGTTTTGCCGGTGCGCACCTCCTGCCCGTTAATGTACATGGGAATATCTGCAGTGGCAGCTTTGAACGCAGCTAATTGCTTTTTTAATGCGGCTCTTTCGGGAGAACCGGGGGCATAATTATATACGGGTTCATTGTGTGGGGCTGCAAATTGAAAATAAGCGTTATGCATCCTCTTAAGGTTTAGTAGTTCATAATTTTGTTGTAACCGGTAAAATGTAAAATATTAAATGTAAAATTTCAAATGTAAAAGTAGGCGGTAATGTTACCTGTAGCACACTGCACCACACTTTTACATTTATAAATTTTACATTTTACATTTAATATTTCCTTACGCTTCTTCCTTCGCCAGCATCAGGTAGGCTTTAATAAAGCCGCCCAGGTCGCCATCCATTACGGGCTGCACGTTCCCTACTTCAAAATCGGTACGGTGGTCCTTGATCATTTTGTACGGATGGAAAACATAGGAGCGGATTTGCGAGCCCCATTCAATTTTACGTTTATTGGCGTTGGCGGCGTTCTTCAGCTCCTCCCGCTTGCGGATCTCCTCTTCATACAGGCGTGATTTTAACATGGTGAGCGCCTTTTCGCGGTTTTCGCCCTGGGTACGGGCCTGCTGGCATTCAATAATAATGCCGGAGGGAATGTGTTTTAAACGCACGGCGGTTTCCACCTTGTTCACGTTCTGGCCGCCTTTACCGCCTGAACGGTAAAACTCCCATTCCAGGTCGGCCGGGTTTACGGCTATCTCAATAGTATCATCCACTAATGGATATACGAAAACTGATGCAAAGGACGTATGCCTGCGGGCATTGGCATCAAAGGGCGAAATGCGCACCAGCCGGTGCACGCCGCTTTCTGCTTTCAGCAGGCCGTAGGCAAATTCGCCGTCGAACTCCAGGGTAGCAGATTTAATGCCGGCGCCGTCGCCGTACTGTACATCAATTTCAGATACTTTCCAACCCTGTTTTTCGCCGTACATGCGGTACATGCGCAGCAGCATTTCGGCCCAATCCTGGCTTTCGGTGCCACCGGCGCCGGAATTAATGGTTAATACTGCCGGCATTTCATCTTCCGGCTGGTTAAGGGTGGATTTAAACTCCAGCTCATCCAGTTCTGCCAGGGCCTTCTGGTAGGCGGCCTGCACTTCTTCCTCCGTGGCTTCGCCTTCTTTCTGGAAGTCGTACAGCACGGCGCTGTCCTCAATGGCAGTTTGCACCTGCGCATAAAGGTCTACCCAGAATTTATTCACCTTTATCTCTTTCAGAATGGAAGTGGCCCGTGCATTGTCGTCCCAAAAGCCGGGCGCCAGGGTAAGCTGTTTGTCATTTTCTATTTTGGCTATGCGGTCCGGGACGTTAAAGAAAACCTCCCAGGACGTGAAGACGGTCCCTCATAGCTTTAAGTTGCTCTGCTGTCATAAGGTCGCAAATGTAAGTAAAAACTGTGAATGTGCGAAGCCGGTTAAGTTACCATTTTAAGTATTGCATATTAGCATTTTATCGTATTAACAAGTATATTAGCTTTAGCATAATATTTGTATATTTTTTAACACCTTTTCCTTCAGATGTTCGAAAACATAACTATGCTATGGCGGCCGATGAAACCTTGCATTATAAGAACCAGTCTATCTTTCATGCCATTGGTTTCATACTGGTAGTAGGCGTTAAGCTGCTGACACTGGAGCAGCCTATTAACGGCATCCGTACGAGCGATATATCCAACCGGTATGCGCACCTGCTGCTGCCTGCACCTGTAGCCCTTACTATTATCCGGAGCATACTTTACCTGGCCCTGGCGGCATTTGTTATATACCAGCTTTGGCTGGCATTCTGGGGAAATCATCTACAGGAGCTTACCCGGTTAATGACGCATATGCGCCACTGGTGGCTTATCAGCTGCGTAGCCAACGCCGGCTGGTACTTTGCCTGGCATTATGAGCTTATGCCGTTTGCATTCCTGCTCCAGCTGCTGCTGCTGGTGTCGCTGATAGCCATCCATTATAATTTTGCCATCGGGCATGCCGTTGTTTCGCGCCGGGAAAAGTGGCTGCTGCAAATTCCTTTCAGCATATACCTGGGCTGGGTAAGCTTTTCATCGCTGGTGAACCTGGAAACGCTGATGGTATACTGGGGATGGAACGGGCAGGTGATAGGCATGGTAACATGGACGGTGCTGATGGTGGGCCTGTGCGCCGGCTTTGCCGCTTACATGATCTTACAGCATTATAATATTACCTATGGCCTGGTAATCATCTGGGCATTTATAAGTATTATTATACAAAGGGTAATATCCGACGGGCTGCCTGTACCGGCGCTTACCACTGCCTGTTATATAGCTATTGTACTGGTGGCCGGTACTATTGGCTGGCATATTTATAAACGGAAATCAGAAATCTAAAATGTAACAAGTACTTTTGGGTACAAATCAACTTCACTATGTTTCCATCGACGAATCCTACCACTACGAAAGCCTGGCAGCAGCTGCAGCAACATGCCGCCAGCATGAAGCAGGTGCAAATGCGCCAGCTTTTTGCAGAGGATGCACAACGCTTTGAAAAGTTTTCCCTGCGCTTTGAAGATATACTGTTTGATTATTCCAAGAACCGGATCACGGAAGAAACGCGTAACCTGCTGCTGGAGCTGGCGCGCGAGTGCCAGGTAGAAGCAGCCATCAAAGCCATGTTCAACGCGGAAAAGATCAATGCCACGGAAAACCGGGCGGTGCTGCACACCGCGCTGCGCAATACCGGCAACAAACCGGTAATGCTCGACGGGCAAAACGTAATGGACGATGTGAACAAGGTGCTGCAGAAAATGGAGCACTACTGCAAGCAGATACATTCAGGCGCGCAAAAGGGCTACACGGGTAAGCCTATACGTTATATTGTGAACATTGGCATAGGCGGCTCGGACCTGGGACCGGTAATGGTAACGGAAGCTCTGAAGCCCTACTGGATAGAAGGCATGCAGCCGTACTTTGTTTCCAATGTAGACGGTACGCACATTGCAGAAACGCTGAAAAAGGTAACACCGGAGGAAACGCTGTTTCTCATAGCCTCCAAAACCTTTACCACGCAGGAAACCATGACCAATGCCAATACCGCCCGGGAGTGGTTCCTGCAGCATGCCAAAGACGAAAAGCACATTGCCCTGCACTTTGCCGCGCTTAGCACCAACGAAAAAGCAGTAAAGGCATTTGGCATTGATCCCAATAATATGTTTGAGTTCTGGGACTGGGTAGGCGGCCGCTACTCCCTATGGTCTGCCATTGGCCTGAGCATTGCGCTCACCATTGGCTTCGGCAACTTTAAGGCCCTGCTGGAAGGAGCGCATGCGGTAGACGAGCACTTTACCACTACCCCGTTTGAAAAGAACATACCGGCCATTATGGCGCTGGTGGGACTTTGGTACGGCAACTTTTTTGACGCCGACTCTGAAGCCATATTACCGTACGACCAGTACATGCACCGCTTCGCAGCCTATTTTCAGCAGGGAAATATGGAGAGCAACGGTAAGTATGTTGACCGTAACGGCCAGCCTGTACCCTACCAGACCGGCCCTATTGTTTGGGGCGAGCCCGGCACCAACGGGCAGCACGCTTTTTACCAGCTTATACACCAGGGCACCAAGCTGATCCCGTGCGACTTTATTGCGCCGGCTATCAGCCACAACCCTATCGGCGACCATCATGTTAAGCTGCTGTCTAACTTCTTTGCACAAACAGAGGCGTTAATGAACGGCAAAACCGCAGATGAGGTAAAGGCGGAGCTGGAAAAATCCGGCATGACGGCCGATGCTATTGCCAAGCTGCTGCCATATAAGGTATTCACCGGCAACCGGCCTTCCAACTCTTTCCTGGTAAAGGAAATTACACCGCGTTCGCTGGGCTCACTGATAGCCCTATACGAACATAAGATATTTGTGCAGGGCGTTATCTGGAATATTTACACTTTTGACCAGTGGGGTGTGGAGCTGGGCAAGCAGCTGGCCAATAAAATACTGCCGGAGCTGCAAAGCGGTGATAAGGTAACCGCGCACGACTCCAGCACCAACGGGCTGATTAATGCATGGAAGCAGATGAAGCAATAACGGTATTATTTTATTTAATATAAAGCCGTTCATGGTAATGAGCCGTGAGCGGCTTTTTATTTAAGACCATCCTTACACCGGTAATATTTTAACAGCTGTAAGCAAGAGGAGCCCAAGGAGAAAGCAGGGGGAAGCGAAAGTGAAGAGGAAAAAATAGTATAAAAAAAACCTCCGGAGAAATCCGGAGGTGCTATTCTGAATAAGCGTAAAAATCTTACCATTTGTCTACATCATCGCTGTGAGATGTGGCGGCAGCAGCAGCAGCGGGAGCAATAGCAGGTTCAGCTATCGGTGCGGCAGCAACGGTAGCTTCTGATACTACATCGGCTCCATCGTCTTCACCATCTTCTCTCACGTAGTCGTGGTTGTAAGCATCAAAATCGAAATCGGGCATCAACTCGGTTTTTACGTAGTTGATGGTTTCGGTTAGTGCGTTCAGGAACTTGTTAAAGTCTTCCTTGTACAGGAATACCTTGTGCCTGTCGTACCCATTGTCATTGAAACGTTTTTTACTTTCTGTAATGGTCAGAAAATAATCGTTTCCCCGAGTGGTCTTTACATCAAAGAAGTAAGTTCTTCTTTTACCCGCTTTCAATCGTTTAGAAAAGATGCTGTCGTTGTTTCTTTCCTGTTGATTGTTGTTTTCGTACGCCACAGTTGATAGATTTAAGTGTTAACGAATCAATCCAAATTATCAATATTCAATAAGCAACAAATATACTATTGTTTTACAAATATCAAAATAATTTTAAATGATTTTGATAAGTAATCAAAAAGAGCTCCTGATAAAGGACCAGCGGTATATGTAAAAAAATGATTTTTATTCAGTTACAGATTCCTCCTCCCCAGACTGTTGCCGGGCGTACAGTTCCGCGTAATAGCCGTTTGATGTCATTAATTGTTCATGCGTACCTGTTTCAACAATCCTGCCATCGTCTAAAACGATTATTTTATCAAACTCAAACAGGGCAAATATGCGGTGTGTAATAATAATAGCCGTTTTATCTTTCAGATAGGCGTACAGGTTACCTATGATCTCTTTTTCGGTGCGGGCATCTACAGCCGACAGGCAATCGTCGAACACCAGGATGTTGGGATCCATGATCAGCGCGCGTGCAATGGATATACGCTGTTTTTGTCCGCCGCTGAGTGTTACGCCCCGCTCCCCTATCATGGTATCAAACCCTTCGTTGAAGTTCAGGATGTCTTTTTCCACCGATGCCTGCCGGGCCGCCTGGCGCACGGCTTCTATGCCGGCAGCGGGTGCGCCGAACCGGATATTGTTCGTAATGTTATCGGAGAACAGGAACACATCCTGCGGCACATAGCTGATCTGGCTGCGTAAGCTATCCAGCCGCAGGTTGCGTATATCGTGCCCATCCAGCAGCACCCGGCCCTGCTGCGGATCGTACATACGCAGCAGCAGCTGCGCCAGGGTGGATTTGCCGGAACCGGTGCGGCCAATGATGGCTACCTTTTGCCCCGGTTGAATAACAAGGTCAAAATCCTTAATGGCCTGGATGCCGGTATGGGGGTAGGTAAAAGATACATGATCAAAATGGATGCTGCCTTTCAGGGGTATGGCCTGGGCATGCTCGCTGTTTTTGATGGTAGATGCTGTACGTAAAAATTCATTGATGCGTTGCTGGGAAGCAGCGGCGCGCTGTATCATAGATGCCACCCATCCTATAGAGAAGAACGGGAAAATAAGCATGTTCACATAAATCACAAACTCCGCCAGGTTACCTACGGTAATGTTGCCGTGTATTACCTGTATGCCCCCGATAAATATGGTGAGTATAACACTCAGCCCTATCATGAGCGACATGGCGGGCTGGTACAGCGCATCTGTTTTGGCCAGGCTTACGGAGCTTACCTTGTATTCTTCACTGGCCTGCTCAAAGTGGCGGGCGCTGCTTTCTTCCTGCACATATGATTTTATAACCCGTATACCGGAGTACGACTCCTGCGCAATAGAGGTAAGATTGGAAAGCTGCGCCTGTATGCGCTCGCTTTTGCGGTGGATAATGCGGTTCACATAATAAATAGTAAGGGCCAGCACCGGCAGCGGCGATAAGGTGTAGATGGTAAGGGTAAAGTTCACCTTTACCATCAGGTACACGATCATTACCAGCATTATAATGGTGCGGGCCGCATACATAATGGCAGGCCCAACGTACATACGTACCCGTGATACATCTTCCGTAATGCGGCTCATCATGTCGCCGGTACGGTGCATTTTAAAAAAGTTGAGGTCCAGCTCCTGGTAGTGCTGGTAAATATCATTCTTGAGGTCGTATTCAATATGGCGGCTCATTACAATAAGGGTTTGGCGCTGCAGGAACATGAAGAAACCGCTCAGCAGGGCCGATGCCAATATGGTAATGCCGTAAAAGGCCAGCACACGGGTAAAATCGGCCCGGAACAGGCTTTTTATATCCATGTCGTTGATCATGCGGTAGCTATCCAGGTTTTGGGCCAGCAGGTCAAATATCTGCCTTACCATTACGGGTTGAAAAATGCTGAAGACAATGGAAATGGAAGTGAACAACAGCCCCAGTATGAATAACCATTTATATTTTACAAAGTATATATTCAGCGCGCCTAAATGCTTCATCGCTTGTTGCTTAGATTACAGGATTGGGCAAAGGTAAGAAAAAGCAGAAAGCTAAAAGCAGAAGGCCGGCTTAAAGCAGTGTGCGACGGTTTCCATTGATGCGCAGCAGTGCGCTGCGTGAAAAAAAGACCTATAAAAAAGCCCCGCTTACGCGAGGCTCTTTATTTATGAAAGGCTTTTTAAAGTGTCGATAATTTTCTTTTCTATTTCAGCGGGCGTTACATCCTCCTTTACAAACGGTTGCCCTGTTATATTTTCAAACAGCTCAATGTAACGGTCGCTAACGCTTTTTACAAAGGCATCGTCCATTTCCGGTACCTGCTGCCCCTCTTTACCCTGGAAGCCGTTTTCCATCAGCCATTCGCGCACAAACTCCTTGCTGAGCTGCTTTTGCGGCTTACCGGCTTGCTGGTTTTCCTCATAGCCTTTGGCATAGAAGTAACGGGAAGAGTCGGGCGTATGCACTTCGTCTATTACATAAATGGTATCGCCTATCTTACCAAATTCATACTTGGTGTCAACCAGTATGAGGCCGCGTTTGGCTGCCAGCTCCTTGCCGCGCTGAAACAGGGCCAGGGTATATTTTTCCAGCTGTGCGTAATCCTTTTCGCTTACCAGGCCACGGGCAATGATCTGCTCACGGCTAATGTCCTCATCATGCCCTTCGTGCGCTTTGGTGGTAGGGGTAATAATGGGATTGGGGAAAAAATCGTTTTCTTTCAGGCCTTCGGGCAGCGACACGCCGCAAAGCTCGCGTTTGCCGCTTTTATAAGTGCGCCATGCATGGCCGGTAAGGTTACCGCGCACCACCATTTCCACCGGGAAGGTTTCACATTTTAACCCGATGGTCACATTTGGCAGGGGAACAGATTTTACCCAGTTCGGTACAATGTCTTTAGTGGCATCCAGCATAATGGCGGCCACCTGGTTCAGTACCTGCCCTTTATAAGGAATGGGCCTGGGCAGCACTACGTCGAAGGCAGAAATACGGTCGCTTACCAACATCACCATCAGCTGGTTATTAATGGTATACACATCACGTACCTTGCCTTTATAGTAGGCGGTTTGTCCCGGGAATTTGAAACCGGATGTAAGCATCAGTCAGAAAATTATAAATTAATTTAAAATGAATGGTTTATGCAAACCAACGACGCGCAAAAATACGGTGCGAACCTAAACAAATTTCCGAAGCACGTCTTTTTTTTCGACGTGGTGGAAAAAAAATATTACACATGCCACATCATATATGAAAAAGAATGATTTAAAATTACTTACCATCTGAAAACCATGTGGATATGTGGTGTTAATTATTAATAGAATAAAAAATCTTATATTAATTATTACTATTTATTAAAAAATCGTAATTTGAGGCGTGATTTAATTATGAGCCGTAACTCAAGCAGGTATTCACTTTAGCTGCATATCGGACTGATAATCACCGGTTGTGCAACAGGCAAACGCACTAATTTGTGGGGGACACAAATGCCGGTGAAACCAAATAGTAAACAATCAAAAATGTAGTTATGAGAACGCTTTCTGAACACACCAACGTACTAAGAAAACATGAAAGAGGCATTAACAATTCTAATTCAATAAAACAACGACCTATGAAGAAGCAATTCTTAGGGGCAGCCGTAGTATTACTTATGGCGCTGGGCTGCTCTTTGCAATCTAAGGCGTCCAACGACACTGTTTATTACAAGAACGGTGCAATCCGTTTTATTATCAACAAAGGCGACAACGGTACAAACACCTTTGTGCAACTGAACGGAGAAGGCGGCGAAAACCTGCTGAAACCAGGCCGCTGGTCTTACAATTATTTCGACAGCCGCCAGATCCAGCATGGTTACACCATCCAGGACAATACCGTGGCTGACGCTTACTGGATCCGCCAGCGTAATGGCAAACCCGACACCGTGTTTACCACCATTACCTACACGCCGGAACAACGGCAGCTGCTGGCTGATGCTACCGCATCCCTGTACGCTAACCTGAAATATCCTTTCAAAGCCAAGGAAAACGGTATCAACGGTACAGTGTACGTATCTTTCGTTATCGACGACAAAGGTCATGTTAGCGAAGTTGAGCCTAAGACCAACCTGGGTTATGGCCTGGAAGAAGCTGCTGTGGAAGCCGCTAAAAGTCTGCAGTTCAAACCTGTTAACTACAACGGCCGTGTTGTAAACATGTACTATGAGCTGCCGGTTAAGTTCCTGCTGCAGCAGCAGTAATTAATAACCGGGATTGTTACTACTTTTTGTTATTGTTTTGAATGTGATGTTGTTGCCTGCTTGTCCAGGGTTTATGATATTGTTTCCGTGAGCACAGGCTATCTGTGCAGGATCAGTTTTATATAAGTTACTTTTAATAAAGTTTCGTTTTATATTATAAGAGATCAAAGGACACAGTTTTCAATTTTTGCTGATGATTGCACAGACGGCTGTTTGGTTGCATCATGCGAAACAAACTATCATACCAGCATTGTACCGGAACCGGTACCAGGATATTTATGATCTGTAACAGCCAAAAGGGCTGGCCTTACCATGATCATTCATACCTGCGCAACAGCAACACATTCTTTCAATAATAATGCGGGCGGTTAGCTTTAGCTGTGTTTTTACATGGCAGGCTGCCGGTTTTTTGCTTGTCAGAGTGGTAACAAACGGGCTGCCTTACCGGCTGCATGCAGCCGTATAAGGTTCAGGATGTATTCATTTTCAGGATAAGGGGTGAGCCAGTCTTTCAGCTGCTCACTGCCGGTAACGGCCACGTCCCGCGGGAGGTAGCCCATGCCGTAAAAGCGCCCTTTTTCCATGAGTATGCAGCTTTGCTCGCCCACATCCCTCCCATGACCAATAATTACAAAAGACGGCTGTTGCTGCTGCAGCCAGCTGATTGCTTCCTGTACCCTGTTATTATACAAGGCGGGAGGTTCTTTTTTTTCACAGGCGCCCCGGCAGGTATGGTCCTGCAGCGGTAAGCAGGCTCCATTGCCTTTTTGCAGGAAACAGAGCCTGGGGCACAGGTCAAACCTGCGGATAATATTCCGGAGCAGCTGGTGCCCCTCTACCAGTAATTTAAATACATGGAGGGGCGTGGTATACTTACGCCGTTTTTCAATAGCCAGGCGCAGGTAGCCGTCCTGGTCTTCAAAGGCATAAAAGCCATAGTTGAACTCCACATGCTTCTGGGCATAATTGTATACGGGCCAGAGTCTTTTTATCTCCACCGATTCCAGTATCTCCGCCATTAGCTCGGTACCGGTTACTTCATAGGTAATGCTGTAAATGTTCCGCAGGAACTCCTGGCGTTTACGTCCGGCGTTATTACCGGTAAAATGGCTGTTCACCCGTTTGCGCAGGTTGCGGGCCTTGCCCACATACACCACCTTCCCCTTCTGGTCATGAAAATAATATACCCCCGGCGTCATCGGCAGCTGCTTTACCTGTTCAGGCGGCAGGTTGGGCGGCAAAAACTGCTCTTTGGAGCCTGCCTTCAGCGCGCCTGCAATGGCCTGCCCGGTATCGCGCTCCAGCAACAGAGCAAACAGGCGTACGGTAGCAGCGGCATCACCGGCGGCGCGGTGGCGTTGGTGCACCGGTATCTCCAGGGAGCGGCACAGGTTACCCAGGCTGTACGATGGCAGGCCCGGTACTATTTTGCGTCCCAGGCGAACCGTGCAAAGCTTTTTGCATTTCAGCTCATAACCATGGGCAGCCAGGTGGTATTGTAAAAAAGAATAATCAAAGTTGACGTTGTGCGCCACAAATATCTTATCATGCAGCAGATCATAAATGCTTTCCGCAACTACTGCAAAGTCCGGCGCTTCCGCCACCATTTCATTGGTAATGCCGGTAAGCGACTGCACATAATACGGTATGGGCATACGGGGATTTACCAGGGTATGGTACTCCTGCACCACCTGCAGGCCGTCAAATATAAAAATGGCTACTTCTGTAATGGCGTTGGCGCTGGCATGGCCGCCGGTAGTTTCTATGTCAACAATGGCATACATTTGGGTGTAAATTACGAATTACAGCATTAAACTCCTCTAATATGGCAACCACTAAATGGGTCCTGGACCCGGCACACAGCATGATCGGTTTTAAGATCAGGCACCTGATGATCACCAATGTTTCAGGGCATTTCAACAAATTCAGCCTGGAAGCGGAAACTGAAGACGAGGATTTCACAACTGCAAAGGCTGTTTTTACGGCAGATACCGCCTCTATAACTACCGGCAATGAGGACCGGGACCGGCACCTGCGATCCCCGGAGTTTTTTGATGACCATGCTTTTCCGCAGATCAAATTTGTGCCCACCAAATATGAGCCGGTAGATAATGATGGTTCCTACAATATAACCGGCGACCTGACCATCCGCGATGTAACCAAAACAGTAAAGCTGGGCGTGGAGTTTGGCGGTGTGGTAAAGGACCCCTGGGGCAACCACCGTGCAGGTTTTACAGTGAGCGGTAAAATTAACCGGAAGGATTTTGGATTGAACTGGAGCGCGGTAACAGAAGCCGGCGGTGTGGTGGTAGGCGACGACGTGCGTATTAATTGTGAAATAGAGCTGGTGAAGCAATAAGCAA